>NZ_LHPH01000025.1:0-76247 GCF_001298125.1 Pseudoalteromonas porphyrae | reverse complement strand
TAACTATTCTGTTGGTCACTCAGTTTCTCTTTCGAGAAATCACATTGAGACTCTAAATTTTTTGCCTTGCTTACCTATCTAAAAAGAAAGTTAAGTTCGGCTGTTAGAACTCAATCTGTACGAGTGCCCACACAGATGATTGCTTTATATTGTTAAAGAACGTTGCGATTAAAGCGCTTTGCTTTATCTCGCTAGGGCTGCGCATGTTACGCTTTCCTATTTTTTTGTCAACACTTAAATTTAAACTTTATAAAAATTCAAACTCAAGTTTTACTCGACTCACTGATTAACTCTTGCCTCGCTAAGCGTTGCTGTCTGCCGTCTCAGTGGGGTCGCATTATAGGGAGATCCAAAAACAGATCAACCCTTTTTTGATGAAAACTTAAATAAACTAGCTATTCGCTGAGTATTTGAACGAAACGTATAAAAACAGCACTAATCTTGGGAAATAAAGTCTATTTGCAGTGCTTTAAATACGAGAATAAATGAATAAACCTTATAGCATGATCTTAATGGAGCTAGATCATTAGTTGGATCTCATATATTAGTAAATGCTACGTGGTTAAATAAGTATGTGGCATGAAGACACGTTAAAAACAAATGGTGAATATAGGTGGAGTAGATTAGGAATATAATTATAGGCATTAAAAAGCCGAGCATAAGCTCGGCTTTTTGGTGTCTTTAAGACTTACTCAGCAGACTGCGCGTCATCTTGAACTTCTTCGGTAGCAGATGTGCGACCTACTAGTTCAATATAAGCCATTGGTGCTTTGTCACCAGTACGGAAGCCACACTTAAGAATACGAGTGTAACCACCTGGGCGATCCGCGTTACGAGGACCGATTTCACTGAACAATTTACCAACTACTTCATTATCACGCGTGCGAGCAAACGCTAAACGGCGATTTGCTACACTGTCAGTCTTAGCCAGTGTGATTAAAGGTTCAATTACACGACGTAACTCTTTCGCTTTAGGCAATGTAGTTTTGATGATTTCGTGTTTCACCAAAGAACCTGCCATATTGCTGAACATCGCTTTACGATGGCTGCTGTTACGGTTTAATTGACGACCACTCTTACGATGGCGCATGACCCTATCCTTCTAACTAAACTAATATAGTGATTTAGATTATTCAGCTAGGCTTGCAGGTGGCCAATTTTCTAGGCGCATACCTAGAGAAAGACCACGTGAAGCTAGCACGTCTTTAATTTCAGTTAGAGACTTCTTACCTAAGTTAGGCGTTTTAAGAAGCTCTACTTCTGTGCGCTGAACTAAATCACCGATATATTGAATTTGCTCGGCTTTCAAACAGTTTGCAGAACGTACTGTTAATTCAAGATCATCGACTGGACGAAGTAGAATAGGATCGAATTCTGGCTTCTCTTCTTTCTCTTCTGGCTCAGTAACATCACGTAAATCTACGAATGCTTCTAATTGCTCAGCTAAGATAGTAGACGCACGGCGGATCGCTTCTTCAGGATCTAAAGTGCCGTTTGTTTCCATATCAATGATTAACTTGTCTAAGTCTGTACGTTGTTCAACACGTGCTGATTCAACCGAGTACGCAATACGTTCAACTGGACTAAATGATGCATCAAGCAACAATCGACCAATTGGACGCTCATCGTCATCAGAGGATAAACGGCTAGATGCCGGCACATAACCACGACCGCGTTCAACACGAATTCGCATGCTGATCGCGCTGCTATCTGTCGTTAAATGACAAATAACGTGATCTGGGTTAGCAATTGTTACATCGCCATCGTGCTGAATATCTGCCGCAGTCACAGGGCCTACACCAGACTTAGTCAGGGTAAGAAAAACTTCATCTTTACCTTCTAAAGTTACTGCTAGACCTTTAAGATTTAACAGAATTTCAATGATGTCTTCTTGTACGCCTTCTTTCGCGCTGTACTCATGCAACACACCGTCGATTTCAACTTCGGTAACTGCACAACCAGGCATAGACGAAAGAAGTATACGGCGTAAGGCATTACCCAACGTATGACCGAAGCCACGCTCTAATGGTTCTAAAACAACTTTAGAACGTGTTGGGTTTATAGCGTCGATATCGACTAACCTTGGTTTTAGAAATTCTGTAACAGAACCCTGCATTTTATCCTCTCTTAACTCTTAACTTTACTTAGAGTAAAGTTCGACGATTAGTTGTTCATTAATGTCCGCAGACAGATCTGAACGCTCAGGTAGGCGTTTAAAATTACCTTCCATTTTCTTACCGTCAACTTCAACCCAAGTCGGTTTTTCACGTTGCTCGGCTAGTTCTAGAGCAGCGATGATACGAGCTTGTGTCTTAGACTTTTCACGGATAACTACTACATCTTCTGGAGTAATTACGAATGAAGGAATGTTCACAACACGACCATTAACTAAAACCGCTTTGTGGCTTACTAGCTGACGTGCTTCAGCACGTGTGCTTGCAAAACCCATGCGGTATACAACATTGTCTAAACGTTGCTCTAAAAGCTGTAACAAGTTTTCACCTGTGTTGCCCTTAAGGCGAGCAGCTTCTTTATAATAGTTACGGAATTGCTTTTCTAATACACCGTAGATACGACGTACTTTTTGCTTTTCACGTAATTGTAAACCGTAATCAGATAAGCGACCTTTACGAGCGCCGTGCTGACCAGGTGCAGTCTCAAGTTTACACTTAGAGTCGATAGCTCTTACGCCGCTCTTAAGGAACAGGTCAGTGCCTTCACGACGACTCAGCTTGAGCTTAGGGCCCAAATATCTTGCCATGTTATTTCTCCTAACCTATTGTTAAACGCGACGTTTCTTCGGTGGACGACAACCATTGTGTGGTATAGGCGTCACGTCAGTAATGTTGGTAATACGGTAACCTGCAGCATTCAAAGCACGAACAGCAGATTCACGACCTGGACCTGGACCTTTGATGAAAACTTCTAGATTTTTTAAACCGTATTCTTGAGCAGCAGTACCTGCACGCTCTGCAGCAACCTGAGCAGCGAATGGTGTAGATTTACGTGAACCACGGAAACCTGAACCACCGGCAGTAGCCCATGATAGTGCATTACCTTGACGGTCGGTAATTGTAACAATAGTGTTGTTGAAAGACGCATGAACATGAGCCATACCATCAGCAACTTGCTTTTTAACCTTTTTACGACGAATTGGTGTCTTAGCCATAATACTATCCCCTTATCGCTTAATAGGCTTACGAGGACCCTTACGGGTACGCGCGTTAGTCTTAGTTCTTTGACCACGAAGTGGTAAAGAGCGACGGTGACGTAGGCCACGGTAACAACCAAGGTCCATAAGGCGCTTGATATTCAAAGTAACTTCACGACGAAGGTCACCTTCTACAGTGTACTTGCTTACTGCTTCACGCAATACATCAAGTGTTTCGTCTGAAAGTTCACCGATTTTTGTGGTTTCGGCGATACCAGTCGCTACTAAGATAGCCTTAGAGCGAGTCTTACCTATGCCATAAATAGCTGTTAAACCAATAACTGCATGTTTATGATCAGGGACGTTAATGCCAGCAATACGGGCCACTAACACATCTCCTATATTTGAATTCGGTTATCATCTGTTTGAAGAGCCCGTAAGGATACTCAAACGAAGACCAAATCACTACTGAAAACACAGGCCGAGTAACCTCAGCCTGTACGACTTATTAATTAACCTTGCCTTTGCTTATGCTTAGGCTCACTGCAAATTACACGTACAACACCGGCACGTTTAATAACTTTACAGTTACGGCATATTTTCTTAACGGAAGCACGTACTTTCATTGCTCAACTCCGTAAACTGACCTTATCGACCGTAGCCTTTAAGGTTCGCTTTTTTCAGCACAGAATCATATTGATGAGACATCATATGAGTTTGTACTTGTGCCATAAAGTCCATGATGACAACAACGATAATCAAAATTGATGTACCGCCGAAGTAGAATGGCGTTTGCCATGCCATCGTCATGAATTCGGGCACCAGACAGATAAAGGTTATATACAAAGCACCTGCCAATGTCAGGCGTGTCATCACTTTATCAATGTATTTCGATGTCTGCTCGCCTGGACGAATACCTGGGATAAATGCGCCAGATTTTTTCAGGTTATCTGCTGTTTCACGTGGGTTAAACACCAACGCTGTATAGAAAAAGCAAAAGAAGATAATGGCTGCGGCTAAAACTAATGCATACAATGGCTGACCTGGAGTCAACGTTGAAGCAATAGCTTGTAACACATCAGCGACAGGACCTTCACCCTGACCGAACCAGCTGGCAATAGTACCAGGGAACAGTATTATACTGCTAGCAAAGATTGGTGGAATAACACCCGCCATATTAACTTTCAGTGGTAAATGCGTGCTTTGGGCAGCAAATACTTGACGACCTTGTTGACGCTTTGCGTAGTTAACGACGATACGACGTTGCCCACGTTCAAAGAATACTACAAGATAAGTTACAGCGAATACGATTACCGCAATCAATAACAATGCTAAAACATGTATGTCACCTTGGCGCGCCATTTCGGCTGTCGAACCGATAGCAGACGGCAGGTTAGCTACAATACCAACAAATATTAGAACTGAAATACCGTTACCGATACCTCGTTCAGTAATTTGCTCGCCCAACCACATCAGGAACATGGTACCTGTTACTAAACTCACCACTGCGGTGAAATAGAAACCCATACCAGGGTTAACAACTAACCCGTCCATCATACCCGGTAAGCTTGTGGCAATACCGATTGATTGGATAGTAGCAAGCAAAAGCGTGCCATAGCGTGTGTACTGGCTTATTTTCTTACGCCCTTGTTCACCTTCTTTCTTAAGCTCTATAAACGGAGGATACATATGCGTTAATAGTTGCGTAATAATTGAAGCTGTGATGTAAGGCATAATACCCAGTGCTAACACTGAAGCGCGCTCAAGCGCACCACCGCTGAACATGTTAAACATTTCAACAATGGTGCCCTTTTGTTGCTCGAAGAAATCGGCAAGTACAGCGGCGTCAATCCCAGGGATCGGCACAAATGAACCTAGACGGTAAATAATGATAGCGCCCAATACGAATAGTAATCGACGTTTCAATTCCGAAAGCCCACTTTGTGCACTTTGTATATCTTGACCTGGTTTAGCCATTAGTACTTCCTTAGTCTTCTACCTTGCCTCCGGCAGCTTCAATAGCTTCGCGAGCACCTTTAGAGGCTTTAAGGCCTTTTACAGTAACTGCGCGTGAAACTTCGCCAGATTTAACAACTTTAACGAACAGAACGTTCTTTTTAACTAGACCAGCTGCTTGTAACGTACTTAGGTCTACCACATCGCCTTCTACTTTAGCGATTTCGTATAGGTTTATTTCTGCAGATACTAAAGATTTGCGAGAAGTGAAACCAAACTTAGGTAGACGACGTTGCATAGGCATTTGACCGCCTTCAAAACCAACGCGTACTTTACCGCCAGAACGTGACTTTTGACCTTTGTGACCACGACCACCAGTCTTACCTAGACCAGAACCGATACCACGACCAACACGTTTTGGAGCAGATTTAGAACCTGCAGCAGGAGAAAGTGTATTCAAATGCATTCGAATTACCCCTCAACCTTAACCATGTATGAAACTCGGTTAATCATACCACGCACACATGCTGTGTCTTCTAACTCAACAGTGTGATTGATACGACGTAAACCAAGACCGCGTAATGTAGCTTTATGCTTCGGTAAACGACCGATAGAGCTCTTTACTTGTGTTACTTTTACAGTTTTATTAGCCATGGTTTACCCCAGAATCTCGTCTACTCGAAGACCACGTTTAGCAGCGATCGACTGAGGAGAATTCATATTCTCAAGAGCTGAGATCGTTGCACGTACAACGTTGATCGGGTTAGTAGAACCGTAACATTTAGAAAGTACGTTCTGCACACCAGTCACTTCAAGTACTGCACGCATAGCGCCACCTGCGATGATACCAGTACCTTCAGAGGCTGGTTTCATGAACACTAGTGAGCCAGCATGACGCCCTTTAACAGGGTGCTGTAATGTGTTGCCATTTAGGTCTACGTTGATCATGTTGCGACGTGCTTTTTCCATTGCTTTTTGAATAGCAGCTGGAACTTCACGAGCTTTACCATAACCGAAACCTACTTTACCTGCGCCGTCACCAACTACTGTTAGTGCAGTGAAGCTAAAGATACGACCACCTTTAACTACTTTAGACACACGGTTTACCGCGATTAGCTTTTCAGCTAGATCAGGCTGTTGTTGCTTTGCTTCTACGTTAGCCATTGTCTACTCCTAGAATTGCAAACCGGCTTCACGCGCAGCATCAGCTAGCGCCTTCACACGGCCGTGATATTTAAAGCCACTGCGATCAAAAGCAATCTTTTCGATGCCTTTGTCAGCCGCACGTTCTGCAACCGCTTTACCAACTGCTTGCGCAGCTGCTAGGTTGCCTGTGCCTTTAACTGTTTCGCTAATAGCTTTTTCAACAGTAGAAGCAGCAGCCAGTACATTACCCTCAGCAGTAACTACTTGAGCGTATATGTGACGTGGCGTGCGGTGGATAACAAGACGCGTTGTGCCTTGTTCAATATAATTTCTACGAGTGCGTTTAGCACGACGTAGACGAGCTGTTTTTTTATCCATCGTCTTACCTTACTTCTTCTTAGCCTCTTTACGGCGTACATTCTCATCTGAATAACGAACACCCTTACCTTTATAAGGCTCAGGTTTACGGTATGCACGAATGTTAGCAGCTGTTTGACCAACTAACTGCTTATCTACGCCCTTAACTAGAACTTCTGTTTGGCTTGGAGTTTCAATCGTAATTCCTTCAGGAACTGCGAAATTAACTGGATGTGAGAAACCAAGAGTTAAGTCTAAAACTTTACCCTTTGCTGCTGCACGGTAACCAACGCCTACTAACTGAAGTTTCTTCTCGTAACCTTCATGCGTACCAACAACCATGTTGTTGATAAGAGCGCGAGCAGTACCTGCTTGTGCCCATGCATTGGCTACGCCTTCACGAGGTAAAGTTGTAATAACGTTGTCGTTAAGTTGTACTTCAACAGCTGAGTTGATAGTACGCGTTAATTCGCCGTTTTTGCCTTTAACTGTGATGTCCTGGCCTTTTAATGTAACTTCTACACCGGCAGGAACATTAATTGGTGCCTTTGCTATGCGAGACATAGTTCCCCTCCGATTAAGCTACAAAACCAATGATTTCACCACCAACACCAGCACTACGTGCGGCGCGGTCTGTCATTAGGCCTTTAGAAGTTGATACGATAGCGATACCTAGACCACCCATTACCTTTGGTAATTCGTCACGTCTCTTATAGATACGTAAACCAGGGCGGCTAACACGCTGGATATTTTCAATAACAGCTTTGCCTTCGAAGTATTTCAACTCGATAGAAAGCTCAGGTTTAACATCACCATTGATTTCGAAATCAGTGATATAACCTTCATCTTTTAATACTTTAGCTAATGCTACTTTCAGCTTTGAATTAGGCATCGTTACAGATACTTTCTTCGCTGACTGACCGTTACGAATTCGTGTGAACAAATCCGCGATAGGATCTTGCAAGCTCATAGTCTTACTCCCGTGATTCTATTACCAGCTAGCCTTTTTAAGGCCAGGAATTTCACCGCGCATAGCTGCTTCGCGAACTTTAATACGGCTCATGCCGAATTTGCGAAGGTAACCATGTGGGCGGCCCGTAATGTTACAACGATTACGTTGACGTGCAGGGCTAGAATCACGCGGTAAAGCTTGTAGCTTAAGTACTGCGTCCCAACGATCATCGTCAGATGTTTTCACATCACTGATGATAGTTTTTAGTGCTGCGCGCTTTTCAGCGAACTGAGCAACTAATTTAGTGCGCTTTGCTTCGCGCGCTTTCATAGAATTCTTTGCCATAACCCTACCCTTATTTCTTAAATGGGAAGTTAAACGCTTCTAACAACGCACGGCCTTCCTCATCTGTTTTCGCAGATGTAGTGATTGTGATATCCATACCGCGTACACGGTCTACTTTATCATAATCAATTTCTGGGAAGATGATTTGTTCACGTACGCCCATGCTGTAGTTACCACGTCCATCAAAAGACTTAGCACTCACACCACGGAAGTCACGGATACGTGGGATAGCGATTGAAACCAAACGCTCAAAAAAGTCCCACATACGCTCGCCGCGTAGGGTTACTTTACAACCAATCGGGTAGCCTTCACGCACTTTAAAGCCAGCAACAGATTTGCGTGCTTTAGTGATTAAAGGTTTCTGACCAGAGATTGCAGCTAGATCAGCAACAGCGTGATCTAAAATCTTCTTGTCAGCTAGGGCTTCGCCCACGCCCATATTCAATGTGATCTTTTCGATCTGAGGGACTTGCATGACAGAGCTGAAACCAAACTTCTCTTGAAGTTCAGCAACTACTGTGTCTTTATATACTTCATGCAGTTTCGCCATCATTCTACTCCAACTATTAGATAGTTTTACCAGTAGATTTAAAGATACGTAATTTCTTACCATCTTCAATCTTGAAACCTACACGATCTGCTTTACCCGTTTCCGAGTTGAAGATCGCAACGTTTGATGCATCCATAGACGCTTCTTTCTCAACAATGCCGCCAGCTTGGTTCAATTGTGGAACCGGCTTTTGGTGTTTCTTGATCAAGTTTATGCCTTCGACAAAGATTCGACCAGATTCAGTAACAACTGAAAGCACTTTGCCGCGCTTACCTTTGTCTTTACCTGCTAGTACGATTACTTCGTCATCACGACGGATTTTTGCTGCCATGATTGGCTCCTTACAGTACTTCTGGGGCTAGTGAAACGATTTTCATGAACTTATCATTACGAAGCTCGCGAGTCACAGGGCCGAAAATACGTGTACCAATTGGCTGCAAGTTATCATTTAAGATAACAGCCGCGTTGCTGTCAAAACGGATCAAAGAACCATCTGGACGGCGAACACCTTTTCTGGTACGCACAACTACCGCGTTTTTAACATCACCTTTCTTCACTTTACCGCGAGGAATAGCTTCTTTTACAGAAACTTTAATGATATCGCCAATCGCTGCGTAGCGACGGTGTGAACCACCAAGGACTTTTATACACTGCACTTTGCGAGCGCCGCTGTTATCAGCAACTTCCAGCTGAGTTTGCATTTGGATCATGTTAATGACCTCCGGTGTAGTTATAACAAATTGTCTTAAATTTGTTTAAAATCAAGACATTTAGATTAAAAACCACTCAAAAAACAACAGTGTTGTCTCTTAAGGGCGGGCAATTGTACCAGCATTGAAGGGGTAGCGATAGGTTATTTTTTAATTAATTTAGAATTACAGCACTAGGTAATCTTGGAGGGGAGTATATTTTGCTATTTAACAGCTGTTTATAAAACAATCAGGGTATTTTTATACCCTGATTGTTTTTTCTACGAATAAATACAGTAAAGGTTAGCCAAATAAACCTTTTAGTTTATCTTTGATTTTATCTTTTGCTTTTTCTTTGACTTCATCTTTAGCTGCTTTACTCACATCTAAACTAATACTAACATCGTGAAATGGCCCCTTGATACGCAGTGGTACTTTAAAGCCAGTGCTATTATCAGTCGTGCCCTGACCTTCAAGTGAATCGACGATACCTGTGACTAACCGATAGTTAACAGTAGCAGCAGGCAAATTGACATCCCCTTCACCACTAATGCGCACCAATGGACTCAATAAGCTCAAGTCTGTATTTTTACCCACGCCATTCGTAAAATTAAAGCTACCCGTTAACGCCGAAAAGTCAGTCTGCTGTGAATTATCAAAGCCCGTATCGAGTCCTTCAGAGACAGCGCCGAAGTTGCCTTTTATAAGCTCTTTGCCTTTGCGTACCATTTCAGCAATATTTGCGCCTTTTATTGCCCCGTCAGCAAACTCAAAGGCTAACTTACCTTGTAGTGCCCCCATAAAGTCTTTTTGACTTTGCCCTGACGTCGATAAATCCCAATTAAGTGAGCCTTTACCGATCAATTTATCAAAACCTGCGGCATCAGTTAGTAAAGGTTGTGCATCTATTTTAGCTAATGAAAAGTTAGTGCTGATTTTATAAGGCGTTTGCTTTGCATTAACCGTTATTATGCCTTTGCCATTACCTTTATACGCTGCAAATTTATCAAGACTAATTTTTGCTACTGCATTTTTAAGGTTTACTGTGAATTGGTTTGCACCAAGTTTTATCTCATTTGCTTTTAATCCACTTGAACGGATCACGATATTTGCATCAAGGGCATTTAAGCCACTTAAATCCATTTTGGTATTATCCCAAACTATAGGCTGTGCTGGTGCATCACTTGCAGATTCTGGAGTTTCGGTTTGAGCAACCGCTTCAGGTAAGTAAGGGTTTAAATCAAGCATGCCTAAATCTATATCAGCATTAACAGCTAAACGCTTACCTAAGCTAAGCTCGCTTTTACCTTTAACCTCTAATTCATCCAATGTAGCAATCAATTCAGATAAATTAAACCTATCATCTTTCATACGCATTTTACCGCTAACACTAAATGCGTTAAAGGCATTGTCTTTCGCATTAAGGTCAACACCTTGCCATTTGGCGATATCTTTAACTGAGTCACCACTAAGTGCCAATTGACCTTGAATATCCTTACCTTGACCTGCAATAGAACCTTTAAATTCGACATCTACTAACTTTGATGTAATATTTTTGGTTACATTAAATGTATCCCCTTCAATTACTTTGGCCGGATTATCAACCGTCACATCAAGCTCAAAACGTTCTTGCATGTAGGTAATGGCACCTTTCACTTCTAGTGTTTTATGAAGTGAAGGTAATAATATAGCTAGTTCGAGGTCGTTTATTTCTTGCTTAACCCCTGTTTTTCCATCTAAGTAAACAAACTTTCCACCATAAATAGCCACTTCCCCTAGCGAAATATCAAAATTTTCAGGTAATTTAACTGCACCACCATTTTGCTGTTGCTCAGCAGGTTTTGCTACCGCATCAAATAGTTGCCAATTAGCTTTACCGTTTTTATCCGTTTCAAGTAGAATATCTGGCTCATTGATCACAAACTTCTCTAGTTTCAGCTCACCACCAAATAATGAAAACCATGGGATGTGGATCGCAAGTTGCTGCATACTTGCCATATTTGCACGTGAGCCGCTTTTCATATTGGCAAAATGCACATCTTCAAGTTCAAGCTTTAATGAAGGAAAAACCGATAATGTTTTATCCCCTTTAATCGTTAATGTACGTCCTGTGGTTTGTTCAACCTGCAGCGAGACTTTATTAAAGATTGCGTCTGTTGGTATTAAAAAAGGTGCCGCGACGATTAAAGCTACGAACAGCAAGATTATTACACCAATTACTTTGAGTAGGGTTTTCATGATGATCCTTCGAATGTGCAAATGATGTTCTTATAATAGCGGGAGTAAGACCCAAAAGCATTGCTCCGCCTGTAAAAAATGAATTTTCCTCAGTCTATATTAATGACATGAATAGTCACTGAAACATTTTGATACCTTTAGGTTACAAAAAAACTTGACCCAATGATACCTTGAGGTTACATTGATACCTATAGGTTACAAAAATATAAATCAACACTTTCACAGGATGGACTTTATGAAACAACAAGAGATTAAAACAGAAGAAAAATTTATGAGTCAGAACATATGGATTAGTTTAAGCGCTGGGATAGTTTGTTTACTTCTCAGTGTTTACTCACTAATAAAGCATGATATTGAGGGGCTTTTAATTGTTGGAATGAGCGTTTTATTTTATATGATTATAGTGATCATTTACGTTATTAAAGGGGGCTTTCCGTTAAAAATGTATTTTCAATACGCTTATAAAGATGAGTTTCTAAACACCATTGACACTAATGCATATAAACACACAAGTATTGCATTTGGGGTTTGCCTTCTTGGTATTTTTTATAAAAGCGATGAAATACCTACCGAATTTTCGCATGCCGCTATGGCAGTATTCTACATAGGGGTCATGCTTTTGGGATATGGCGCTTCATTGCTTTGGCAGAGCCGTGATTAGGAGTTAATGTGCACAACCATATAGCTGAATTTCGCAAAGCTGCAGGACTGTCGCAACAAGAACTAGCCGATGCGATTAGTGTGTCTCGTAAAACCATTAGCACAATCGAAACATCACGCTTTACACCGTCAGTGATCATTGCATTGAAGATAGCACAACACTTTAATACCTCTGTTGAGCATCTTTTTACGCTTGACGATGGTGATTAAACACCTTAAACGCAATCTTGTGTAGATTTGCATTAGCAAGATTGCATCCCCTTTATTCTTAGGTATGATGCATAGCCCTGTTGTTTTTAGGCTTTTTGCGCTAAAATTAAACAACTAAAAAATGTATATACTTGGAGTACCGTCCGGCATGAAAAAACTGCTTATTTCACCTTCACAAATGGCATTAGGCGATCAAGAAGGTCATATTTATCAAAATATCTTAAAGCAGGCTTCAGAGCTCAGCCTTAATCTAATGGCGGTGAAAATAGAAAATCATCCTGAAGACTTTTTAGGTTGGTGTTACGAACTGCTCAACGCTAGTCGCGATCGTATTAATTATGACTTACTTGAAAGCGCCCAATTACCTGTATTAAAAAAGCTCCATGACTTATTAATTTCAGCGATTAGCTTTTTGCAATTAAAAACTCTACGTGTAGCCCCTTGGCCTGTAGTGAGTGTTTTTATAGAGCAACATAAAGATGTATTAGCGCTTGATGAGCAATTACGCCTTACAACTTATATTGCAAGCATTCGTGAACAAACATTAAAAGATATGATCCCTGAAGATTTACTCGCTTTTAGCGGTAAACACACTTCGTCTCTTGATCCTAGTAACTACAATTTTGATGTAGAATGGTTTAGTTCAACAAAAAGCGCAAAAGGTTTTCATTTGATGCTGGGTGATCTGCCTGCATTATTTGATGATGCACTCGCGCATATACCGCTTGAAGGCGAAGTAACTGAAGCTGATTATCAAGAATTTGTTGTTAAATATTTACTCGCGTTTAACGAAAGTAATGAAAAACCAACTCTCGCACCTGCAACACGCCTATTAGCAATGCGTCGCCCTGATGTATTTACACCAATTAATAACACTCGCTTAGATGCACTTTGTTCAGCTCTGGCTATTACCAAATTAAATAACCGTGACTTTGCACGCTATTGGCAAGATATTGTGCAAACAATTAATAATATGTCTTGGTTTAAAATGGCAAATGGCGAAAGTGAATTAGACCAACAGCTTGTAGCGATTAAAGCACTGCTGCCTTGTTTATTTTATTATGCTGATAAAAACACACCAGAGAACTCTAACTACATTAAGCTACTAAACAAACCTAAACGTGCAACTAGCACTGGCACAAAAAAGGTTCGTCGCGGTAAAGAATCAGCTGAAATATTAGTTGATCGCGCTCTAGCTGCTGAGGATATGCCTGAGCATATTCGTGCCAAACGTGATTCTATTATTAGCGAAGTGCAAAAAGGCCGTGGAGTTAATGAAACAATTAGCCTAATGCGCACAATCTTTGGCTAATTTACATTAAAATTGATAAAAACCCGCTGCAATCGTTTTGTGCATGCGGGTTTTTTTATGCACCAAGAAAGTGCGTAATACTTACCTAATACAACCCACCCTCTTCCCTCTAAAAATTCACCTCTTTGTTTTTAAAGTGATAAAAATATAAATGTGCAATTTCAATTCAACTTGGCACAAGCACTGCTAATATCTTATTAGACAACTAAAAAGGGCTCGCCAATTAATAGGCTGCAACCAACTAAAATAATTACGAGTCAATAAATCAGCATAACAACAGGATACCAAACATGATTAGACTAAAAACAGTGATTGCTATAAGCGCGCTTGCATTAATGGGAACAACATCAACAACAGCTTATGCAGAAGTAACAGCTAACGTAGCAGCAACTTCAAACTACTTATGGCGTGGACAAGAGCAAACTAATGGTGATGCTGCAATATCTGGTGGTATTGATTATGTAAACGAGTCTGGTTTTTACGCAGGTACTTGGGTATCCAATGCATCTTGGGCCGATGAAATGACCTATGAACTTGATTTTTATGCAGGCTTTGGTGGCGATATTAACGAAAATATCAGTTATGACGTCGGTTATATTTATTACGCATACCCTGATGCGGCATCATCTGCTGACGCTGATTTTTCTGAAATTTACGGTAGCCTCAGCATGGGCGGTTTCAGCTTTGGTGCATCTATTTTGGCAACGTCCGCGGCAAGCGGTGATGGATCTGACTTCGGTGACTCTTTATACCTAACCGCTGATTATGGCTTCGCTATTGGTAGTAACGGGACTGAAATGGCATTGCATGTTGGCCATTACTCAGGTGACTTTATAGGCGATGACAACATCATCGACTACGGTATTTCAATCTCTAAAGATGGCTTTACACTTGGCCTGTCTAATAACGATATCGATGGCTCAGATTTAAAAGCTTACGTTGCTTACTCTGTCGATTTTAATTTATAAAAAAGAATGTGTTACTTGCTGCAACACTAAGGGCCGCAAGGCCCTTCTTCATTTTTGAGATATAAAATAACAAACAAAAAATTTTCACTTGCAAAAAAAAACGTTTTGATAACATTTACGTTCTAAATTTTTACATTAAGGATTAATATGAATTTATCAAAAAGAATTTCAGTTATTTTAGCGTTTTTTTTAATCACAATGAGTACATTTAGCTATGCTACAATGACATGTAATTGCACCTCAGGTAATATGACGGTTGTCCATAATGGTGGTACAGTTAGCTATTCGTGCTCTGGTGGTGGCCAAGTTTCTTGTGTGATACAGTTGCAATAAACATCATTTAGAAAGGGCTACGCCCTTTCTTTTCTAAGGATAGTAAGATGAATTACAAGATTTTAATTGGTATTACTACTGCCGTAGTTTTAGTTGCGGCTATTGTAACAACAAAAAAAACGACCAACCCTAATGTTAAAAATACGAAAAATTTTCAATCAATTAAGCTAAGTAATGATAATCCAACCAAATCAAAAACCACCTTAAATGAAAACCCTGAAGCATTAATCGAAAAAAATAAAACTTTAGACGAAACATCAGCAAAGCCCAACTTGGTTGCTTTATCTCCACAAGAATTCTCCGAAGAATTTGTTTTTTCTGATAATGGAAAAGAATTTATTTCAAAAAATGCGCTAGATAGCGTATTTAAAAATGATACATCACGCCTGCTAAAGCAAATGTCTGAAATTGTTTATTCAGAAGAAGCACAACTACGAAAAGAGCAACTAAATGCATTCATTCTC
The DNA here is from genome assembly GCF_001298125.1 of Pseudoalteromonas porphyrae. Lineage (NCBI taxonomy): Bacteria > Pseudomonadati > Pseudomonadota > Gammaproteobacteria > Alteromonadales > Pseudoalteromonadaceae > Pseudoalteromonas > Pseudoalteromonas porphyrae. The sequence goes on along the minus strand of NZ_LHPH01000025.1, from coordinate 60,916 downwards.
GATGAGTTAAAAGATGTTAATATTTTACAACAAGATCTAGATTGTGCAGGTAAAATTTGTGCGTTAGAACTTACTTACACACAAAGCAGTAATCAAAAATCTATTGATACTATTTTTAGTTTTTCAAAAAACTATTCTTTTCAAGAGTTTACTGAAACAGAGAATGGCGATAAAAAATTAAAAGCTTTATATATTGCAACTGAAGACCCTAGCCAATTAACTCTTGCGATGGAGTAAATAGCCCACACCGTGAGCGATGCTCACGGCACGCTATGCCCTGTTGAACCTTGCCAAATCCTATACCATTGCTCACGGCTGACCTTTAATTGTTTAGCTGCAACCGCAGACTCTACACGTTTGATATTGCCCGTGCCCAGTACCACTGATGGTGAGCTTGGATGCATTAATAACCACGCATAAACAACTTGATCTATTGAACTTGCACCAATTTCTCTGCCAACTTGCTCAAGTACGTGGCGCAAGCGAATGGCTTTATCATCGCTATCCGCAAAGATGCGCCCGCCTGCTAATGGTGACCAACACATAGGCTTGATATCAAGTAGCTGGCATTGATCCAAACTGCCATCATCCAGCGCTTTCATTTCATAGGGTGAAAACTCAACTTGATTAGTGACTAGTTCAAAATCCAAGCGTGATTGTAATAAGCTTAATTGCGATGGCGTAAAGTTAGATACGCCAAATTCCAACACATCGCCACTTTGCTTTAGGGTAGTAAATGCTTTGGCCATTTCGTCGGCATTCATTAAATAATCGGGACGATGAATAAGTAATACATCTAAACGATCTGTATTAAAATGCTTAAGGGATTGCTGCGCTGAAGCTATAATATGCCGCGCACTTGAATTATAATGGTTTGCCTGACCCGCCAACCCCAAGCTTGGAAATGCGGGCTTAATACCGCACTTGGTAATAATTTTAATATCATCACGAATTCTTGGCTTTAATAACAACACCTTACCAAACTGCGCTTCACAGCCATACTCGCCATAAATATCAGCATGATCAGTGTGCTTTACACCTGCATCTATAGCTTGCTCTAGAAAGCTTAAGCATTGCTGTGCAGAGATTTTCCAATCTAATAACCGCCAAAAACCAAGTACCAATTCATCTATTTTTCGTTCTGTGTTAGTCATAATTTACCTTACTGTTATTGCTTACTTCCTTGCCGTTAAGCCTGTGTTAATAAGCCGTTACAATTTAACTCTCATCACACATGAGTTATGCTTTATTCTACCCTCTTAATAAGGTATTAATAGCAATAATATTTGTACCTATAAATGATTAATAAAGGAATAATAACAATGAGCTCATCAAACGCCCTATCAGCATGTGTTGATATTTTTATCAGTCCAAGCAAAACCTTTAATGGCTTAAAAGACGCAAAAGGCTGGTCTTGGCTTGCCTTTACATTAATAGCTACAGCACTTGTTATTAGTACATACGTATTTTATACCAATGCGGACTCACAGTTTATTCTAGAAGAGCAAGTAGCCGCAGCCAGTATTGATGCCACGATTGGTGAACAAAAAATGATCCGCCAAAGTATGGAGCAAAGTATTGATAGCCAAGTATGGTTTGCAATTGGCGGTGGCCTTTTTGCCATAATCATCATGAATGCGCTCATTGCCGGCTACTATTTATTAGTTTCCAAACAAGATCCAGATGCTCAGCATAGCTATGGGGCTTGGTATGGTTTTGGTGTTTGGACCATGATGCCAGCAGTTATCTCAAGCTTGGGTATATTAGCTTTAGTACTTACAGCCAGTACGGATCAGCTTTCAATGAGTATTTTTAACTACGCTTCGATTAATCAATTGATTTTAGGGCTACCACTTGGTCACTCTCTCTATTCGCTAACAGAAGCCATTAGTATATTTACTGTTTGGGGCATTGCACTGGCAGCCATTGGTTTAAAGTGCTGGACTAATTTTAGTTTGAATAAAGCTATTTTGTTTGCTGCTTTACCAAATGTAATCATATTTGGTATTTGGGCGATCATCGCTCTAGTATAAAAATAAAGGCAGGTGTAATAGCCTGCCTATTGCGTATTAACAGGAAGTAAAATGAAAAAAGCAATTATAGTTACCCTTGCGATCAGCGCTTTTATTGCTCTTATTGTATCTAAGCAAATCACCGGCAATGAAGATCTAGCCGAGGTTAACATTGCAACCGTGGAACAAGGCAGTATTGCAGATTCTATTATGGCCTCTGGTAACTTGGTTTTTAACACGCAAGTACAGCTGCGCTCTGAGGTAACAGGCCGTGTAGACAAAGTATTTGTTGAGGAAGGACAGAGTGTACAACAAGGCGATATTCTAATGCGCCTTGATACCACCGCATTTGAATCAGAAGTAACACGTAACAAAGCTGTTTTACGTGCCAGCGAAATAGAGATTAAACACAGTAAAACTCGCCTGCTGAATATTGAACGCCAATTAAAGCGTCAAAAAGAGCTTTATGATGTAGGCCTCGCTGGTCAAGAAGTGTATGAAAATCTGAAAAACGCAAGAGATCTTGCAAAAATAGACATTGAAGCGCGAGGTGAGGCCTATAATCAAGCTAAAGCTTCACTATCTATTGCTGAAGATAGACTCAGTAAAAGTGTATTTCGTGCCCCAATGAGCGGTTTGTTAGCCTCAGTAAATATTAAAGAAGGCGAAACAGTGATTGCTGGTACAACCAATATTATTGGCTCAGATCTTATGCTTGTTGCTGATCCTAGTGCTATTTTAGCTGAGTTAAGAGTTGATGAAACCGATATTGCTGGTATTAAACTCGACCAACATACTGATATATACGCAGCCGCTTACCCAAATCAACCTTTTACTGGCAAAGTCATTAACATTGGTACTTCGGCTAAAAACCAAGTTGGTTCGCAAGGGCTCTCATTCAGAGTAAAAGTATTGCTGGATAACACTGATCGACAATTATATGCAGGTATGAGCTGTCGCGCTGAAATTGCGACAAGTATCGCGGTTGATGGCTTAAAACTGCCTATTGAAGCAATACAAAAAGAAGATGACAAATATTTTGTGTGGCGCTTAAATGATGACAATACCGTTACTAAAACGTACGTAAAAGTTGGTATTTCATCTGATATTGAACAAGCGGTCACTAGTGGTTTGGATAAAGGTCAGCGTATAGTGATTGGCCCTGCTCGCCCTGTTAGTAAGTTAAAAGAAAACGATACAGTAAAAATTAAACAATCTATCGCCAAGGATGCTAAATAATGTCTGCGGTCATTAAGCTTGAGCACATTAACAAGCAATACAAAATGGGTGATCAAATATTTAAAGCCCTTGATGATGTAAACATTGTAATTGAAGAAAACGAATACGTTGCTATTATTGGCCCTTCGGGTTCTGGCAAATCAACGCTAATGAACTTACTTGGCTGTTTAGATACACCAACCAGCGGTGACTACTTTTTAAAAGATAAGCTCGTAAAAAGCATGACTGAAACCGAACTTGCTCATCAGCGTAATGAAAGTGTGGGCTTTATTTTTCAAAGCTTCAATCTGTTGCCTCGTGCGTCCGCACTCGAAAATGTTATGCAACCTTTGGTTTATCGGTTTATTCCTGCTAAGCAACGTAAAGAAAAAGCACTCGAAGCATTACAACGAGTAGGCCTTGGCGATAAAGTAAATCACCTATCAAACCAGCTTTCGGGTGGCCAGCGCCAACGTGTTGCCATTGCCCGTGCTTTAGTGACTAAGCCACATATTTTGCTTGGCGATGAACCAACTGGCAACCTAGATAGTAAAACCACCACCGAGATTATGGCTTTATTCGATGAGCTACATAACGAAGGCCATACCATTATATTGGTAACTCACGAACAAGAGATTGCTGATCACTGCCAACGTGTCATTCGCTTAGTCGATGGTAAAGTTGTCAGCGATGTACGCAAAGGTACGGGAGAAAAACAAAATGTTTAAATCCGCCATTGCTATCATAGAAGGCACTAAAGCTGCATTAATGGCCATTAAGGCCAACGCAATGCGCAGTGCCTTAACCTGCTTAGGGATCATCATTGGGGTGGCCGCAGTTATAACCGTGGTTGCTGTTATGCAGGGTTTTACCAAACAGATTAACGATCAATTAGCCGACATGGCACCAGATGTAACTTCTATTAAGCCATTTACCAGTATTGAACAAGAAATGGTTGGCAAAAACGCCAAGCTAACTTACACAGACTTTTTAACCTTAAAAGCCCGAGTAAAAGAAGCTGAAACATTTACCGCTTTAATGTTTACTTGGCGCTTTTCTGGTGGTGCTGAATATGGTAATAAAAGCCACTCATCACGTGTTATGGGAACAGAGCAAGATTATCAAAAAGCCTATAGAACGTTCCCTGAACTTGGTCGTTTCATTCGTGCGGAAGACGATGAAAAACGCCGTCGCGTCGCTTTTATTGGCCCCTCCATCATCGAAAAACTTAATTTACCAGAGAACCCTGTTGGCGAGTATATTAAGCTCGGTGGTGAATGGTTTAGAATTATCGGTGTAGCCGAAAAACAAGGCAGCTTGCTAGGCTTTGATCAAGATGATTATATAAATATTCCTATCAGTACAATGAGCGCACTAGAAGGCGCGAACAGCAGTAGTAATGTACAAATAATGTTTAGGCTTAAAGAAGGCAGCGATGAAGAGTTGGTACTGGCCAAAATCACTCGAATTTTACGTCAATTACACAAACTTAAAGATGATGATGAAAATGACTTTGAATTTGAAACCGCTGAAAAAGCCCGCGCGAATGTTGATAAATTTACAGGCAGTGCCACCGCTATAACAGCTGGGATAGTCGGGATTAGTCTCATTGTTGGCGGCATTGGTGTTATGAATATTATGCTAGTATCAGTAACAGAGCGCACGCGTGTTATTGGTACACTCAAAGCACTTGGCGCAACCCCAGGGTTTATTATGCTCCAGTTTTTAGTTGAAGCTGTAGTATTGTCGTTATTTGGTGGTTTAATTGGTCTTGCTATTGGTTATGGGGCTGCAACATTGATCTCATTATCAATGCCCAGTATGCCGGATGCGTATATACCGGCTTGGGCCGTTATGCTGTCGTTCGGTTTTACTTCGTTAATTGGGATCGTGTTTGGATTAGCCCCCGCGATAAAAGCTGCAAGGCTAAACCCAATAGATGCATTACGCTACGAATGATCATTGCACTTTATAAGGTACCTTAGCGCAGCTTACTTCTACTGTTTTAGGGTACCAAGCAGGGCCTACTTCATTCACAACGAGCTCAGCCACGCCATTGGAAAATGATTTATAGGTATGTACACTTTGCCATTGCGAATCAGGGCAAACATCTGATAAATCAACAGTATCTGATCCTTCATAAAGTGCAGCTGCAAAGTTATGATGCCATTGCTCACTTTTATGATTGGTAGCCAAGTCATCATACTGACCGTTATCAAAATGGATGTTAGTACAACCCGTCAGTGCTATAAATGCTACACCCAGCATTAATTGTGCTATATTTTTCATATCCCCGCTCCTTTGTTTTTCTGTTCATCACACCACACTTTAATTGTATGAGGTGAATAGATGCCCAAGGTAACTAACCCCAGTGCCCCATCTGTAAAAGTTTGCTGCGACTGCATCTGTACAACAGCTTGCTCACCACATACTTTTTTTACATCAACACGTTGATCACCAACCAGTCCCCACATAAAAAATGGGCGACTATCTTGATATGTTGGCGAGGTACTTACTTTTGCCATCTTTTGTGGCTGAATCGTAACTGCTGAGCACCCAGAGAGTATCAGCAATAATAATGTAGTTAGAAAAGCCTTCATGGCCTTGTCCTTGTGTGTTGGTTTGGAAAGTCATCATTATACATTCGCCTTTACTGTAAAATAAGTAAGAAACTGTTGTAAAAATGTAGACTCCTGTAAGCTTTAGGGCTGCTCATTATTGGACTGAACTTTTGCCAATATCATGAACCTAACGCACCATACTTACATAATCATGCGTTATTTAAATTGTTATACCCAAAGCCGACTTCAATACATGAACGAGATGAACGATGAAACAATTAATCCAAAATACACTCGCGCCTTTTGCCTTTATTTTAATAATGTTTAGCCATTTAAGTTTTGCAGCAACACCTGAACAAGAAGTTGGGCACTTAATTAGCTTCATCGCAAAAAGTAATGCTGTTTTTATCCGAAATGGTGATAAACACACCAGCCAAGAAGCCGCAGACCACCTAGCCATGAAATACAAAAAAGCACAGCGGTACGCAAAAACAGCAGATGATTTTATCGAAAACTTAGCCAGTAAAAGCTCATGGAGCGGTAAGGTCTACACCGTTATCCTTACTGATGGCACGAAACTCACAGCGAACGACTGGTTGACTGTTGAATTGACGCAATTTAGAGAAACAGAAAAGCCGCAGTAAATGCGGCTTCGATTTCACTCTTAGGAGAGGTGAACAGGTATTCTGTATATTTTACAAGCTTGACTACTGCTAATTGCACTACTTTAAAGTCACACTATAAAATTAATATAGCCTAATATTTAGCTAACACAATGATTTAATAATAATCAAAAAAACTTAACATTCCCATAATGTAAACTAGAGATTACTCATGCTCGATTTAAACACCCAAACCACCTCAAGATATGAACGTCGTTGGGCGATTCACAGGCACTTACTCTCTGCGGGATTACTTTTTAAAAAGGGATTGCCATTATTGTAAAGTAGCGCCTTGATATTAAGACCCTGTGAAACGCTGAAGCCTGTATATTGAGGTAGTTTGGTATAAACTCCTACACCTAAGAGAAAGGCCTCGTAAGAGGCCTTTTGTATTTATAGTGCTTTGATATTATCTCCGCTTTTCTTATCTATTAATTTGATAAATGGGTCTACTCCGGCATATTTAGGCAACTCAGTTACTTTTAATATAAGGGTGTTTTCACCCGTTTTAATCTCATGTTTTTGCATATAGATAACAGTATCTGTGTCATGTATCTCATTAGGATCTGCGCTAAATAAAGCAACATCTATCATTTGTATAAGCGGGACATCCACTTCATTACCTTCACCATCGGCATGTTTCTTCGCTGCAGAAATGATCAATGTAATGGTGTGCTCCTCACCTGCTGATTCAGCCTCTTGTACATCAACATCACTGATTTTTAAATCATATAACGTAATGGCATTAAACTGATCTTCAATAAATGCCTGCTCTTGCTCACTCGTTCCTCGCTTTAGATAGGCAATAAAGTCTAACGTGGTTGGGTAACGTTCTTGCGCATATTGGTAATCTTGTAAAAATGCTCGCAAAGCGGCATTTACGCGCTGCTCACCTAACAAATCATGTATGGCCATCATTACCACGGCACCTTTGTTATAGTGGATATATTGCTGCCCTGCGGCGCGTGCAAGTGTACGTTCCTCATAAGGTTCTGTCGTGCGCCCGAATAAGTAGCGATCAAGTTCGTACTTTAAGAATTTACGCAGGTTGTTTTCACCATACTTTTCTTTCATCACCATGATCGCTGCATATTGCGATAGCATTTCAGATAAAATATTAGAGCCCTCAACGTTCGCGCCTATCACCTGATGCGCCCACCACTGGTGCGCCAATTCATGCGATGTTACATAGTAAGGAAAATTAATATTATCTGGATCACGCGTATCGGTAATAAACCCCATATTCTCAGAATACGGCACTGTATTAGCAAAACTCTGTGCAAAACTACGATAGCGAGGAAACTCAATAATACGCATTTGCTTATGCTGATAGGGGCCAAACTCTTTGGAAAAATAATCTAAAGAATCTTTGGTAGATTGAATCATCGTATCTACATTCCAAGCATGATCTTTATGATGGTACACCTCTATGTTTACGCCATTATGTAGCTCTTTTTTGACCTCAAGCTCCATCGATAGCAAATTATAGAAATGCAACATAGGTGCATCCATTTCATATACAAAAGTTGTGCGACCGTCTTTAGTACTTTGTGATTGCAAGTAACCTGGCACCATCGCAATTTGTGACTCATCGGTGGTAATTGTTGCTGCAAAACTTACATAATTATCCGCAAACAAAGGTTGGTTGTGATACTGCGTTTCTTCAATTTTATTGCCACGCTTTAATTCTGGTAAACCTCTTTGACGACGCTCATTTTTATCTTGTATTTGCTTACCAAAGGAATAACCAAAACTTGGGAACAAAGCCGTGTTATCAATGAATGTACCGTTATACACAAGTCGTTCATCACTGCCTCTATCTACAAACCCTTTAGTATAACGCTCTACGCTCATCACAATTTCACGGCTTTCGTTTGGTTGCATTGGCTGTGCAAAATCCAACCAAGCATGACGGTAAAGTTCGTTCAACTCGCCTAGTTGCCCGCCATCAACTTCAACACTCCAGTTATGAGTATGATCAGGCTTATTTACCAATAATCGCGTAATAGGTTGTTGCGATTTATTCTCTACCTGCATTACCACGGTTGCTGTAATACGGCGCTCTTGAGGATAGATATTTGCAGTAACAACAACATCAGTTGGAATAGGCACGGCTGCATCAACAAATTGACCAAACTCACGCTCATATTGCTCTTGCAAGTCTTCATACTGATCACTGGTTATAAATGGGTTAAGCACCTTTGTGTTGTAGTAAATATAGCTACCCGTACCAACAAAAATAAGTGTTCCACATACCATAACCACTTTACCCGAGTTGCCAAGCTGATAGCCTAATAACTTAACCCGCGCTTTTAAATCTTGCCCAGCCCCACGCGGCCAAAGTGCATAGCTAAGTGCGGCAATGATCATACTAAAACCTAACCAGTACAAATTGTACCAATGTACAGCAGTTAAAAAATGGCCATAACCATTGATATCTGAATAAGGCGCATCTGGCGTGCTACCAATAGCAAACATGTTATGCTCAAAACCATAGTTACTCATCACCAAAGTAGCGATAAAGTAAAGCACATACAAACCCATACCTACGTATTTATTAGGGCTAATTACCTGTAATAAAAAAGCAAAGCCACCTTGGAAAACAAGCACAAGTACAAATAAATAACCGAGCCTTATTACATACTGTGCAATATCAAAGTTCGCCATGCCCATGATCATTTGATAAAACAATGTCACCACAGAACCAAATGCGCATAACAATAATAAAACTGCACTCAACGCTACATATTTAGAGCCCCAGAACACCCAATTCGCAACGGGGTAAGCGTCAACAATTTCGGCCATTCGTGATTCACGATCATGCCATACAAGTTCACCACAATAATAAACGAGTACAATCATCATCAATATGCCAAAGCTACCTTGAATAAGCTCAACCATTCTAAAGGTGACAGGCCAAACATCCGTTCCGTATGCACCCATTGAACCTACTAACGCAGGAATTAATGTCGCTAAAGATAAAATAAGTAAAATACCAAACGAATAGCTTTTTATAACTTGTTTGACTTCAAAAACAGTTCGCGTTGAAAACTGTGACCATGCATTACTTCCCGTCGCCTTTGCCTTTATATTAAAACTAAGAGCGGCTGCAGAATTGGTATTATTATCTTTATTAGCTTTGCCTTTCACTTTTTGCTTTTGCACTAAGTGATGGGATGTATTGAGCGCTGCAGTTACTAATGCCACCAAGGCAATACCGACCCAAATTAACCTATTGTGTAATAGCTGATCAGTTAATGTAATTTCCATCACATTGCGCTGTGCTATTGTCCAATATTCCATTTGCATTCTCATTGCAGACATACCAAACATATCTAAATAAGCTGAAATTTCGCGATATTGAATATCAGAGAAGATATTCGATCCAACCAAATAACTAATAAGTAAGGCAACGGCGACTAGATACAGTGCCACCATGCTGCGAAAGCGCATTGCTACAGCATTGATTAATGAAGAGATAACAAATAAAGAAGGAACAGCAATATAAAAGAAAGGCACTAAATAATAGCTTAGTTTATTTTCACCAACCATTTCACTATCTAACCAGCCCATTAAGCTACCAAAACCGCTGCCAACCCACACACCCAACATAGTAGTTGAAAACACTAATAGCGTGACCAAATAAGCCCCGATAAATCGACCCGCTCTATACTGAGCGATATTTAATGGCTTACTCAAAACTAGTTCATTGAGTTTACTCACGTCATCACGAATAGCGGAGCTACCGACAAAGTTGACCACTAAAAAAATAGCAAACACCGACATAATCGCAATAACTTGCAAAATTGCGTAAGGAGAATTTATATTTACATTGCTGCTTCCACCTATTTGCACCGAGTCAGACACCGACGCCATAAAAGTAAGGAAAAACAAAATAAGTGACGTAATATAGAATGAGGGCTGACGCATAAAATAGCGCAGCTCAAATCGTACCATGTTAAACAACATAATCAGTATCCTTATGCTGCTTTATTGCGATGTTTATGCAATGTTGAAAAATAGACGTCTTCTAAATCAGCTGGTTTTGACTCAAAACCTTGCGGGGCGTCGTCAGCAAATACACTAAGTAATGTTTTTCCTGCAAACAAACGTTTCGCGATCACAGGTAACGACTGTTCGAGTTCGACAGCTTCAGCTTGGCTCATCGACTTGTGCCATATTTTGCCCTGTAGCGTATTAGTCAGCTCAATTGGATTACCTTCTAGTAAAATTTGTCCACTTGCTAACACAGCCATATTCGGGCAAAGCTCAGATACATCTTCAACTATGTGCGTTGATAAGATCACTACTTTACTTTCACCTAAACCAACCAATAAATTATGAAAACGATTGCGCTCTTCAGGATCAAGTCCTGCCGTTGGTTCATCAACAATCAATAAATCAGGATCGCCTAATAAAGCTTGTGCAATACCAAAACGCTGACGCATCCCCCCCGAAAAACCACTCACCGCATTTTTTCTGTGGTCATATAAATTAGTTTGCGCTAACAACCCTTCAACGGCCTCTTTACGTTCAGCTTTGTTGTTTAAGCCTTTTAAAATAGCCATATGATCAAGTAAGTCATAAGCACTAACACGCTGATAAACACCAAAGTCTTGTGGTAAATAACCTAAACGCTCACGCAAGTTTTTAGGCTGTGCTAAAACATCAACCCCATCAAACTCTATGCTGCCGCTGTCTGCTGATTGCAACGTTGCAATTGTACGCATAAGTGAAGATTTACCAGCCCCATTTGGACCCAGTAAACCAAACATCCCTTTAGGTATTGTTAAATTAACACCTTGCAAGGCATGTACACCATTGTCATAGGTTTTAGATAGTTCCGATATTTTAAGCATTTATATGTCCTTTACTTTTTAATTGTTGCCATGTTTATAACACTGAATAGAATTAGGGACAATTAACATTAAAGTTTCATTTGCAAACAAGTGTAAACACTGAAACACTCTTGAAACATTTTGCAAATAAACAACAATAAAGGATCATTATGAAAGATCATGCAAGCATCCCTCTAACCGACTTTACCGAATACCCACATGATCAAATGCTGGAGCGCGCCACAGAATTTTTAACCACCAGCCAGCGCCGCCATAGTATTCGCAGCTTTAGCGATCGCCCTGTGCCAAAAGAAATTATCGAAACCTGTATCAAGGCAGCAGGCACGGCGCCAAGTGGCGCAAACCACCAGCCTTGGCATTTTGTTGCTATTCACTCAAGTGATATAAAAAAACAAATTCGTGAAGCAGCTGAAAAACTAGAACGTTCATTCTATGAAGGCCGTGCTGGCGAGGAATGGCTAGATGCACTAAAACCATTAGGTACTGATGCTAGTAAACCCTACCTAGAGCATGCCCCTTGGCTTATTGCGGTATTTAGCCAAAAGAAAGGCGGCTTAAGTACTGATGATAAAAACACGAACTACTATGTACATGAATCTGTAGGACTGGCAACCGGCTTTTTAATTCAAGCACTACACAGAGCAGGCCTTGCAACGCTAACTCATACCCCTAAGCCAATGAGCTTTTTAACCGATATTTGTGGCCGAGATAAAGACAACGAACGCCCCTATATGCTGCTCATTGCTGGTTACCCAAGTGAAGATGCCACTGTGCCGAACCACGCACTTGTGAAAAAATCTCTCGATGAAATAGCCACATTTATTTAGCGTTATTATCGGTTACACAAAACCATTGATACAACAGCCCAATGATCGACTCAACTTTAGGGTCGATCAAATAATAATAAATAGTATGCCCATCACGACGTGTTGCTACTAAATTTGCTTTTCTTAAACTCGCTAAATGCTGAGACAATGCAGATTGTGCCAATGGTACACGTTCATTTAACTGCCCTACACTTAACTCACCTTGTAACAAGCTGCATAAAACCATTAGACGATTTTTGTTCGCCATTAATTTTAAAAACTGCTCGGCTTGTTCAGCATTGCTTGCTAGCTGCTCAATATTCATTTTAATAACCGATAATAAAATATGTTTTAAGTATAGACTTTTACATTAGTAAGTTCTAATATAATTTAACATTAGAAAACACTAATATTAAATACAGAGGTCATAATGAAAATAAGTGATGGGATCTTACTACTTGCAGGATCAATGGTGACAATTTCTGTGCTTTTGAGCTACTTTGTAGATAGTCGGTTTATGTTGTTAACACTATTGATAGGCGTAAACCTGATCCAAACAGCGTTTACTAAGTGGTGCCCACTTATAAATTTTTTTCGCAAACGAGGATTTACAGACTAATGCTTACTTCAATTCCAGATCTAATGAAAATAATCACTCCAAATCAACGCCGTATTGATGCAGAGCAAGCCAAGCTAGAACTGGCAGATAATCACGGCTTATTAATTGACGTACGTGAACCTGCTGAGCATGCGACAAAAGCAGCCATCGGTGCAATTAATATCCCCCGTGGTTTACTCGAAATGAAATTAATGGAAATTGAAAAAGACCCAGCACGGCCAATTTATTTACACTGTGCCAGCGGCGCGCGCGCAACCCTAGGTGCAGAAGCGCTAACACGAGTTGGCTACAAAAATGTTACTGTGATCACCTGTAACGCAGAGCAAGTTTGCCAAGTGTTTTAATTGTTATTTAAGTTGGGTTGGGTTGGGTTGAGTACAACGAAACCCAACTTAAACAACTTTTGAGTTATAAATTTACATTAAGTCATGTTGACCTTTCAGGATAAAAATGGAGTAATCTCCTTAGGTAGCCCATTTGAACAAAGTAAATCTAAAATTTACGCATGCTATCAAAACTTATGGTTGCCATATTTAAGTGCAGATAATAGATAAGTCAGTTATTACTTCTTCTCATCCATCAGCGTCACTAGCATTTGTTCAATGTTCTTCACGCTGTAAGTCAGTGCACGCAGTAACTCCACTTGGTTTTGTGGCTCATCACTTTTAGCTTTCGTTGGCTGTGCCCCAGCTAGGTTATCTTTTTGGGCTAAAATTGCTTCGCGAAACTCGCTGGCATCAACCACTCCTAGTAATGAGACTAATGCACCTTGGCTTGACTGCCCTGCGGTTTCAAAACTTAACCTATATAAACCAAACAATCGCATCAGTGGACCTTGGCTTAATCCAACGTCGGTTATTTTTTCAAGCGGAATCGATTTTTCTTCTTTAAAAAATATCCCGCGTTTAACGACTAACTTGCGCTCAAGTAGTTCCGCTGACATTGCGGCTAAAATACTGCTACTAACTAGCCACACTATTAAGACAATGACGGGAATTAAAGGAATAGTAACAATTCCTAATGTGCTTACACATAAAGCGAACACTAACCAATAAGATTTAATTTTTGGATCGAACGATGCGCTTTTTAAAGTAAAATCAGACATAAAACACCTTATAATTAAATACTTAACTTATCAAAATACGAGCGACATTTACGGCTCATCATTTTCAATAAGTAATACATAACCGGAAACTTGACCAAAAAAATTTGTAATTGGCCCTACATTTACCACTTTCCAACCATCTAGGTTTAGTTTGTATATTCGCTGATTAAGGGCTTCTGTATCTATTCCACCAAAAAAACGGGTCTTTTTAAATTCAATTATTTTTTGCACAACCACTTTTTCACCTTTTATAACTGAAATTCAAAATCATAAAAATGTACGCCACTTTCAATACGAATCACCATTTTACCGCTAAGACCTGCTAGTTCATTACTACCAGAGTCGGGGACTACATTTAAAATTAATGAATCTTGGCCTTTATCCATCGTACCAAAGTGTTGCAATACAAAACTGCCCTGCTTGCCAACAAGCAACCCAACAACTTGTTCAATTGCCACATAACCAGCACTGCCTTGAGTCGTGGTCATTGCGCTAAGCATTTCACCTGTACTCGTTGCATCAAGATCGCCGGTAAATGTTTTATCAATCGACATACGCCCTAAATTTACGCCGTCAATCCCTTTGGCGTAGCCCTCAATTGGATTAAGTTTTACATTGAATTGACCCGTTACGTTATGAGTTACCATACTAGTCCCTTATTTGTTATTTTAATTGGTTATTGAAATTATGATTAAAGTAACCATATCTATACCCTATTCACATAAAAGAATCCAGCATGAGTAATAGTAAAACCGAGCAAAAAGACAAGGCTGCTTTTAGTAGTTTAATTCCGATTTTTCAGTTCATTAAACCTTATAAATGGGTAGTTTTTTCGGCGCTTATGGCGTTGCTCGTTACCGCGGGAGTTAATTTATCTCTTGGCCAAGGAGTTAAATTTGTAATCGACCACGGCTTTATTGCAGGCTCACAAGAGCAATTAAAGCAGGCTGTTTTAGTGCTAATAGGGCTGATCAGCCTATTAGCCATTGGCACCTTTAGCCGCTTTTATTTAATGTCGTGGATTGGGGAGCGCGTTAGTAACGACATTCGCAAAGCGGTGTTTAACCGCATAGTGACTTTGCACCCGAGCTACTTTGAAGAAAACCGCAGTGGCGAGCTAATGTCACGCTTAACAACCGACACCACCTTGCTGCAATCAATTATTGGTTCGTCATTTTCAATGGCACTACGAAGCGTCCTCATGCTGGTTGGTGGCCTAGCCATGCTGTTATTTACTAATTTAAAGCTCACTTTAGTCGTGGTTGCCTGTGTACCTTTGGTGTTAGTGCCAATGATGGTGTTTGGTAAAAAGGTGCGTAAATTAGCCAGCTCTAGCCAAGATGCGATTGCTGATATAAGCACGTACGCCGGTGAGATCATTCAAAATATTAAAGTGGTGCAAAGTTATAGCCACGAACAACGAGAACAACACGCGTTCGCCTTAGAAACCGAGAAAGCCTTTGCCGTTGCTAAAAGCCGTATTAAGCAGCGTTCATTTTTAATCGCCGCAGTGATATTTTTAACTTTCAGCGCTATTAGTGTAATGCTATGGGTTGGCGGCAGTGATGTACTTGCAGGTACGATGAGCGGTGGTGAGTTAGGCGCATTTGTGTTTTACGCCATTATGGTAGCGATGTCAGTGGCAACCGTTGCCGAGGTATACGGTGAACTACAACGCGCAGCAGGTGCTGCAGCACGCTTACTGGAGTTATTGGCCGTCAAAAGCGAAATTGTTAACCCTGACCAGCCCCTTGATGAAAAGCTACATCCTAAACCCGATATTGCGGCAATTGAACTCAACAACATTACGTTTAACTACCCATCTCGTCCTGATGTTAGCGCACTGAAGAATGTATCGCTAACTATTAAGCAAGGCCAAACTGTGGCGATAGTTGGCCCCTCGGGAGCCGGTAAAACAACTTTATTTGAACTACTACAACGCTTTTACGACCCAGCCACCGGCGCCATTGAATTCCACGGAATTGATATAAAAGATCTATCGCTCAATCGGCTGCGCAACAGTATGGGTATGGTCGCACAAAATCCCATTTTATTTAGCTCCGATGTTATGCACAATATTCGCTATGGCAACCCAGATGCGACTGACGAACAAGTCTACGCCGCAGCTAAACATGCCCACGCTGATGAGTTTATCGCGCAACTACCAAACGGTTATGAAAGCTTTTTAGGTGAGCAAGGTGTGCGTTTATCTGGTGGCCAAAAACAACGCATTGTATTAGCACGCGCTATATTAAAAGACCCCAAAATACTGTTACTTGATGAAGCTACCAGTGCCCTTGATGCACAAAGCGAACACCACGTTCAAGCTGCACTAGAACACTTAATGCAAAACCGCACTACGCTAATTATTGCCCATCGCTTGGCCACAGTAAAACATGCTGATGTAATCGTAGTGATGGAACATGGTGAAATTATAGCCACAGGTACTCACCAACAACTATTAACAAGTAATCCGCTGTATCAAAAGCTGTGTGAACTGCAATTTAATAGGGATTAAAGGGGGATTTTTAAGCTGGAAAGTAAAAGTTGTAAGGTGAAGTAAGTAAAAAAGGACATGTATAAATTTTATGTGCCTGTCCCTAATTATTGCGATTGAATCAAAATATGAACTCCGCTATGGTTAAACCATCAAGAAAAATAAATTAAAAACGAGTTATTCTACAGGCTCGTTAGGTGCAAAATAAACTTATGCATTCGAGGCAACTATGGATAAATACAATCCTGAGCAACCAGTAAATTCTAAACATTGGTTAGCACTCGATGAAGCTATACGAATTGAACTGGTTCGTGATTTTCACTCAGAGTTAGGCCTTGAAATGGCTGATGATGCTTTAAGCTTACATTCAACAATCCATGTCCTAGTTGAAAATCAATTAGCTATGGGGGTTGAATTCATACCTGAAACTATTGCTAAACTTACAAGGCAAGGTTTGAATCGACATGAAGCAATCCATGCTATTGGTGCGCTAATTTCAGAAGATATCTTTGATGTTCTAAATGGAAATACAGAAGAGTTTTCTCAAAAAAAGTACAGAAGAAAACTTGAAAAAATCACAGCTAAAAGGTGGCTCAAAGGGCAGTATTAAAATTTGCACCTAATCGCGTAGCCACCGGTCTCTAACCTTCAGCCCCACACCACCCATCATGCGCTTTTTATTAACAGGAAGTGTAATGGGCGGTTCTTCTTCCGCAATGAATATTGATCCAAATAGCTTTCAGCTTTTAAGTTTCATCAGTAAATTAACTTTGTGTATTAGGTACTATTTGAATTTCGACGCGACGGTTTTGAGCTCGCCCGTTGGCGTTATCATTACCTGCTATAGGGCGCGTTTCTCCGTAGCCACGAGTACTGATACGTGCTGCTAAAATTTGTTGATTCACTAAATAGCCCTTAACGCTTTGCGCACGCTGCTGCGATAAGGTCATATTATAGCTATCTTTCCCTGTGCTGTCGGTGTGGCCTTCAATGCTTAAATATGTTTTTTCATATTTATTCATTACTTTAGCGATAGCGTCCAAAGTGTTGTGAAAGCCAGATGAAATATAAGATTGATCAGTGGCAAAGGTGATATTAGATGGCATAACTAAACGTAGATTATCACCTTCGCGAATAACCTCTACGCCAGAGCCTGCGAGCTCATCGCGAAAGGCCGCTTCTTGTTTATCCATATAATCACCAATCGCAGCACCCGCTAAAGCACCAATGGCAGCACCAATAAAAATACGTTTATCATCATGATCACCGGTGGCTTTGCCCAATACAGCTCCTGTTGCAGCACCAATTGCAGCGCCAGTTCCTGTTTTGGTGGTTTCACACCCTGTAAGTAATAGCGCTAACGCCGTGGCTGTTGCTAATGGTTTGATTATAGTCATGATGTATCCTGCCTATTAATTATTTCAATAACAGCAAGTATGCAAACACATCAATGAACAAACTATGAAGAAGGAGTTAATAAAAGCCCAGGGTTGGCTGTTCAATAGGAGGTAAGTTATAAGGTGCCACAAGATCAGTAAGCTCACCACTTTGCGCCAACAACTTCATATGATGCTCTATTTCGATGGCTAAAGGGGTATTTTTAAATTGACGACTTAATACAAAATAACCATATATAACATCATCATAACGATAAGACATTTTTTTTAATTTATTTATTGGTTGATTTAACACGCTCATAGAGTGTTCAGCGGTCTCCTCCACTGCCACAACCAAATCGACTCGGCCTTTTAAAAGCATATCTATTGCATTCTTTTCAGATAATGCTTCAATTTTTTCTAACTTTTTATCCTGATCAAAACGCTTAAAGTGAGCAGCACCACGCATTACCGCTACTTTTTTGCCATATAAATCACCGTAGTTTTGAACAGCTAACTCACTATCGTGACGACCGTAAAACACAAAAGAAGACGATAAAATCATATACGGGGGCATTAAAAAATGCATTTGAGTTTGACGCTCTACGGTACGGATGAGTCCGCCCATAGCATTTACCTCACCATCCTCAAGCATTTTTAAACAGCGAGGAAAAGGACAAGCAACTAACTCAATCTTAAAAGGGACCCGTGCTTGAATCGCCTCAGCAATATCAACTATTGCACCTGTTATATCACCCTCTTCACTTATCTGACTATATGGGGGAGCATGATCAACGGCTAACGATAGCCTTGGGATAGGGGCAGCCGATACCTTCATCAAAAATGATAAAGCGAATAACGACAGCAATAAAATTTTATCAATTAGGCGCATAACGACCAGTCAAAAGTGTAACTTATGACCATTGTACTAAGGTACAAACGATAAAGACCATATAAATGTCACAAAATTTTGTCATAATGCAATAGCGTATACCCAAAGGATCATAAATATCATGTTGTTAGCTATTTTTAAGCAGTTTTTTTTACTTGGCTGTATGAGTTTTGGTGGGCCTGCCGCCCACCTTGGCTACTTTAAACGTCACTTTGTTGATAATTTAAATTGGTTAGACAATCAACGTTACGCGCAATTGATCAGCTTAAGTCAAGCACTGCCGGGCCCAGGGTCTAGCCAAGTTGGTTTTGCTATTGGCGTAGAGCGCAGTGGTGTACTGGGTGGTATTGCTGCATTTATTGGCTTTACTTTGCCATCATTTCTAATCATGGTGCTATTGGCTATTAGCGCCCATCAATTTGATGCTATTTATTTTGCAATTATCGCAGGCTTAAAGTTGTTTGCAGTTGTAATTGTTGCCGATGCTATTGTTAGTATGGCAAAAAGCTTTTGTACTTGCTGGGCACTTAAAGCGCTTGCTGCGCTCAGCACCTTAGCCTTAATTTTACTACCCAATATGACAACGCAAATCGCAGTATTAGTTATTGCAGCAGTGATTGGCGCTATCTGGCCTCTACTAAATTTAGAAAAAAACACTGCCTCCTC
The DNA here is from genome assembly GCF_001298125.1 of Pseudoalteromonas porphyrae. Taxonomy (NCBI): domain Bacteria; kingdom Pseudomonadati; phylum Pseudomonadota; class Gammaproteobacteria; order Alteromonadales; family Pseudoalteromonadaceae; genus Pseudoalteromonas; species Pseudoalteromonas porphyrae. Next base: position 41,643 of record NZ_LHPH01000025.1, on the reverse strand, counting down.
TCCCACGACAAAAAGTGGTATAAACTGGGTTGCATTAGCTTTATTTACGTTGTTATTAATAATTAGCTTCATTCCTCTAGGGCAAGAGTTAGGGTTGTTTGCGCCATTTTATCAAGCTGGAGCATTAGTATTTGGCGGCGGGCATGTTGTGCTGCCTCTACTACAAACTGGCTTACCAAGTTTAGGCACTGAACAATTTTTAAGTGCGTATGCCAGTGCACAAGCCGTGCCAGGGCCTATGTTTACCATTGCCACCTATTTAGGCGCACAACTGACAGATACGCAACCTATCATTGGCGCACTCATAGCGACTGTATTGATTTTTTTACCTGGCTTACTGCTTATGCTCGCCTTTCAAAAAAGTTGGCTACAACTGGCACAGCGCCCGCGATTTGCCAGCAGTATAGCTGTACTTAACGCCGCTGTTGTTGGATTTTTAGCGGCAGCACTTTATTCGCCAATTTGGACTTCCGCGGTACATAACATATGGCACATTGCTCTTGTTATTGCTGCATTTGCATGGCTAAGAATGGCAAAGCCACCTATTTGGTGGCTACTGCTTGGGTTTATTGGCGTGGGTCTGCTTCAGTATTATTTACCACTTTAATTGTGGGTTTGATACTTGTAGGTGCACTTGCTGGGGGGCTAAACTGCCCCGTGACACTTTGATACGGGCGTAAATCAAATAGAGGGAGTACTGCAAGCAGATGATCCATAATTTCTGCTTGTAAATGCTCGTAAGATATCCAGCGCTTATCTTCACTAAAGCAATAAAACTCAATTGGCAGTCCATGATTCAGTGGCTGTAATTCACGCACCATAAGCGTTAATGCAGTATTAACTTTACTATGGCGCTTTAAATAACCTTCCGCGTAGCGTCGAAATAATCCCAAATTAGAAACCGGATCGGGTAAAGTACTTAATTTAATGTAATCTTTTAAAACAATTGATTGGCCAATCACTTTCTTCATTTCGTCATCAGCTAAACGAATACTGTTCATATCAATATTAAGTGAGCGCTTAATACGACGACCGCCAGATTCTTGCATCCCGCGCCAGTTTTTGAACGAACCGGCAACTAACATATAGGTCGGAATGGTGGTAATCGTGTTATCCCAGTTACGTACTTTTACAGTATTTAAACCCAGATCAATCACTTCACCATCAGCGCCATAGTTTTCAACTTGAATCCAATCCCCATAAGTTACTAAGCGATTAGCCGCAATTTGAATACTGGCAACAAAACCTAAAATGGTATCTTTAAAAACTAACAAAGTAACTGCGGCGATAGCACCAAAGCCTGAAAGAATATACGTTGGTGATTTCTCTAGTACGATACTGACGATTAAAATAGCGCAAATCATAAAGGTGATTAATTTAACAACTTGAATTAAGCCTTGAATTGGCACCTCTCGCGCAAACTCAAGTTGGTTATAAATACCACCAGCAATACTCACCAAACTACTAATAATAAAGCCCACATGGATAATTAAAATAGTCTGACCAATAGTTTTTAATACCTCTCCTGCAAGCTCACTAACCGGGTATACGCTATCAAACGTGGCTAAAAATAAAACACAGCACAACATACCAGCAAAGCGACGGTTGAGCTTGTTTAGCATCGGGGCTAGTACGCCAATTCGTTCAGGAGATAGCTTTGTTACTACTTTTTGAATACCCGGCAACATTAAACGACGAGTAAACAAGTACACCACTAGTAAGGAAAAAACACCTATGGATGTGGCAGTCAGTGAGCTAAACCACGTAGATTCTGGCATGCCTTCAAACCAAGGTTGAACTAGCTGCTGTAAATGAATTGGAGTCGTCATGGTAATTCAATTTCCTTGCTGCGTGCAGCTATATGAGCTGCATCCTAAATTGCGTTTATAGCGACTAACCTAATTATTAGTTAGCCACAGCTGATTGATATTATCTTGAAAGTACATTTATATTACTTATGCTAATTGCTATTCTGCTTATCGATTACTTTGATTGCTGCTCAAGCTGAGTAAGCTGTTGCTCTTTATCTTGCCACAAACGATTTAGCTCTGATTGAAAGCGTACTCTAAATTCATTATCACCCGTATAATCACCTATTAACTCTTCACTCACAGGCATTACTTCAACGTGAACATTGATGCTCTTTACCCGCCCGCTGGCAAAATCCACAAATGTTGGGATCCCATCAGGATACTGTATTGTTACATTCACAACTTTAGATATTTGATCTCCCATAGCCTGCATTACAAAAGCAATACCACCTGCTTTAGGCTTAAGCAAATGCGGAAATGGGCTATTTTGGCGCTGATGTTTTGCAGACGTATAACGCGTGCCTTCTACAAAATTAACAATGCTAACAGGCATCTCTTTAAATTTTTCGCAGGCTTTGCGGGTCGTTTCTAAATCTTTACCGCGCAGCTTTGGATTTTTCTTAAGCTGACTTTTACTGGTACGCGTCATAAATGGAAAATCTAAAGCCCACCACGCTAAACCTAAAATAGGCACGTAAATTAATTCTTTTTTCAAAAAGAAATTTAAAAATGGTATACGGCGATTCAGTAAACGCTGTAACACCAATATATCGACCCAGCTTTGGTGATTAGCGATAATTAAATACCAGTCTTTTAGTTTTACTTGTTCAAGACCTGTCACGTTTAACTTATAGGGCGTAAATACATTCTGAGTTAAAGAGTTACACGTAACCCACATACTCGCGCACTTCTTCGCCGCCCAACTCATTGCTTTTTGCAGTGCTTTAATTGGCAGTAATTTTATTAGGCCAAAGATAAAAATAGGTATAAACCAAATTACAGTATTTAAGGTGTACAATAAAATACTAAAAATACAACGGATCAAAGACATTACTACTTAATTCCTTTCATTAAAACTGCTCAACAACTCATTACACAACACTCAGTGGCGTAATTAATCTTCAAAATAAGTATACCCTTCAAGGCCGGCATTAAGCTCTGCTAAATACTGTTCTTTAACAGGATCACTGACATCAAGTTGCTGCACTGTATTGGCAAAGTTATCTGCTAAAATGGCGCTATCATAGTCAACAAACTTTAATACATCCTTAACGCTGTCGCCTTTAATCGCATTAGTAAGTTGATAACCTTGCTCTGTGAGTTCCACATGCACAGAGTCTGTATCGCCAAACAGGTTATGTAAATCACCTAAAATTTCTTGATACGCACCAACCATAAACATTGCAATATGATATTGCTGCCCTGGTATATACTGTGGGATAGGCAAGCTTGTTTCAATACCTGCACCTTCAACATATTCGCGAATTTGGCCATCAGAATCACAGGTAATATCTTGAATAATGGCACGTTGCGTTAATGGTTTATCAAGATTTTCAATCGGCATTACTGGAAATAATTGCTGAATTCCCCATACATCAGGTAACGATTGGAACAATGAGAAATTCACGAACAATTTATCCGCTAGTTTTTCGTTTAGATCATCAAGTACCTCACGGTGAGCGCGCGCATTGCTAAGCGATGCACGAACACGGTGTAATATTGTAAAGTACAATTGCTCAATTTTAGCCCATTCCAACATACTCACTAAGCCATGTACGTATTGATCATGAGCTTCGCTGAATAAATGCATTGCATCGTGATAAATTTCCAGCGCCATGCGTGGATTTAAGCGTTGTAAACACTGCCACATTTCATCTAGCACAAGCGCACTATTTGGTTGTGGCGCACTTGGGTTAATATGATTAGGTGCTTGTTCTACGTCAATTACGTCGGTGATCAACACCGCATGATGCGCCGTTAATGCGCGCCCAGATTCAGTGATAATTGCAGGGTGCGGCAAGTCATGCTGCTCACATACTTCAGCAAACGCATTCACTACATTACGCGCATATTCTTCAACGGTGTAATTCATAGAGCATGCACTACGAGAGCCTGAGCCTTCGTAGTCCACACCTAAGCCACCACCTACATCAACGGTATTTAATGGTACACCCAGTTGTGTTAATTCAGCAAAATGGCGTGAACACTCACGTAAAGCACGGTGGATATCTCGTATATTGGCAATTTGTGAACCTATATGAAAATGCACCATTTGCATTAAGTGTAATTTGTTATGCTGCTTAAGAACGTCAACGGCACTTAAAACTTGCCCTGCAGTTAAGCCAAACTTACCTTTTTCTCCGCCCGTGTTCTGCCATTTGCCTTTACCAACAGAATTTAAACGAATACGGATACCAATGGCAGGCTCAATATCTAAATCTTCTATTTCGGCTAACAATGTTGTTAGCTCTGAAAGCTTTTCAACCACAATTTTAACTTTATGGCCCATTGCTTGACCAATGCAGGCTAAACGTAAAAATTCACTGTCTTTGTAACCGTTACACACAATAGTAATCGGTGATTTTGCAACACCTAAAATCGCCATCAATTCGGGCTTTGAACCAGCCTCAAGACCAACAAGCCCACTTGGATGCGCCAGTAACTTGCTAACGACAGAGCGCTGCTGATTTACTTTTATCGGATATACACAGGTGTATTGACCTTGATAATCCCGCACATCACGCGCTTTACTAAAAGCGCTTGTGAGTGTATCAACACGATTTTGTAAAATATCAGTAAAGCGCACCAAAACAGGGAGAGTTAAACCCTGCCTTTTAAACTGCTCTGTTAATTCTGTAAGTGAAATCGCCGTTTTTGTTTGGTCGCCATCAGGAAAAGCCACCAGCTCACCTTGACTGTTAATATCAAAATAACCGTCACTCCAATGTGCAACATTATATGTAGCGCGTGCTGTGTCTAAACCCCAAGTCATGGCAAATTCTTCCAAGTGTTAACTAATGCATCTGTAATCGCGTATTTTAATACGTCAGTAGCCCCTACGCTAACAAAAATTGACCTTTAACCAAAGCACAGGTTAAATTATTCACAAGAACAGTAAAATTTCATTGAGCAAAACGCCAAGCACTGGCAGAATTGCCCCCTTTTTCGTCTTTAACTCAAAAAGTGTAATAGCAATCATGGCAAATTTAGATCAAAGTAACTGGTTTACCGAAATTAGTGAACGTGACGGCAGTGCGTTTTCTCTTCGCATCAATAAAAAGCTAGATGAAAAGCAATCGCCTTTTCAAAAAGTCGAAATGTACGAAACGACTGACTTTGGTAATCTAATGATTATTGATGGTTGTACTATGGTAAGTAGCCGCGAAAACTTTTTTTACCATGAAATGATCAGCCACCCTGCACTACTTGCTCATCCTAACCCTAAAAATGTAGTGATCATCGGCGGTGGTGACTGTGGTACTTTACGTGAAGCACTTAAACACCCAGATGTAGAATCGGTAACACAAATTGATATTGACGAAGTTGTGACACAAATGTCACTTAAATACTTTCCAGAGTTATGTGAAGCAAACCAAGACCCACGCGCAACAGTCATGTTTGATGATGGTATTAAATACATGCGAGAACTTGCTGCTGAGTCAATTGACGTAGTTATTGTTGATGGCACAGACCCTGTAGGCCCAGGCGAAGGACTATTTAACCATGCGTTCTACACTAGCTGCTTAAATGCTCTTCGCCCTGGTGGCATTATGGTGCAACAAAGTGAATCCCCTCTTATGCACATGCCATTACTTGTTGAAATGCGTGACGCAATGACTGAAGTGGGCTTTAAGGATTTGCAAACATTGCCATTCCCACAACCTATTTACCCAAGTGGTTTATGGTCTGTGACGCTTGCACGCAAAGGTGAAGCATTTGCAGGCTTTAGAGAAGATGCTGCCGCAGAGCTGGCGCAAAGTACGCAATACTACAATAACGGTATTCACCACGGCGCACTTGCAACCCCAAACTTTATGAAACGCGCTTTTGAGAAAAAGTAAGCAATAATATACCCAAGCCACCTCAAGATGTAGAATTCAGCGTTTCACAGGGGCTTAATATCAAGGCGTTACTTTGCAACAATGGCAGTCCCTTTTAAGAAGTAACAACGCAGAGAGTAAGTCCCTGTGAAACGCCCAACGGGTTGGTTTAAAAGCGATTTATACTGCGTTATTGATTTTAACAATAGAACCACTATTACTTGCAATCAATGCCTTGCCTAAATCGCTTTTAATTCCAACTGAAACTCGCATCTTGAGGTGGCTTGGGTATAAAGTAGCAAAAAAGGGTTCGTATGAACCCTTTTTTAATTTTTGACACCTAAAAAATGCTCACATCAAAAACGCCACTGTGCGTTAAGTAAAACTTGCTGCTGTGATATTCTTGATGCTATACCAATCGCTTGGCGGTTATCAGCTTGACTGCGCAAAGCCGAACCTTCAATTCCTAACTGCCACTGTGGTGTTAACTGGTAACGCCAAGTTGCTGTAATTCCTTCGCCATGGCTTGCATTTGGATCAAACGCCCAATCGTCTTTATCAGTCACTTTAAAATAATCATAACGAATAGATAATCTATGCTCTGCTATTTTATGACTTAGTAAAAAAAAGTGACTATAAAAACGGTTATCAACACCTCTATTTTTCCCCATCGCAGTACTGCCTGACATAGCCTGAGTTATCAAACGTGTTTTGGCCGTAAATTTATAAAGCCATGCAGCGCTTGAGAATCGGGTATCCCATGCATATTGCCCAGTACTGTAATTGATCGCGGCAGGATCACCGTTGTTATCGTAATAATAAAAACGAAATTGTGATTTTTTTAAATAATCCCAATGAATCCCTGTGTAATAACCATAACGGCCATCCACCTCTTCAAAAGGCAAAACCTGATTTGCTTGATGCTGTAATTGGGGTGTATTTAAAGAAGCCACTGGCGCAAATGCAACACCTTCGTTAAACGTTGTTTGGCGATCGTGCATGGCAAAACCACGCCACGCCAATAATGTGCCCGCAGGATCGTTACCTTTAAATGTAGCTCCTACAAATGCAAAGCTGTGGGCACTATTAAAGCTTCGCCCAGGGCGCTTAATGGTTGCTTCAACACCCACAGTGCGTACTTCTTCACCTATCCATGAATTTATGGCGGAGTTAGTGTAGTTATAAGGTGAGATCCACCCCATATCTGGATTCTCTAGTGACAATAAAGGGTAAAATCCACCTACGCGCACATGCCACTTATATTTACTTTTAGTTAGCGGCTTATATTGTAAATACGCTTGGCTAAAGCCTAAAGTAGGCTCAGGATCTTGGTAAGCATTAATCACTCCATGGGCTGACCAATCAGTACTCAAGTCTGCTCTAAAATCAATTAACCCTTGTGAAAGTAGCACGCCATCGTTTTCACTGTCATAGCGATAAAGCCCTACACCACCTTCTTGCCAACTCGATTGCGAATCGCCTTTTACAGCACTAACGTGTAATAGCCCTTTAATTTGCGCATTTACATTGGTGGCGCTTAATAAGCCAACTAAAGCGACAACACCTAGTGAGTTTTTAATAATCATCAAATTCATCTACACCAATTGCAACACGTGGTATTACTTTTTGCTTAAGTTGATAACGCAAATTTTTGTTCGAAACAGTCACCGCTTGTGACTCTGTTGAACTAATATCACTAAACCCCTCATGCCAAACATTGAGTGTGTATTCGCCTTGTGGAATGTTTAATGATAACCGCCCTTGCTCATCGGTTATGGCATAAAACGGGCTATCTACTACAACGATATAACCCAACATCCAGTCATGAATATTACAACCTAACTCCACCACACCCGTTTGTTCAAATGTAATAGGCGCCTGTGGTTGCTCACGATACAACTTGAGCTCAAACGATTTGCTTTTAGAAAATGAATACACATGGTGCATGATTGAATCCGCGTTCGGAAATTCAACCTGAGCGTTTTTAGGCACAACTAAAACATGTGGCGTAAACTGGCGTTCCTGTTGCTTCATCATAAAGGGGGCGTTTGGTAATTCATTATCTAGCATCGTCACTGATGACGTTAACCATACAACGGCATTAGGCAGCGGTTGCTGATTTTGATCATAAATTGTAATAGTGGCTGCATGGCTTTTGAATACCATAAAAATTAATGCAATTACGAGTACAAGCTTCATCGTCTTAAGATCTTATTATTTGATTTAATTCATTATAGACCTATTTTATGAGCAAAATGTTACTTAATTAAAATATTATTTAGTCTGTTTAATAGATTGAATACGTATGCAGTCATCTCGTAATCAAAGCCTCCGCGCTTTATGCTAACTGATTAAAATAGCGTTAACCTCAAGGATCAGTCATGCGATTACCTTTGCTACTTGTGCTTACACTTTCAAGTGCTTGCTTTGCTAAAGATACAACAATTCAATCCCCCAATGGGAAAATAAAAATAACGGTATCAGATACGCACTCCACACCAAGCTACAAAATCAGTTTTAACGATAAAGAAGTTATTCAAAACTCATCGCTTGGTTTTAATTTTAAACAACAGGCCTCTTTCGCTGAAGGCTTTAAAATCACTAAAACATCTAACAATCAAGTAAATAGTCAATGGCAGCAACCGTGGGGCGAGCGTCAAACCATTATAGATAAGCATAATGAGCTAACGGTTACCTTTAATAAACCTGCGCCGCACGGTGGCACTTACATAGTCCGCTTTAAGGCCTTTAATAGCGGGGTAGGATTTCGCTACGAAGTGCCCAAACAAACGGGTTTTGAGAGCATTGAAATCACTAAAGAGCTAACCGAGTTTGCAATTGCCAACGCCGATAAAGCAACCGCGTGGTGGATCCCTGCGCGTGGCTGGAACCGCTATGAATATGTTTATAACACCACACCATTGCAACAAGCTGGGCTTGTACATACCCCTTTTACTTTTAAAAATGCAGACGGTGTACATGTCAGTATTCACGAGGCGGCTTTAGTTGATTATGCAGGTATGGTGCTTAATCAACGTCGCCCGGGGACATTTCAGGCAGACCTAACCCCTTGGTCTGATGGTATTGCAGTTAAAAAACACGGTGCTTTTAATACCCCTTGGCGTACAATTCAAATCGGTGAAAAAGCCGTTGATTTGATTAATTCAGATATAATTTTAAACCTCAATGAACCTAACAAGCTCGGCGATGTTTCATGGGTTAAACCGGGTAAATATGTTGGTATTTGGTGGGGTATGCACATCAACGAAACAACGTGGGGTAGCGGTGAAAAACATGGCGCAACAACACAAAATACCAAGTATTACATGGATTTTGCTGCCAAATATGGTTTTGATGGCGTATTAGTTGAAGGCTGGAACATTGGCTGGGACGGAGACTGGTTTTTCAATGGTGACGTATTTAGTTTTACTAAACCTTATAATGATTTTGATATTGATGAACTAACTCGTTACGGCAAACAAAAAGGCGTTCAGCTAATTGGCCATCACGAAACATCTGGTAACGTCAGTAACTATCGCAACCAAATGAATGATGCCTACGCACTCTATGAAAAAGCGAACGTGAGCCAAGTAAAAACAGGCTATGTAGCTGATGGCGGCAATATAAAACGTATCGATGATAATGGCATTGCACGTCATGAGTGGCACGATGGTCAGTTTATGGTTAACGAATACCTTCATAGTGTAAAACTCGCAGCTAAACATAAAATCAGTATTAACACCCATGAGCCAATTAAAGACACAGGTCTGCGTCGTACTTACCCTAACTGGATAGCGCGCGAAGGAGCTCGCGGCCAAGAATTTAACGCATGGGGTACGCCACCTAATCCACCTGAACATATTCCTATGCTTACTTTTACACGTATGCTAGCTGGGCCAATGGATTTTACACCGGGTATTTTTGATATGGGCTTTAATGGTTTAGGCGCAGAAACTAACCGCCCACAAACCACGCTAGCGAAACAACTCGCTTTGTATGTCGTGATGTACAGCCCAATTCAAATGGCCGCAGATTTACCGCGCAACTATTTAGCAAAACCTGAGGCATTTCAATTTATTCAAGATGTACCAACCGACTGGCAACACAGTATTGCGCTTGCAGGTGAAGTTGGCGACTACATAGTGTTTGCACGAAAAGAACGTAAACGCGATGGTTATTCTGGTAACGACTGGTATTTAGGCGCTGTCACTGATGAACATGCCCGCACGGTTGATATTAAGCTCGACTTTTTGGATGGCGATAAAGTATTTGAAGCGCAAATATACCGCGATGGCAAAAACGCAGAATGGAAAAATAACCCATACGATATAAGAATTGAACAGCGTATTGTATCGGCTAAAGACACTATTTCATTAAAACTCGCCACCAGCGGCGGCACTGCAATTCGATTTAAAGCACTATAAACACGCCCAGCGCCAACCCGAGTCGGTTGGCGCATTAAGCAATTAATTAAGCTATAAAACAAAACTTCTTCGCATCAACTTTCATCACATTTATTAATTTAACTAATTGAAATTTAAACTACTTAAAACTGCTGCAATACTTTGTAATAGATTTATTCCTGCGCGTAACCTATCTTTGTTCACAGTCATTTCATTAACATAATAGCAACACCGTCATTTCTCCTAGAAATTTACTACACAATCAAGGAATATGAGCATGGAACCTGTATTAAGAAATATTCACTCAGTTATTAAAACACCCATAGTACTTGCGCTCACTTTCGCAAGTTTTACGGCACTTAGCACCAATGAGAACACACCATCACACGCCCAATACACCACGTCATCATCAGCGTGTGTTGCAAAAAAAGAATGGTTTAAATCTCCCGTAGTCCCACCAAAAGAAGGTAAAGATAGTCATTTTGCATTTGTGAATAACGAAGATAAATCAAGCAATTGTGATTTTCATCAGTGGTCATGGCAAAAGTTTTTATATCTAACCCAAGTAGATAAAAAAACAAACGATCTGGTTATGTTTGGTGATAACTACCGACAAGTAAATAATGAAATGATGCCTTATTTTGAGCCTTGGAATGACCTACTCAATCCCACCGGTTTTGAATTAAGTTCTCAATTGATCCTCGAGGACACAACGCAAGCAGGCAGTAGCCATGGCAAAATTTTTACTAAGTATGGTAATCAACCTGCTTATTATTCAATTCATATAAACCGTGAATTTATTCAATCTGCAGCTAAAAACCCGATCACTAGCGGTGATGAGTTTGCAGTGGGATCCGTTGAAATAAAGGCAGCATGGCTTGCCACAGATCAATTACGCGCCCTTTATACAGATAAAGAAATACACGCTAACTTTTACACCCGTAAAGCAATGATCAAAGCGGATAGTAAAACAATCAGCAATACCGAAGTTGCTTTAATAGGCATGCATGTTGTTGGCGTAGTTGAGAACCATCCTGAATTTATTTGGGCTACCTTTGAGCATCATACGTCAGCACCTGATTATTACGGCTCTCCTGGTACATTTAAAAAAGTAACAACGCCTTATGAAAAAAATAAAATCGTTAGTAGTGATGATAAATTTATTTTTTACAGAAAAAATACCACCGCAGGTAATGCAAATCTAAGTTACCCCGCAGAACAAACCACCACAAACACGTTTCGTTTATACCAATTTGGCGTACCTAATGGCGCGCCTTATACAAACGTTGCATCGTCAGATCAGCAAACTAGAGACGCCGAAAACTTTAATAACATTCAAGTACTCAATAATAGCGTTAAACAAGGCCTAACTAAGCATGACTCTCGTTGGCAACATTATTTTTATGCTGGAAGTGTGTGGTTAAGTACTCAAGGTTACAAATTTAATGAAGGGATCAGTGGAAATATTGTCCCACCCAATGCAAACGATAAATTACGAGGTTCGCTCGCGCTTGCCAACATAACCATGGAAACCTATACGCAAACCTATGGCGATCCAAATCAAAATAAAAGCTACTCGACTAATAACTGCTTTGCTTGTCATGCAACCAGTAAGGGTGAGTCAACGATGGAAGTAAGCCATATATTTAAGAACTTTCAAAAGTTACGTAGCAGTCACAGGCAAATCAATGCTGGCTCTACACATCAACGTTAATAATTTATTTGAATAGCTTAAAAAAGGAATGCTGTAATGACTAAAAAAGACGATACACAACACTCTGGCGCAAAACCATCGGCAAACAACATACCATGTTGGTCAGATGGTGAAAGCGTAGATCAAGCTTGCCAACGTCTAACAGAGATGTTTGTTGGGCTTGGGCAAGTTCCTCGCATAGATAAAGGGCAGCAACCCGCTCAACGTGCCGTATTTAGAAAACAACATGGCGTTGTGTACGGCAAGTTTAAAATTAACTCAGACATTGACCCGCAATTTAAAGTGGGCATATTTGCAGGCCAAGAATACGAATGCGCGGTTCGCTTTTCAAGTGACACAACCCCTTCATCACCTGATTTGCACAGTACCCTTGGGTTGGCGATGAAGCTGTTTTCCGTAGAGGGTCCAAAACTGGTTGGAGAAAGCGACACAGCAGACTTTATTTTTCAAAATATAAATCGCTTCTTTACCAAAAATGCCCAACAGATGTGCCAATTCACTACGGCTGGCGTAATAAATAAAGACTACGACGCATACATAAATGATCCGAAAAATAAGAAAACATCTAACATTTTAAAGGCAATGCAAAAAGTAGAGGCGAGCTGCCTAAGTGCTAAATATTGGGCAATTTTACCATTTAAACTTGGTGAACAACACATTGTAAAATATCGGTTAGTACCTGAGAGTTCTGATTTAGGCGCACCTAGTGTTGATAATGACTACCTTGCGTTAGATTTACAGCGACGATTGCGTGAAGGAAATGCTCGCTTTCGTTTTGAAGTACAATTGCGTACTAACCCCAAAACAATGCCAATTGATGATGCACAAAAAGTCTGGAGCACACAAGAAAGTCCGTATATCTGCCTTGCACACTTAGAATTGGCACAACAAGACATTACCTCAATTGGTCAAGCCGAGCTTGGTCGTAACCTCGCCTTCAATATTTGGCGCACTTTAGCTGATCATGAGCCTTTAGGTAGCATTGCCCTTGCTCGCAAGTCAGCATACGCAGCCAGCGCTCATGCACGTCACACCGCAAATGGTCAGCTGCTGCAAGAACCAAAAGCAATTAGTCAGTTTAATCCTGAGCAATCACAAGATACTGACTCTGACTGCATTGTGTACGCTGGTATTTACCCTCCTATTGGTGTGATGCGAGTAGGTAACAGTAAAGATGACTATTTCATTGGCCCGCAACACCCTAAACCTGTTCCAAATTCAGATGAGTACGCTTACCGCGACAAAAGTGGCGCAATGAAACGCCAAGCTGCCGAATTTAGAATTTACGGCTTTAACGCTGCTGGCAAAGCAATTAAGGAACTCACTTTAGATAATGCTGACATAACATGGCACGCCCAACTTGCGAATCAAAAAGCGTCTTGGTATGAATTTCAAATTGCTTTAGATATTCCAGAAGCCGCCGATGCACCGCCATCTTTACTGCGAAACAACAATGTTACAAATCGCGATAAGCTTGTCATTAATGGAGGTAAACGCAGCCTAAGCGGCAAAAATATAACCCCTAAAAATAAAGACACCTTTACCGGTAAATTTATGGGTGAAAAAGTCTATCTAGGCGAGATGCGCAGTGATGAACATGGCCGATTAATCATGCTAGGTGGGCATGGCGTATCGCGTAACCTGAATGGGGATATCGCGGTGACTTTCGCCAACAATGAAGGCTGGTATGATGATATATCCGATGGCCCTATTACCGCTGAGGTTGTTTATCAAGGCGTTGCTCTAAGAGTTGAACCCGCTTGGGCCATTTGTGCACCGCCTGATTATGCGCCAATGCAAAAATCAGTGCGTACCATGTGGGATTTAATGCGCGATGTTGCAGTAAACAGTGGCATGCTTGCACGTCCACAGCGCCCTTCATTTACGGATGATATTCAACCTATTTTTACTCGAATGACTGACTTACAATGGGTTAATGGTGGCTTTGCAGGCGCTTTTGGATGGGGTGGTCAATTTGATTACACAACTCCTCAGTGGTTAGAAAAACTAAGCAACCCTTCTCCAGCCTATCAAGAACTACGTCGTACGTTATCTAATAATTTTCGCCGTTTTGATGTCCCAGGTGCCCAAGCACCTCAACTATGGCCTTGGCTCTATGGCGACGCAATTAGTATTCCACCAACGGGATCTGAACGCCAACATAGTACACTCTCAAACTTACAATTGTCGTTTTTAGACCAATGGGTAAAAGGCGATTTTATTAATGATTACACACCGCAATCCGGTTGCCCCGTTGCTCCAAAGCAGCTCACTATAGATGATTATCCCGTGGCACAACAGCCTGACTTACTCACTCGTGGTGCGATGGAATTTTGCCTAGCAGATGCGTTTCATCCAGGCTGTGAAATGACTTGGCCTATGCGCACTGCAGGTATGTATCAATCAGCTTTTAGGTTAAAACACGCAAAATCGGATCTACAAAGCGATCATTATTATTACGGCCCTGTCATGAATAGTGATATTTTTACCCTTGCACAAGGACCATTATTTGGTGGACAAGTAGCAGGCGGTGTGACACGTTGGATGGCTATCCCATGGCAAACAGATACAGCTAGCTGTCGTGATGGCTACAGCTCTGAATACGACCCTTTCTTACCCACTTTTTGGCCGGCACGTGTGCCTAATCAAGTTATGAACCAATATCGTTATAAGCAAGTGCTTGATACATCACTATCAAATAGCACTCGCCAACAGGCATTTGCGTATCGCACAGATTGGTTAGATGATTTACCTTTGCACGGCCAGCCTGCAACATACACCAACCAAATCAACAGTATGGTTGAAAACTTTGCAGATCTCGCGATTGTGCAAGCACATGTTGGCGCCCTTGGTGACCCTCAATTTCCAACTATGATGCAAGTCGGCATGCTACCTCACAAGCAAGATAAAGAAGCACATACAAACCTTGCCAGTAAAGCAATACAACATAGTAAAGCGACGCTTTCTGCGGATCTGCCACCAAATCAACACAAAATAGATTTAGGTGTAACAGAAAAAGCAAATCGCTTTCATCGCGTAAAAGGACGTTAGGATCATTATGCCAATGATTAACAAAAAAGAGTTAACGAGTGATATTGTGATCATTGGTGCAGGCGTAGCAGGCTGTATTGCTGCGCTTGCGTTATGTGATTCTTACCAAGTAACACTTATTGATAAATCTGTATTGCCTGAAGAGCGCATTGGTGAATGTTTAGCACCTGCAGCAAAGCGCATTTTACAACAGCTTAATTTACTCACTGAATTTGAAGCTTTAATAGACACAAACATCACCCAAGCTATTCATTTACACAATCTAGGCATGCAAGTTAGCTGGGGACAAGAAAAGCCTCACATTACTGATAACCTAAGCAACCCAGATGGCTTCGGTTGGCGATTAAACCGTAAAGAATTTGAGTTGTTTTTACGTAATAAAGCCCAGCAACGTGGTGTTGAATGTATTTGGCCAGCACGGCTCAGAGGCAGTCAATATAATGATAATACATGGCACATTTTACTTGAGCACACAAACTCCGACGAACCCAAAGAAATCACTATTTGTAGTCAGTTTGTAATTGATGCAACAGGCCGCCAAGCTCACTTTGCAAAAAAATATACGGATCGTCAACAAAGCGACCGACTCATATCATGCTGGGCGACCTTGGCAAACAACAGTGAGAATCAACTAGGGAGTATTTGTGCAACCGTTAATGGCTGGTGGTACAGTGCACCACTACCAAATCAACGCCGTGTTTTAGCATTTCAAACCGACTCCGACCTTTTCAGTAAAGGCTTAAATCGTGACACAGCTCTATTTAGTCAACTTGCTCAACAACATGCACCATTAGCCGCGTTACTCGAAGGCAATCAACATACGTTAGATCTACACGGTATTACCAGTGCCAATTCAACACGCTTAGACACCTTTGTAGGTCAACAATGGGCTGCACTTGGTGATGCCGCAACTAGCTTTGACCCTTTATCATCTCAGGGGATTTTTAATGCAATGGCAAGTGCTATGCAATTAGCATCATTAATAAAAAAATCTGAGGTTATCGAAACATTAGATAACGATATACACCAATACTTTATCAAAACTTATCAGCAACAAATTGAGCAGATATGGGACAGTTATCTACACCATAAACATTATTTCTACAACCAAGAACAACGTTGGTCATCACACCCTTTTTGGCAACGTAGACACCAGCAAACACCATCACTAAATTGGGGTTAATCACCACATTAACCCCGGTTAAATAACATTACTTAGCCAATACACTGATCACTGTTTTTCTTTTGTAGTTACATGTTTTAAAGGCAAATACACCTCAGCACTTAACCCCCCTTCAGGGCGATTCACTAAGGCAACCTTACCACCGTGCATATCAACAATACGCTTGATGATCGCCAACCCTAAACCACTGCCTTCACTACCGCGTGCTGTGTCACCTTGCTTGAATGGCTCAAATACTGATTCTAATTCACTTTCAGGTATGCCTGGCCCGTGATCTTTAACCACCACCATCGCGTACTTTTTATCACGACTGATTGTGGTTTCCACATCTATATCATCATCTGAATAACGTATTGCATTCTCAATCATATTAGTAATAACACGTTTAATAGCCACCATGCTCAATGGTACATTATTGATACTGTGATTTTCAGTAAACGTAATATTACGTTGATGTTTTTGCTCTGAATGTACGACTTCAGACACTAATGCATTTAAATCTTCAAGCGCTAACTCTTCACGTTTATGATGACGTAAATACTCAATGAACTGATCAATAATCGCGTTCATATCTTCAATGTCGTAAATGATCCCTTCACGCAGGTAATCCTCTTCATCTGACATCATTTCAGTCGCCAAACGAATACGCGTAAGCGGTGTACGTAAATCATGAGACACACCCGCCATTAATAAACGGCGATCGTTCTCTAACGCAGCGATACCTCGCGACATTTGATTAAATGCCCGCGTTACTTCAATTACTTCTGTTGAGCCATGTTCTTCTAGCTTGGTTGAAAAATCCCCAACACCCACTTTGATTGCAGCTTGCTGGAGTGCTTTTAAAGGCCGATTTAGATGACGCGCAAATAACCACCCCCCCAGCACACTTAAAAAGCCAATACTTGATAGATAGAAAGTTAAGAATTCCAGATTATTATCTTTAAACCCAGTGAGCGGAACTTTAACCCAATAACCGGGCGCCTGCGGAGCTTCAACCCAATAAACAAGCGGCCCCGTTTGACTAATTCGTACGCGTGCAGAACCATTTAGCTGCTCTGACATACTGCGCGATAACATCGGATATTCACGGCTTTGCCCTAACCCACTACGCATTGCTTGGCGTTGTGTCATGACTTCTATACCGGTAATTTCAAAAAACTTTTCCGATACTTCATCTGTTATTTCAACGCCATCTTCCCAGTCAATAAACACGGTTTTAATTTGCTTAGCAAGTATCAGGTTAACTTGCTCAATGGTTGGCTTAACCACATACAGGCTCACGGTGATGTACGACACGACTTGATTGATCAACAATAATGCCGCTACCAAAAATACCGTTTGCCCAAATGCGCTTTTAGGAAACATACTCATTCAGGTTATTTTTCACCATCAGGAACAAATACGTAGCCTAAGCCCCATACTGTTTGGATATAGCGAGGATTAGCCGCATCTACTTCAATCATGCGGCGTAAACGAGACACTTGCACATCAATGCTACGTTCAAGTGCGCTATAATCACGCCCACGAGCTAAGTTCATTAACTTATCACGGCTAAGCGGCTCTCGTGGATGTGTCACCAATGCTTTTAATACCGCAAATTCACCGCTCGTCAATGACATTGTTTTATCGCCTTGACTCATCTCTCGGGTTGCTAAATTAAGTGAGAACTCACCAAATGAAATTTCGTTTTCTTCCGCGGCAGGCGCACCCGGTACTTCTTTTGAACGACGACGTAAAATTGCTTTAATACGGGCTAATAATTCACGGGGGTTAAAAGGTTTTGGAATATAATCATCGGCACCAAGTTCTAAACCAATAATACGATCTACTTCATCACCTTTTGCGGTAAGCATTACAATCGGGATTTCGTTTTCTTTTTGGCGTAAACGCTGACAAATCGATAAGCCATCTTCGCCAGGTAACATTAAATCCAGCACCATTAAATGAAAGTTCTCGCGTTCCAACAAACGATCCATTTGTTCTGAGTTACCCGCAGTTCGTACGATAAATCCTTGCTCTACCAGATAACGCTCTAATAAACTGCGTAAACGCATATCGTCATCTACGACCAATACTTTTGTGGTTTCGTGTCCCATAACTTCATTCTTGTTGTTTTATACAGTTACTCGTTAATATAAAGGAAAAGCGTGATAATAAAAAACTAATTAAGTCACAAGATTGTTACTGAACGTTTCAAGGTACAACCTATCGAAAGCATAAAAATCCTCTCGACAAGCCCGTGATATTTTAATACCTTGCCTGCGATCCCACTAAGATGGATAAGTAAAACCGTGAAAACCAATTTAATCACCCGCGAAGGGTATTTACAGCTACAACAAGAACACGACCACTTATGGAACGTAAAACGCCCTGAAGTAACAAAAATAGTGAGTTGGGCTGCAAGTTTAGGTGACCGCTCTGAAAATGCAGATTATCAATATAATAAGCGTTTATTGCGCCAAATAGACCGCCGAGTTAGGTACTTACGTAAACGCATGCCAGATCTAAAAATTATTGATTACTCAGTGCAACAGGCTGGTAAAGTATTTTTTGGCGCGTGGGTTGAAATTGAGAATGATGACGCAGAAACACTAACCTTTAGAATTGTTGGCCCTGATGAAATTTACGACCGTAAAGATTATATTTCTATTGATTCACCAATGGCACGTGCATTATTAAAAAAACAGGTAGATGATGAATTTGAAGTACCAACGCCGCAAGGAAAAAAGCAGTGGTATGTAAACAAAATTAGCTACCCTGATGCTCAGAAATAATCGTACATCCATTTAATTAAAAATATCAGACAATTCAGATTTGGTTAATTATTGATTGTCTAATGTGTAGTTATAGATTATACATAAATGTACTCAAGTAATGCATTTTGCGCTTGGGTTCATAATTAGAAGGTCGTTTCATGTCAAACTTATTACATCGCATATGCAGTCATGCCATGTTATTTACACTCTTAATGAGTGTGAGTTTGACTGTACTTGCGCATGATTTTGACAATCAAGCGCAGCACACCAATGCTAACTACATTGCTTGTGATATTCCCGACCAAGCAAACCTTGACGTTGACATAGATACTCATGACAACGGGCTGTCTCTAGGGGCACTTCATCCACTCCCCGACACTCCCCAGTCGTTTTACTTGGGCGCACATTTAGCTAAACCTTTTAATCACGCTTATCAGCGAGGACCACCAGCTTATTCTATTTAATTCATTTTTTAGAACTTAATTAAATTTAATAACATTTTTGGTGGTTACTATGACTAATTTCAAAGAATTACGTACTCAAGATATCTCTAAAGGCGTGTTGTCACACACTTACAGCGACACTCAACCTTTAATCGATTTAACGTCTCCGGCTTTAAAAATGGTGAATAATTTCACCCAAAAAGATCCACTACGAGCGCATTACGAAACAAATATTGTTGATGCATTAAAGCAAACCAACAACCAACACACTGACTTTATCTTGGTGGTTGACGATAAAGAGAAATTGCTCGGGGTTGTATCAAGTGCAGACCTACAAAGTTCAAAAATTATGATGCTAGCGCAACGCCTAAACGTGTCACGCGAAGATGTTAGCCTACGCCATGTGATGACACCGATCGCTCATTTAACAGGTGTGAGTATGCAAAGTTTAGGTTACGCCTGCATTGGCGATGCACTACAAACCATGGAGCATCACGGTATCATGTTTTTACTAGTAACAACGGCACACAATGAAATTTGCGGTTTGATCTCCGCGCGTGAAATAGCTAAAACATTGCATATACCTGTTCATATTAGCCCTATTGCTCACGGTTTTAGTGAAGTTCTAGAGCAAGTTGAGCACCCTCATTAAGTACGATTGTTTATTTAAATAACTCTCCTATTATAAAGGCCCTAAAGTATATAAATAGCATGCTTTAAGGCCTTTTTATTAAGCCACGCTGTGATATTATTCAAGCAATTCATCACGCCAAAACTATCGTTCTGGTTTTAAAATTGTTTAATAAGGTTTTTGCATGAGCAATATCTCTGCACGTTTAGCCACCGAGCTAAATGCTCAAGAACAGCAAGTCATCGCTGCCACAAAGTTACTTGATGAGGGCGCGACCGTTCCTTTTATCGCGCGTTACCGTAAAGAAGTTACAGGTGGCCTAGACGATACTCAGCTACGTTTATTAGAGCAGCGCCTATCATACTTGCGCGAGCTTGAAGAGCGTCGAGCATTTATTTTAGCCACCATTAAAACGCAAAATAAATTAAGCGCGAGTTTAGAAGCCGACATTAACCGTGCTGACAGCAAAACGGAGCTTGAAGATCTATATCTTCCTTATAAACCTAAGCGCCGCACTAAAGGCCAAATAGCGATAGAAGCAGGGCTTGAACCTCTCGCAGATGCACTTTTTAACGATGCTTCATTAGATCCAGAGCAGCAAAGCAAACAATTTATTAATCCACAAGCGTCTATTGCAGATACAAAATCAGCCCTTGAAGGTGCAAAATTCATCTTAATGGAACGCTTCGCCGAAGACGCTAAATTACTCGCAAAATTCCGTCGCCATATCAGCCAACATGGCCAAATTGAAGCAAGCTTGATCAAAGGCCAAGAACAAACCGGTGCCAAATACCGTGATTATTTTGAGCACCAAGAAGCACTCAAAAAAATCCCATCGCACCGTGCTTTAGCAATGCTGCGCGCACGTAACGAAGGTATTTTGCAGCTGAGTATCAACCCTGAACCAAGCGTTGAAAACCCGGCACATATGTGTGCGATTATGATTGCAGATCATTACCGCCTTGATATTAAAAACCAAGTTGCCAGCCCATGGTTATTAACTGTTGTGCAATGGGCATGGAAAGTGAAACTTGGTCTGCATTTAGAAAATGAATTTTTAGCTGCAATGCGCGAAAAAGCTGAAACGGGTGCAATCGATGTATTTGCTAAGAATCTTAAAGATTTATTAATGGCAGCACCTGCGGGGCCTCGTACCACTTTAGGTCTAGATCCTGGTTTACGTACTGGTTGTAAACTAGCGGTTGTTGATAGCACCGGCAAACTACTTGCCTCTCAAACTATATTCCCTCATGCCCCACAAAATCATTGGGATAAATCCATTCGGACATTAGAGCAACTATGTCGTCAGCATAAAGTTGAGTTGATTGCGATTGGTAATGGCACCGCTTCTCGTGAATCAGACAAGCTTGTTGCTGAGTTAATAAAAGCAAATAGTGAGCTTAAACTCAATAAAATCATGGTCAGTGAAGCTGGCGCATCTGTATATTCTGCATCAGAATTTGCCGCTAATGAGTTTCCAGATTTAGATGTATCTATACGCGGTGCGGTTTCAATTGCGCGTCGCCTGCAAGACCCTCTAGCTGAGCTTGTTAAAATTGAACCTAAATCAATTGGTGTAGGCCAATATCAGCATGATGTATCGCAAAGCCAACTTGGGCAAAGCCTTATCTCTGTTGTAGAAGATTGCGTAAACTTAGTTGGCGTCGATTTAAACATGGCGTCAGTACCATTACTTACTCGCGTGTCTGGTTTAAATAAAACCCTAGCACAAAATATAGTTAACTACCGCGATGCTAACGGCTCTTTCACTAAGCGCTCACAACTTAAAAAAGTTGAACGTTTAGGACCAAAAGCTTTTGAGCAAGCTGCTGGCTTCTTGAAAATTAGTAATGGTAGCGATCTGCTTGATAGCTCATCAGTTCACCCTGAAGCTTACCCTGTTGTAAAACGTATTTGCGAACAAAATAGTCTAGATGTGAGCAGCTTGATTGGTAACTCAGATCTACTTAATAAACTCGTTGCGAATGACTATATCGATGATAAATTTGGCTTACCCACCGTGACAGACATTATCAGCGAACTAGACAAACCTGGTCGCGATCCTCGCCCTGAGTTTAAAACTGCAGAGTTTAAAGCGGGTGTTGAAAAAATCAGTGATTTACAACCGGGTATGATCTTAGAAGGTGTTGTATCAAACGTCGCTAACTTTGGTGCTTTTGTTGATGTTGGTGTTCATCAAGATGGTTTGGTGCATATATCGGCTATTACTAATAAGTTTATCTCTGATCCGCGTGAAGTAGTAAAAGCCGGCGATATTGTTAAAGTAAAAGTAGTTGAAGTAGATGCCCCACGTAAACGCATCAGCTTTACTATGCGCTTGGATGATGACATTGATACCAGTAATAAAGCAGCCCCAGCTGCAAATCAAAAGCCACAAAACAATAGTCGCAGCAATAATCACCAACCTCGTGCAGCAAAGCCAAAGCGCGATACTGGTAATGCCTTAATGGGGAATGCTTTTGCAGATGCCTTCGCAAATGCAAAAGTGAAAAAATAATACCAATTGCATTAAATTAGTGATTATTATTTAGATAATAAAAAGCGCCCTAGTTTAGACTAAAGGCGCTTTTTATTTTTAAATCAAAGCTATTTTTATATAGAGTATTTACGGTGTGATACTAATTGTTGTGGTCAACTAATTCCGGACAGTGAATTATATAGTTGCAGAAAACCCTGACTGTCCGTAAGCCGAGGTAGCACCTTGGTAGAATTGCGCAATGCGACCAGCGCGCGCCTCTACATCTGCATCACGCTTAGCAGTTGCTGTTTCTGTATTTGTAGCTGAAATTATTTGCTCATCTTCAGCTAAATCATTATCTACCTTAAAAGTAGAGCGATTTGATTCACTCTCGTCATCAGCGGCAGGTGTTGCAAGCTCAGCCTGCGCTGCTGCAAGTTTTTGCGTAGCATCAGCTGCAATTGAACGGTCAGCACCTGAAGGCTCTGCAGGAGCAAGTGCAGCTGCTCGTACCGTTTGCATTTTTTCAATGGTTGCTTTTGGATCGCCTTCTATTTCAGCAACATCAATTTGCACTTCACCACCAACGGCATAATTAGTGCCATCTGGCCCTCGTTGATAATCATAACTTGGCGAGCCGGCATATTGCCCACCAACTGACGCATGCGCTTGCTCATGAATACGTACTTCGGTATCTCGTGCTTTAAGTTCTTTAATTTGAGCTGCATCTTGCTGCTCTTGCTGGGTTACTTGCTCTTTCTTCTGCTGTTCTTTTTTAGCTTCTTGTTGCTCTTCGTTTTGCTCACCATCGCTTTGCTGGCGCTCTTCAATTACCTTTTCATCAGCAAGCTTACCTTTAGCATCATAAGTACCAACATCAGTTGAGCCGGCTTGCTTAGCTTTTTCGTTATCGCCAAGTGCTTTATTGTCGGTATTAGAAGGCTTAGCAGCCGCTGGGGCAGGTATAACTTCCCGTAGTTGATTGTCACGCCGAGCGGTTTCCGTATGCACATTTGCAGTGTTTATATTAATACTGGGAAATGGCGTGACAATATTCATAGTCTATTAAACTCTAACGTCAATCAAAGTGCCAAGCACTTCGTCTGCTGTCTGTATCGATTGCGTATTTGCCTTAACATTAAACTCTTCAACTTTTAAGTTTACTAATGCTTCGTCAATTTTTGGCGGTTGCGATACAGGCGCTGTTATCGCTTCTTCTGGGCGTGCAGCTTGCAACTGACGCTGCTGGGCTAACTGCGCATCATCTTGTTGTTCAATGCTGGCGCGGTTTATCTCTGCGCTGGCTTTTTCTATGCCTTGACTGGCACGGTTAAAACCTTCAACACCACTATTAAATACAGATCCGATTGGCACACTACACCTCCACCAATGATATATTGGTTAATTATCGCTCATAAAATACACAAAATAAAGCTTTACTATCGGCTTTTTAATGCTATGTCGATATTACTTTTCAAAGCATTGATTTGACGGCAGATAAAAACTCTTTTTTATGAGAAATAAACGGTGCGTGGGAAGCTTTATCAATCACTTCATACTCAAAGTCACTATTCAGTGCCTGCATTTTTGCTATGCCACGGTACGGTACTAATGCATCTAAACGCCCAAAAACGCCTCTAATGGGCACCGGGCAATTGCTAAAGATATCGCGTAAATCATCACTTTGTAGTATATCTAGCCCTGCGCTTAGTGCACATTCTTGTGGTGCAGGGTATTCGTTCAGTAATTTTTTTAACTGTTTAATATCATCACGTGAACTCGTGCTTCCCATTGCTTGAATAGCTAAAAATCGCTCTATGGTTTTTTCACGATGTGTAACTAGCTGCTCTTTAAAAGCCGTTAAAACATTTGCTTTAATACCCGGCCAGTCCTCTGTTTCTGCAAAGAATGGACTTGAAGCTACTAATAGCACTTTAGCTACTTTTTCAGGCCAATGTTTGGCAATATATAATGCAAATAGCCCCCCTAATGACCAGCCCACTAAAATAGAGTTAGGTTGTAATTGCTCACTTAACTGCTTAGCTGTATCATGCAAGTTATACGGTGTTGGCCACACTTGACTGTCGCCATAGCCGGGTAAATTCATACACCGCACAACGCCTGCATGTAAGAACTCCAGTTCCGGAAAAATGATTTTCCATACACCTTGATTCATCCCCCAGCCATGTAGTAACACCAACTCATTTTGCATTTTTATCAATCCTCATCCAAACTTAGTGCTCATAATAGCGCTTCAAGGACTGAATGCAATGAGTGGTTTTAATCAACGAATACAACATTTATCTGACTGGTTTTTTCCTTCGTTTTGTGTGCAATGTCAGAGTGTTATTTTAACAAAACACTGCTTATGCGAACATTGCTTAGCAGATCTAGCGTTGCTCGATATTACAGCCCATCCAAACTTGTTATATCGCCCAGATATAGTCGAGTTATTTCCTGACTGCCAGTTTGATCGCTTATTTGCCTGTTCATGGTATCGCGCACCTTTCGATCATTGGCTCACACAGCTTAAATTTAGCAATCAGATCCATTATAAAAAAGCACTATCACTTGTGATTAAGCAACAACTAGAAATTTACAAACTCAATAGCGAGTCATGGCCTGATATATTTATTATTTTACCTTTGCATCCTCAACGTTTTCTACAACGTGGTTTTAATCAAGTAGCGCAATGTTGGCTACCATGCCTAATAAACGAAAATGTTGATTTTCAGAGTTTACAACGCACTAAAAAAACACAAGCGCAGTCCTCGCTAAGTAAAGCTAAACGTATAAAAAATTTAAATAATGCATTTGTGTGTAATACAGATATGACAGGAAAAACGGTGGCTATTATTGATGACGTTATGACCACAGGGGCAACACTCAATGCTGCCACCATGGCACTTAAACACGCTGGCGCTAAACAAGTATGGACATTTGTTACTTGCCTAACGCCACTAGAACATTAACTCTTGTGAAAATTGACACTATTGCCCATTTGCTCGAAATGTATGACCGAAAAATAATGCATTACTTAATAGCCGACTTGTGCCATACCAGTAACCTCTAAATACTGGGTTGTCAGTCATGCCGATTACATTACCACGCCCGTATGAGTGAGCAACTAAACCCGCTGCTCCAGTAACTTGTTCAACATTCACATCATCCGTAAAACCAGCTAGTAATGGCTTTTGAGTATATTGCAGCACATTAACAAATGGTGCTGCTGACATTTCAAGCAACCAAGTACTATTTTTAAATACGGGTAAAGTGTCTCGTTGCAATGAGAAGGTAAGAGGGTGAGTTAAATCAACTTTAGTATTAAAGATCGCTCCAGCAATACGTTGGCGTCCAGATAAGTGATCTTTATCGCCATAATTTAGCCCATCTGTTTTAAATGCACTGGCGACATCCTGGCGTGATAAGTAACTGGTTTTTAATAACTGTTGATCAACTAAAAATTTTGCTCCACCTTTGTGCCCCCAAATAACGCCACCTTTACGCACCCAACTTTTAATCGCTACTTTATCAGCATCTGACAGCTTATTATAATTACCATGCGCCAATACAATATGGCTGTAATCACTCAACACTAAATTACCAAAGCGCTCCATTTCAACTATCGTAGGTGCCACGCCAACAAAACGGTCTAAGTAATACCACACCTCACCGACCTCGTATTGACTAGTCCCTTGACCACCAACAAGCAGCACCTTAGGTGCTTTCACTACGGCAAGTGTTCTTGAGCCTAAATCAGCCCCTTTAGCTGTTAGACCTGAAGTGATCGGTGTGATCGCTATGCCAAATTCATTCTGAGCACTATTTAAGAGCGTAACCCACTGCGGATTAGTTTGAATACCAGCAGGAATAATAATGCTTCCAGCCGCAAATTCTTCAGTATGAGTAAGTGACTTTGCTGATAACGAGCTAAGTGCCACACGTGCCTGCACACCTTGTTGCAATAACTTATTAAGCATTTTAGGCGCTAAATAATTATCCCATTTAAAACCAAACGCATAATGCGTACCCAACGTTGCAAACGGTGCTTGCTCTGGCTGTTGCCACGCGGCTTTACTCACATCTAATCCCCAGCCACTTTTTACTGCTGCAAATTCTAAATTAAAGGCATGCGCCAAGGTCCAGCCAGATACATCATAAAAGGTGTTATCAACAAAACTTTTTTGTTCGCTAAATAAAGCTTTCACTAAACGAAATTGAGGTTGTGCAAGTGGCACAAAATAACTGTGTGTTGTAAAGTTTTTACCGCCTACTTTCACACTTTTGTTAAGTGGATAAGCACTAATTTTGTGCTGTTTTAATAAATCTAAGAATAGCTCAATACGGGCAGTATCAACGCCGCCTTGCACTACATAACCTTTGTAATCTTCATCACTAGCAAGTTCTACAGCATGATTATAAAAACTAGCTTGATAGTCGAGTAACGCTTGGCGATTATCTATTGCCGCTTGAAACGTCGACATACTTGTTAATAGTTGATTTTTGATCGTAAAAGCAAAGCTCAGCGGACCATTTATCGTGTCTTGTAAATGACCTCGTGAGCTCGCTTGTTCAAATAAAATGCCCACGCCACCATTCACATCAGGGTATGTTGAACCTTTACCATAATAAAAATCATCAAAGCTTTCTTCAGTAAAATACAAGGCGTTATGCTCATCCAGTGTTTTTGCATGGTAATTAGCAATTGCCTTCGTTAAGCTAACATTTTCATCTGGTGTTATTGGGTGTTTACGAGTAGGGATACCAGGTTGAAAAAAGTATGTGCTATTTGGTCCCATCTCATGAAAGTCTGTCAGAATATTTGGCTTCCACTGGTGAAATTTAGCAATCCGCGCGCGCGATTCAGGGTGTTGTAGTAGTAGCCAGTCGCGATTTAAATCAAACCAATAATGGTTAGTACGGCTACTTGGCCAGCTTTCAACGTGTTCACGGGTTTGTGGATCCGATGACAAATTCATCCCGCGATTACTATTCGCCCAATTAGCAAAACGGGCTAAACCATCTGGATTTAATGAAGGATCAAGTAAAATGACCGTATTATTTAATAGCGTATCAATCTCTTTTCCTTGCGCCGCAGCTAAATAATACGCCACTAATAAGGCTGAGTTACTGCCAGAAGATTCATTGCCATGCACACTATAACCCATCCAAACAACGGCAGGTTGATTCACTGCTTTCGCTTTTTCTTTATCAGATAAACGTGCTAAATGTGCCTGACGGATTTGTTCAACTTTAGGTAATTTATCAGCCGCGGTAATCGTTAGCATGACTAATGGGCGCTGCTCGTGAGTCCGACCTATTACCTCAAAATTTATACGATCACTTTTTTGTGCTAACACCTCCATATAGCGTACTAACTGATCATGACGTACATGCCACTGACCTACTTCATAGCCTAAAACCTGCTCTGGAGTGGGGATCATTGGGTCAAATTTAACGTCTTCTTCAAAATAATAAGAAAGAGGTTGGGCTAAACAAGAAAAGCTTAGTAATAGTGTAAAGATTGTTATTATCAAACGCATATAAAACACTCATTTAATGATCAATGTTTGCACGCTATCATTGCTTAAAATAGATGCCAAATTTTTACGCTCAACACTGGCGACAACGCGATGAGCGGAGTATGATAACCAGTATCCGAGTAATTTAGTCAAGTATAGTTGTTTTATGATTTCTATTTCCGAAACCGCACAATCGCATTTTGCAAAATTATTAGCTGACCAAGCTGAAAAAACAAACATCCGTGTGTTTGTTGTTAACCCTGGTACATCACAAGCGGAATGTGGTGTTTCTTATTGCCCTGAAGATGCTGTAGAAGCAAGCGATATTCGTCTACCATTTAATGGTTTTGATGCTGTTGTTGATGCTGAAAGCGCACCTTTCTTAGAAGAAGCTGAAATCGATTTCGTCACCGACAATATGGGCACACAGCTGACCCTTAAAGCGCCAAATGCTAAAGCACGTAAAATTGGTGATGACGCAGGACTTAATGAGCGCATCCAACACATGCTAGAAACCGAGGTTAACCCTCAGTTAGCAAACCACGGTGGCCAAGTAAGCCTTGTTGAAGTAACGGCAGAAGGTATTGCAGTTTTACAATTTGGTGGTGGCTGTAATGGTTGCTCAATGATCGATGTCACGTTAAAAGAAGGTATCGAAAAAGAAATGATAGCTAAGTTTGACGAAATCACTGGCGTTGCTGATATAACTGATCACAAAGCTGGCGAACATTCTTACTATTAATAGTCTTCAGCTATGTTAAAGCCGCTGATATATCGCTTAGGCTCAGAGCCTAAGCTCAGCTTAAAACGCTTTTTACGCGGCCTTGCACTGTTTGTGCTGGCCGTGATATTTATTGCCCTTGGTTACTATACTCACTTCAGCCTGCAAATAATTGGTTTGGTTATTCTTGTCACTGCAATATTCTTTGCGGCATGGGGATATTTAGGTATTTTTGCAAATCGATTCGCACAAGTCCTCAACAATAGTAATTTAAACGCAAATGACGACCCAGATCTTTGGAAGTAAGATTCATAACAGCCTAATATACCAATTGCATTAAATTAGTGATCTATTATTGCGACAAGAAAATGGCTCAATAACAATGCAAAAATTATGATATGTAGTTGTTCTATATAAGTAATTTTTAACGTAGTTAGTGAGTAATTTAATTTGCTAGCATGACCATGTTTTTAATAAAATTGATATAAGCATTTCACTAAATTTCAGACATAAAAAACACTCATATAGAGTGTCGATTCATTCTTACTTTTCACTTTTATTTCAGTGGTTGCGGGAGCCAGTGTTTATGAAAAGCGAACCGACGATCTTCGGGTTATACGCAACCCAATCTATGCATTTCACTTAATTTCATACATAAAAAAACACGCTTAGGCGCGTCTGTTTAATATTACTATTTTTTATTTCAGTGGTTGCGGGAGCCAGTGTTTATGAGCAACCCAGTCTATGCGTGTTACTAAATTTCAGGCATAAAAAAACACTCATATAGAGTGTCGATTCATTCTTACTTTCACTTTTATTTCAGTGGTTGCGGGAGCCGGATTTGAACCGACGACCTTCGGGTTATGAGCCCGACGAGCTACCAGACTGCTCCATCCCGCGCCTGAAATTGTAGAATTATTTAAAGTTGCTATACATGACAACTTGGCTTCCAATTTAAAATTGGTTGCGGGAGCCGGATTTGAACCGACGACCTTCGGGTTATGAGCCCGACGAGCTACCAGACTGCTCCATCCCGCGCCTGTGTATTTAAAGTCTATCGACTAGTTAATTTTCACTCTAACCAAGAGTTTACAGTAACCAAATTTTTATAAAAAGTTGGTTGCGGGAGCCGGATTTGAACCGACGACCTTCGGGTTATGAGCCCGACGAGCTACCAGACTGCTCCATCCCGCGCCTGTAATTTCTTTTCAACAGTTTCGTATTGTTTTCGAACCTGTTTCGAAGAGAGCGCTATAGTATAGGAATCATAATATAATGCAAGAGTTAAACCACTTAAAACTGTTCAACCGAACAAAAAGCAATCAAAATACGAATTAAAGTGCTCTTTGATGCGGATTAATCATTTTTTGCCACTCCCAATCAGGGTGCCCCATCACAATGAAGTCAGGATTTTCAGTGCTTTCACGCTGATTATAGGTTAACGGGTTAAATTCGGCATCGGTAATACAACCACCCGCTTCTTCTACAATAATTTGTGAAGCGCCTGTATCCCATTCACCCGTTGGACCTATACGTAAAAAGCAATCAGCTTTCCCTTCAGCAACAATACATGCCTTTAAAGAGCATGAGCCAACTGCAACGGTTGTAAACTGTGCATTTAAGTATTGACTCACCGCTTCAATCTTTTGGCGTCGGCTAACGGCTAAAGTTAGGTTATCAGGGGTAGCAACATTGATCTGCTGCTCTATACCGGCAACACGCTTAAATGCACCATTTTGATAGCTAGCAAAATAAGTGGTTTCTTTTGCTGGCCAATAGATCACACCAAGTACCGGACGATTATTTTCAATCAAGGCAATATTTACAGCGAAGTCACCACTTTCTAAAATAAACTCCCCTGTACCATCCATAGGATCCAGCAACCAATAACGTTGCCAATCTTGCCTATCCGCAAGTGCAGGAATGGGCGTTTCTTCAGACATAATAGGGATATCGGGTGCGAGTGCTTTTAAGCCGGCGACAAGTACATCATTTGCAGCTAAGTCCGCCTTAGTAACAGGGGTATGGTCCGACTTTTCTTGTTGACCGATATCACCATGTTTATAAATAGCCATAATGGCTGCCCCTGCACTTTGTGCAAGTTCAATGCAAGGCTCTAGTAATTTATTCATTGGCAGCTCCAGATTCTAAATGCTTAGTTAATAATAGCAAAGCTGCAACGCTTCGTGCTTCTGTGAAGTCTGATTGTTGTAATAATGACTGCCAATCGGTTAATGGCCACTTAACAACCACTAATGGTTCTGGTTCATCACCTATAAGTGTTTGCGGATAAAGCTGCTGAGCAAATAAAATATGCATTGTTGCATTAAAGTAGCTCGGTGCCATTGATACTACTTTTAATGGTTGGAGTTGCTCAGCACCAAAGCCAACCTCTTCTTTAAGTTCTCGGTTTGCTGCTTGCTCTGGTGTTTCACCGGGGTCGATTAACCCTTTGGGAAAGCCTAGTTGATAATCATTGGTGCCAGCACAGTACTCACGAACTAGCAGCAGTTCATTGTCTATATTTAGTGGCACTATCATTACCGCCCCCCGGCCACCGCCACGGATCCGCTCATATTGGCGCTGCTCGCCATTTGAAAATTTTAATTCTAAGGATTCAACCGTAAATAAACGGCTTTTAGCGACGACTTCGTCACTGAGAATTTCAGGTGGTGTTGGGTGCTTTTTCTGTGTCATCGGCATTAATTTGCTATCATGGCAGTTAGTTTAATCATAAACCCTATAAGTGGAAATTCCTATGCTAAATTGGTCAAAAATCGATACTGTATTACTCGATATGGATGGCACACTCCTTGATTTACATTTCGATAATCACTTTTGGCTAAACGTTATTCCTGAGCAGCATGCTATTGTGCGCAATATTGGTTTGGATGAAGCAAAAGCTGATATTGCAAAACGTTATCAAGCAGTTCATGGGCAAATTCAATGGTACTGTTTAGATTACTGGGAGCAGCAGCTTAATCTGCCAATTATGGAGCTTAAACGCCAAACACAGCACCTTATTAAAGTACGTGAAGATGTGCCTGCTTTTTTAACTGCACTGCGCCAAGCTGGTAAAGAGCTTATTTTATTGACCAACGCGCACCCTGAAAGTGTTATTTTAAAGTTCGAAAAAACAGCCATTGATAATTATTTGGATGGTGTGGTGTCTACTCATCAATACGGTGTAAGTAAGGAGCATCAAAGTTTGTGGCAACAAGTACATGCAGATTTAGAGTTTGATAAACAACGAACACTATTTATTGACGACAGTTTAAGTGTGTTAAAAGCCGCGAAAGAGTTTGGTATTGGTCATTTATTGGCGGTTGCAAACCCTGATAGCAAGCAACCACACAATGAAATTAGTGACTATTTAAATATTACTGATTTTAGCCACGTCCACCCTTAACTCTTAGGGTAACGCGCCTCCAAGCCTTGGTATACAAGCTTTGCAAAATCAGCATGTTCAGTATCAAGGCTTTTAACTACTTCAACTAAATGCTCGTTATCTTCTTGTCCATGCCATTCTTTAATATAGCTACCGTCTTTGTAACCATGATCTTGACGGAAAAAGTTAAGCGTATTTTTACCTACATAACCACGGTATAAATCATCAATATCCATACCTATTTGCACCATGCAACCTGCGAATGCAGCAGCGTTAAAGGTTTTATCTGCAACAGCTGACGCCGCTAGAATTTCTAATGTTTGTTTGAAGTCATCAGCTTGCTGCGGTGCACTTAACTGTTGTTCAAGTTGCTTAGCTAAATCTAAGTAACTAGTTTTACCATCAATGCGTAGCGATAAACCAAAATGAAAAATATCAACAAGCTCTAAAATAACTTGTTCGGTATCTGGAGTTTGCTTTTTCCACCATTTCCAACCGTAATGATCAAGCATTTCAGCGCATTCAACCCAAATAGCACGATTCCACTCAAACCCTTGGCTAAACCATTGGTCATGTACTTTAGTATTCATGGCATTTTGCATTTCTAGCATCACTACTAGTTTACTTAAATTGGCAGACATTTCGATCCCAGTTACTCTATTTAATTACTGCTAATAATACAGATAAATTAAGTTTGATGAAATTGTTTATCTTGCTAGTCTGTCATCTAAGCCGCACGTTTCAAAAATTACCAAGGGAATTACATGCTAAAACCTATTTTATTTGCTTGCTCTATGCTTATAACAGCATCGGTATCAGCTGCAACCGCAACGAATATTGCCTCAGCAGCTGAAAAAGTCAGCCCACTGATGCCTGGACTGACTATACCTGCAACAACATTAAAGAATAAAGATGGTCACAATGTTGATCTTGCTGAGCGTTTTGCAGAAAAAACAACGGTGTTAATAGTGTATCGAGGTGGCTGGTGCCCGTATTGCTCAAAGCAACTTGCGAGTATACAAAAAATAGAAGCTGAACTAGCTGAATTAGGTGCACAAATTATTGCAATCTCACCAGACAGCCCTGAAAAGCTCGCTGAGAGTAAAATTGACACCCCTAATTATCAGTTACTTTCTGACGATAGCCTTACCTTAAGCCAAGCGCTTGGCCTTGCATTTTATTTAGATGATAAAACAGCGACTATTTACCGTAATAAACTAGGGGTGAATTTTGTGTCCCTCGATGGTAAAGCTAAAGTTGCACTGCCTGTGCCTGCGGTATTTGTGGTAGATAAAAAAGGGCTCGTGCATTTTCAATACGCTAACCCTAACTATAAAGTACGTCTGACCGAAAATTTATTACTTGCTGCTGTTAAATCAGTGTCTGAGCAGTAATATAGCCAAATAGCAGAGCCTATGCTCTGCTTACCTTCCTGTGGTAAATTCTTGCCATGAATTAATCAAATCAATAAAGTCTTCAAACCCACAACCACTGCTTAAACCATTTTCTTCAAGCATTAGCTCATCGTCTTGATATGCGATTAAATCTTCAGAATCTTGGTGTAATGCGTGCGCTTCAAAAATAGCTTCGTCTTTATTTAAGATCAAATCAATTTCTTGGCCTTGTAAAGTCAGCGGCTCAAAGCTACTTGCAACTGATGCTATTAATGCTTGTACCATGGCTATTTTTTCTTTACCAATTTCTTCGTTAAGCCAACGGCCTATTACTGCATGTTCGCTGCTAATTTTAATGCGCAGGCCACTGATTGGATCGCGTATAAATTGATATTCCATATATATCACTTATGAACCTATAATTATGCAATTATACCCAAATTGTAAAAGCACAACACCAAAAACAATAATAGCGCCAAAGGGCGCTATTATTAACTTCTAACGTCATGATCTATAGCGAGCGGCATCAATTATCGACCATAAGTAAATAATAGGTACTAGTACAAAACCGATTAATACATAAACAAGCGCATAACTTATAATAATGGCTAGTGCAAAAAAGATAGCCGACAAAATACGTCCTTGCACCAACTGCCCTAAACCTGGAAAAAAGATATTACAAATTGCCGCAATTACATTACCGCCAGAACCTTGATCTGCCATGTTAACCTCAATTATTAATTTAATTTCTTATTAGATACTTACACACATCATGCCAATTATTAAAACCGATTAAAATCAAAAGCTTAAAATAATATAGCATCATTTCTTTTTACCAAAATCGTTATTTTCACTAAATATAAGTCAAATTTACTACGGCAACATTATCATGCGCATGATAGCTTAGCTAAAAAACTCACTAAATAGAATAAAGAACATTTTTTAAATTAACTGTTTATAAAAACAGTATTTTATTTAGCCTAACAAAAACACCTGTTATACTGCCTTCAATATTGATTGAAAAGGCGTGATGATGGACGTTTCAGAATTACTCGATGGCTTAAATGACAAACAACGGGATGCCGTAGCTGCTCCACTACAAAATATGTTGGTGCTCGCTGGTGCTGGCTCTGGTAAAACTCGAGTACTGGTTCATCGTATCGCGTGGTTAATGCAAGTTGAGCAAGCTTCGGCTTACAGTATTTTTGCGGTAACCTTTACTAATAAAGCAGCTAAAGAAATGCGCTCTCGCGTTGAAGAAGCCCTTCAAGCTCCTGTTGGTGGAATGTGGATTGGTACTTTCCATGGCTTATCACACCGTATTTTACGCGCCCATCATCGCGAAGCTAATTTGCCAGAGGCATTTCAGATTTTAGACTCTGACGACCAGCTGCGCATGATCAAGCGCTTATTAAAAGCCATGAATATTGATGATAAAAAATGGCCTGCTAAACAGTTTGGTTGGTATATCAGTGCCAAAAAAGACGAAGGCCTGCGCCCTAAAGATATTCAAGCTTATGACATCAACGAACAAATGATGTTAAAAGTGTATACCGCTTATCAGGAAGCATGTGACCGTGCCGGTTTAGTCGATTTTGCAGAAATTTTACTACGCAGTTTTGAAGTTATAAAAAATAACCCCACCTTGCTTCGCCATTACCAGCAACGCTTTGCCCACATGTTAGTTGACGAGTTTCAAGATACTAATACTATTCAATATGCATGGCTTAAATTGCTGGCAGGCGACACTAATAGTATTATGATTGTTGGCGATGATGACCAAAGTATTTACGGCTGGCGTGGTGCTAAAATTGAAAACATTAAACGTTTTTTAACCGACTTTAAGGCCGAAACTATTCGCCTAGAACAAAATTATCGTTCTACTGCCACCATTCTAAAAGCGTCTAATGCACTCATTCAAAATAACTCAGATCGTATGGGAAAAAGCCTCTGGACTGATGGTAATGATGGTGAGCCAATCTCAGTTTATGCTGCCTTTAACGAATTAGATGAAGCACGCTTTGTTAGTAGTAAATTACGCAGCTGGTTGAACGCGGGGAACGCCCTGCAAGATGCCGCTATTTTGTACCGTAGTAATGCACAATCACGCGTTCTCGAAGAAGCTATGCTCCAAGAAGGTTTAAAATACCGCATTTATGGCGGTATGCGCTTCTTTGAACGTCAAGAAATTAAAGATGCACTCGCATATTTACGCTTAGTAGGTAATCGCCAAGACGATGCCGCTTTTGAGCGAGTAATTAACACCCCAGCCCGTGGTATAGGTGATAAAACCCTGAGCCATATACGCGACTGTGCCCGTAGCGAATCATTACCATTGTGGTACGCCGCTAAAGCGATTGTTGAGCAACAACATTTATCAGGCCGTGCAGCAACCGTTGTTACTAAGTTTGTTGAACTAGTAGAGCATATTGAAGATAAAATTAGCGATCTCACGTTAGAAGAGCAAGCCAAATACGCGATTCAAACATCAGGTTTGATGGCGATGTATCAGGCTGAAAAAGGTGAAAAAGGCCGCGCTCGTGTAGAAAATTTAGAGGAGCTGATCAGTGCCTGTGGCCAATATGAGCTGCCGGAAGATGAAGAGTATAGCTCTCCTTTACAAGGTTTTTTAGCGCACACCTCACTCGAGTCTGGCGATGGTCAAGCACAAGAGCACGAAGATGCAGTGCAAATGATGACCTTACACTCAGCGAAAGGTCTAGAGTTTCCACTGGTATTTATGGTAGGTGTTGAAGAAGGTATGTTCCCTTCACAACAAAGTAATGAAGAGTCAGGTCGCTTAGAAGAAGAACGTCGCCTTTGTTATGTAGGCATGACTCGTGCGATGGAAAAACTGTATATCAGTCACGCCGAGACTCGCCGCCTTTACGGGCAAGAAAAATACCACAGCCCGTCACGTTTTTTACGCGAAATGCCTGAGGATTGCATTGAAGAAATTCGCATTAAAACACAAGTATCACGCCCACCTGCATCAGGACGTTTTAGCTCATCAGTAAGTCATGCCACATTTGAAGAAAGTGGTTTTAACTTAGGCCAACATGTATTACATGCAAAGTTTGGTATGGGAACAGTTATTAACTATGAAGGTAGTGGTGCACAATCTCGCGTACAAGTGAATTTTGATGATTTTGGTAGTAAGTGGTTAGTAACTGTTTATGCACGACTACAAGCTATTTAACTCGCTACTACAAAATACTCTAACGCAACTTGCCTATGCTAAGCATAGGCAGTTGCTCTTAATTACTGGCGAACAAAATTGGTGTTATCAGCAAGCTAATGAATTACTCAACCAACTTAACAACCCGCATGTAAAAGTATTATCAAACAGTCCTGATCTCACAAACAGTGTTTGGCCCGAACATACTCACCAGATTCTCGGCCAAGAATTTCAACATGTTATTTATGATGGGTTTAGTGGGTTAGTACCTGATAAGTTTGCAGCCCTCAGTGGCACTGTCCAGGCTGGCGGGTTGTTTATTCTACTGTTGCCTGAGCTTAATGAGTTACACCATTGGTGCGACCCTGCACTTACTGCGTTTCAATCATTTGAAACGCAGCAACAATACAGTTATTTTAACCAACGCTTCGCACGTTTACTCTGTAACGATCTATTACTGCATTTGAGCCAACAGACAGGCTGGCAGCAATCACCTAACACGAGTCAGCTAGCTGGTAAAATAGACTTAACTGAACAACAATATTGTATCGATCAAATAGTTAAAACAGCGACAGGAAGGGCCAATAGACCATTATTAATCAGTGCAGATCGCGGCCGTGGAAAATCCGCCTCTTTGGGCCTTGCAGCCGCAAAATTAATAGGCAAAAAAATACTCATTTGCTCACAACAATTTAATGCCTTGCACAGCTGCTTTAAACACTTTGCAATAGAGCGAGAGCTCACCTATCAAGCACAAAATAAACAACTCGCCAACCTACATTATGTTGCACCCGATCAGTTACTTAATGAGCTACCAGAATGTGATGTGTTGCTGGTTGATGAAGCCGCTGCGATCCCAGTACCACTACTAATTAAAATGCTCGCACATTATCCTCGTATTGTATTTGCCAGCACAATAATAGGTTATGAAGGAAACGGTCGCGGGTATACATTAAAGTTCAAACACTATTTGGAGCATCATTATAAAAATATGAGCAGTGTTACTTTAGAACAGCCAATCCGCTTTGCAGCGAATGATCCCCTCGAGCAGCATATTTGTAATTTGTTAGCACTTGATGCGGATCATCAAAGTATTGTTCTGAATACTAACCTCCTTCACTTTTCTGAATTAAATGCTCAGAACCTTGCCAAAAATGAGGTTTTACTACGCCAAGTGATAGGACTGTTGGCATTAGCACATTACCAAACCAGCGTGAATGACTTACGCCATTTACTCGATGCAACTAGGCAGCGTATATTTGTGTGTCAGCAACAAAATTGCATTATTGCCGTATGTTTAATTGCGATTGAAGGTGGTTTACCCGTTGATATAAGCGCACAAATAGTCAGTGGTAAGCGTCGTCCCCAAGGGCATTTAATGGCGCAAACATTAGCCCAGCTAAGTATTGATGCTGACGTACTTACAAAGTTATCTGCTCGTGTTGTTCGTATTGCCGTTGCACCATCAGAACATAGCAAAGGTATTGGCTCGCAACTTATTAGCCATTGTGAACAGCAACTAGCCTCAACTTGCCATTGGTTTGGGGCAAGTTTTGGTGCTAATGCAACACTACTCAAGTTTTGGCAAAATGCTGGATTTGACTTACTTAAACTAGGCTTCGCACAAGATAAAGCCACTGCTGAACATGCGGCTCTAATGGTTAAGCCCCTAACTGACGATGATCTATTAATTAATGATCTTGCAGCTCATTTTCAATCAGACTTTGCATTACAGCTCCTTGATCATTTCAGTCAATTGGATCAGCAATTAGTCGAACAAATACTAAACGGCTGTGCACAGGAAAGTGTTGATAACAAGTTAGATCAACGTCTTACAGCCTTATTAACAACAGATTATCAGCTATTTGCTATAAAGCCTTTACTATGGCGCGCACTCTGGCGTACACCAAACAGTTTTTTCAATTGTGATGAAAATACCAAACACCTTATTATTAGGCTAATATTACAAAACTGGTCACCAAAAAAAGTACAAATAGTTTTCCAGATCAGTGGTAAAAAATCACTCGATAAACTATTTAAGCAGGCTGTTAATAACTGGTATGAGCAATATTTACTTAAAAAGTTACCTTAGTACTCTTTTACTCCTTTTTCTTTTCATGAGTAATTTTATCTATGCCGAGGAAAAGCAGGTTATAAAATTAGGCATGTCTACAGCATTGAGTGGCCCAGCTAAACAAATTGGCGAGCAACTTTACCAAGGTAGTAATGCTTATTTTAATAAAATAAATAACAATGGCGGTATAAATGGAGCTCGAGTAGAGCTACTCGTGGCTGATGATGGCTATGAACCAAAAAGGGCGGTCAGCAATACTCGTCACTTTATTTACCAAGATAAAGTCGATGCTCTGTTTGGTGCGATGGGAACTCCTACAAGTCATGCAATTACTCCTATTCTTGAACGGGTAAAAACCCCTTATTTAATGCCCTATAGCGGTGCTGATTTTTTACACCACCAACCAACGATAAATGTATTTAACATCCGCGCTAGTTACTATGATGAAGTTCGAGAGCAAATTAAATACCTCGTAGAAGAGTTGAAGCACTCT
This sequence comes from Pseudoalteromonas porphyrae, assembly GCF_001298125.1. Lineage (NCBI taxonomy): Bacteria > Pseudomonadati > Pseudomonadota > Gammaproteobacteria > Alteromonadales > Pseudoalteromonadaceae > Pseudoalteromonas > Pseudoalteromonas porphyrae. Next base: position 2,362 of record NZ_LHPH01000025.1, on the reverse strand, counting down.
AAAATTGGTTTTTTAATTCAAGCCGATGAATTTGGCCATGTTGTCGAAAGTGCCCTAATTAAATCGCTTGCTTCTTATAACCTTAAACCAATTCAAGTTGCTCGTTACCGACGTAATAGCAATGATATAGATAGCGCACTTAAACAATTAAAATCCAGTAATGTAACAGCCATTGCACTTGTCGGTACATACAAACCATTAGCTGAATTTATAAATAAAGCTTATCAACTCAATTTTTCACCTGACTATACAAGCGTATCCTTTGTATCAAGTCAGGACTTATTTGATCGCATTAAACAGCCGAGTAAACTTATGGTTACTGAGGTCGTCCCTAATCCAAAAGAGTGTGATGCATACTGGTGCCGTGAATTTATTAAAGACATGCTCCTAGCAAAAATTGATGAGCCTAATCGGCTTCATTTTGAAGGCTATCTTAATGCAATGGTGTTTAGTTCTGCTGTAAAGCGCTGTTCATTACCACTACAGCGCCGCTGTTTGATTCTACAATTAAATAGAGTATTCCGTGAGGATAAAAAGGTAAACTCATTGTTCGTAAATAAAACAGACCAGAATAAACGTATAATCTATCGTTCTGTTTTCTAAAAAATCAGCGAAATCACTGTCTTTTCTAAATTATGTTCTATCCTTAAATTACTAATTTGGGACGTGAGGAACGTATGGATTTAATTAATTTTAGAGTAGGTCAGAAAACTATTTCATTAAAGATTCTCGATATACTTTTAACAGAGCGCTTTGAAGATAATTTAACCTCATTACCAAACGATAATAAAAGTTTCATTGGCGTTAAAGATTATATGGAAACGCCTACTCCAATCTTTGATCTAGGGCTCATTCTCAATAAACAATCTACCCAAGCAAGTAATCAACTACTAAGTAACTTATTTAACGAATGGGAAGAAAAGCAATATCAATGGTTTAATGCACTGGAAAACAGTATAAATCAAAACCAAATATTTAATCAAAGTGATGATATCCAACAATCAAACTTCACTAAATGGTACAGCAACTTTAAAACCGAGAATGAAGATCTTCAAGCTATTATTGAGCGCTTTAAAATTCCTTATGAGCGGCTTTATGAACGCTCAAATATGATTATTCAATTAGTTAAACAAGGAGCGATTAAACAGGCTTTACAGGAACTAAGCCACGAGCGAAGCAATAGCTTTATGCAGCTAATTCGATTATTTGAATCCGCTAAAGAGCAAATAATTTTGGACTATAAACCTATCATTATTTTCACCACTAAAGATGGCCGAACCCCTCATATAGGCCTTTTAGTTGATAAAGTTGAAGATAATATCAGTTATCAAAAAGAGAACATTAAACCTCTTGATAAGCTAACCGATATTGGTTTTGATATAGACCCTCAGACTAAAAGTATGATGTGCGGCTTAATAAAGCTTGAAGGTAAGCACAGCGTACTCATAGATCCTAGTGCTATATTTCGCCCCGCTCACTTAGCCCAACAGCATGCTGAAGAAACAGAAGGCTATGGTTTATTCTAGGGGCTCATATTTTTAATATGAGCTTTTTGTTATTATACCAATCGTGTTAAGTTACTGACCACTTATAGCGACAGGTAAATACAGTGATAACAAGGCATAAATTTTGACATGCAGTTGTTCTACATGAAAAATTTATAACACAGTTAGCGCTTTATTTAGCCCGCTAGAGTGGTTAAATATTTAAGTCGATTGATATTATTACCTAAAGCGATACTAAACCTATTGCATTAAACTAGTGAGCTACATAGCGTTAGTAAAGTAGTTCATAAACAAAGTAAAGTTATGAGCTATCGCTATACTAATCTGAATAAATATTTGAAAAATTTAACGAATTAAATCACGCTATAACGTCGTTAAAAACTTTTGCCTCGTTATAGCGCATTTTTCTTGAAATTAAATAGCCCCCGTTTCTAAGTAGATTGGTATTACTCTTATTTAAATTTATTCTGAACACGCTGTAAACCACTGATTAACAATAAGAATGCGTTGAGAAAAGAGTATATGGGGCTCTGGGGAATACTGTATATGCCTTCAGGCTAAAGCCTGACCTACAATAAAATACCCGCACGCTGATTGCAAAACAGTAGGTCGTGATTTATCGCGACAACCGATATATGGGGGTGTACTGCTTTCAGATGAGCGCCTGAGCGACACTCGCCACCTTGCACCTTGCTCGCTGTTTCAATATCCTGCAGACGTAAAAAAGCCCGACTCTATGAGTCGGGCTTTCTTTATTTGGAGCCTGGCGATGACCTACTTTCACATAACAAATGCTACACTATCATCGGCGCTGTTTCGTTTCACTACTGAGTTCGGCATGGGATCAGGTGGGTCCA
>NZ_LHPH01000024.1:0-76909 GCF_001298125.1 Pseudoalteromonas porphyrae | reverse complement strand
CTCTGTTACCGCTCGACTTGCATGTGTTAGGCCTGCCGCCAGCGTTCAATCTGAGCCATGATCAAACTCTTCAATTAAAAGTTTTTTCTGTTCTCATCCAATAAAGAATGAAGAACCTGCTCAATGAATTCTGAATTTATTTAATATCTTTCGATATTGAATTGACTGTGCTGAATAATTATTAAAAATAACTATTCTGTTGGTCACTCAGTTTCTCTTTCGAGAAATCACATTGAGACTCTAAATTTATTTGCCTTGCTTACCTATCTAAAAAGAAAGTTAAGCTCGGCTGTTAGAACTCAATCTGTACGAGTGCCCACACAGATGATTGCTTTATATTGTTAAAGAACGTTGCGATTAAAGTTAAACTTTATCTCGCTAGGGCTGCGCATCTTACGCTTTCCTATTTTTTTGTCAACACTTAATTTTTAGTTTCTTTTAAAGAATTTCAAAGTTAAGTTTTACTCGACTCACTGATTAACTCTTGCCCCGCTAAGCGTTGCGCTCTGCCGTCTCAGTGGGGTCGCATTATAGGGCGCGGCTGATTTTACGCAAGCGTTATTATCACTAATATTGCATTTATTTCGCTTTTGTAAGATACACAAAAGAAACTGACATGTTACCCACAAAAGCCTGTGGATAACGTAGCTTTTTTCATTGTTACACTAAACTATCTGCCTCGCTTATGATAAGTTGCCCGCTGTTTTTTTAACTCGTTCATTAGGCATATAACATGATAGATATAATAAATAGTATTAGTGGGCTGCTGTGGGGTCATATCCTTGTCTACTTATTAATAGCAGCTGGACTGTTCTTTACTATTAAACTCAAGTTTATTCAATTTGTGCAATTCCCACACATGATTAAAGTCATGTTCAATTCTCGCCAGTGCGATAAAGATGGTATTTCGTCATTTCAAGCTTTTTGTACTTCCCTCGCCGCCCGTGTTGGGACAGGTAATATGGCAGGTGTTGCTGTTGCACTTTATTTAGGCGGTGCAGGTGCTATTTTCTGGATGTGGCTAATTGCCTTAATAGGCATGGCAACAAGTTTTGCTGAAAGTACGTTGGCGCAGGCTTACAAGATTCGTGACGAACATGGTAATTTTAGAGGCGGCCCAGCTTATTATATGCAATATGGTTTGGGTAAACGCTGGATGGGTATCGTATTTTCTTTGTGCCTGATACTTGCCTTTGGTTTAGTGTTTAATGCAGTGCAATCAAACTCAATCGCTGCAGCTTTTGAAGTAGCCTTTGGTATTCCTAATTATGTTGTTGGCTTAATGTTAGTTGTTGGCTCTGGCATTATTATATTTGGTGGTCTGAAAACAATATCTCGCTTTGCCGAATTAGTTGTGCCATTTATGGCGTTAGCATATTTACTTGTTGCACTTTATGTATGTGCTATAAATGCACAAGAATTGCCCGCTGTATTTATGCGTATTATCAATAGTGCCTTTGGTATTGAACAAGCTGGTGCTGGTGCAATTGGCTATGGTGTAATGCAAGCAATGATCCAAGGTATCAAACGTGGCTTATTCTCAAATGAGGCTGGTATGGGTAGTGCTGCAAATGCAGCTGCCACCGCGACACCAAATCCTCCACACCCGGCTTCGCAAGGTTATGTACAAATGCTCGGTGTATTTATTGATACCGTTGTTATCTGTAGTGCAACAGCTGCTTTGATCCTTCTCTCAGATCAATTAGTTGCAGACTCTGGTGTAACTGGTATTGCATTAACACAAGCGGCACTTGAACAGCATGTGGGTAGTTGGGGTGCTATTTTTGTTGCCATCGCTATTTTATTCTTTGCTTTTACATCGATTGTCGCTAACTACTCGTACGCAGAAACTAACTTGATGTTCTTAGAGCACAATCATGCTCATGGCATGCTGATATTTCGCCTAATTGTGCTTGGCATGGTTATGTTTGGCTCAGTGAGTGAACTTGGCTTAATTTGGACGTTAGCTGATATATCAATGGGCTTAATGGCGATAGTAAATGTTATTGCACTATTTATGCTCTCTGGTGTTGTCTTTTGGCTAGCTAATGATTACACCGCTCAGCGTAAAGCAGGTAAACTACCAACGTTTGATCCTACTCAAAATAAAAAGCTTGATGAATCAATCCCTAAAGGGATTTGGCACAAGTAAAAAATCACACCAAAGTTTAATTTATTTAAACTTTGGTGTGTACCCAAGTCACCTCAAGATGCAGGGTTCAGCGTTTCACAGGGCTTACTATTGAGGCGTTACTTCGCAATAATGGCGGTTCCTTTAAGGGGTAGCAACGCAGAAAATAAGTGCCTTTGAAATACCCAAAGGACTGGTTTAAAAGCAACGCTCATATCTTGATCGTGACTTGGGCATATTTCTCCTATCAAAAACACTCATTATTAGTTTTCAAATATTTAAAGACTGATAGTTACCATATCAGTATTACCCAACTCGTCTTGTACAATAATTTGTTGATCACCTTGTGCTGTCTCACTAAAAACATGAGTGGTCGTCTCATTTTCTAACGTTTGGTAGTGTTGTTTAGCGTTTATATACCAACTTTTGCGTCCGCTTCCACCTACCGTTTTCAATATAATACTGGGTGGTTCGCCGTTTACCCCAGATTTTCGATAAATGCTCTTGTTTTCTATACCAACAATCCTGAGTGTTGCGCTTGCAGATGGCAATGCACCTATACATTGTTTATCAAGCTTTGGAATGAGGGCTGCTCTGCGTTGGTTTTTAATAAGCCATGGTTCAAGTACTTTTGGCCAAAGCGCTACTTGTTTTGCGCGCTTACCCTTTATATTGCAATCTATTGATACCCGCTGTTGGTTGATTGGATTGAACCAATAGGTAAAAAGACCATTTTGCCATGCATCAGCATCTTCACGATGCCAAGTTGGCGGCACAACCTCATCGATTACCCACGCCTGATGTTTTTGCTGACAAAACATTTTTGTTTGATCAGAATATAATGTGCCTAATGGCCAACAAATATTTTTTGCCGTTACGTTATCCGGTTTTGATATGTTTACTGTATCGAGGTCCAAATTATCAACCACTTTAAATAATAATGGCCCGGCAGTACTGCCACCATAATGACCAGGCATAGGTGTGCCATCAGGTCGACCGACCCATACGCCAATTGTATAGTGCTTATTCACTCCTATTGCCCATGAATCACGGTAACCATAGCTAGTGCCTGTTTTCCAGGCTATTTTTTTAGTTTCATACATAGAGGCCAAAGTATGAATGCTACCTGGGCGGCTAATCCCTGATAAAATAGCTTGGATCACCCACGCACTTGCAGGCGATAATAAACGCCGTGTTGATTTTGGTTGTGCTAACTCATGCTGTAAATAACGTAGTTGGTGCACCTGTCCTTCATTTGCCAATGCACTGTATTGTTGAACTAAGCCTTCTAGTGACGTTCCTCCCCCGCCCAATATGACTGATAAATTAGGCTCATTGTGAGGAATAGACAGTGCTAATCCCGCATTATCTAATTGGCTAACAAAGCGGTTCACGCCATAACGCTGCAATAGGTCAACCGCGGGGATATTTAAAGAACGTTGCAATGCACTAAGCACCGATACTGGCCCATTAAAACCACCACTGAAATTTGCAGGACGATAGTGTGCATTATTTCTAGGAGTGTCTGCTAATAATGAATGCGAATGGATTAAACCATCGTCTAACGCTAAGCCATACAAAAAAGGTTTAAGTGTGGAGCCTGGCGATCGAATAGCTTGGATCATATCTATGTAACCAAAACGTTTTGTATTAGCAAAATCAGCAGTCCCTATATACGCTTTAACCGCCGAAGTACGGTTATCCACGACCAAAATAGCTGCAGAACTTCGCGTTGGTAATTGTGTAATGTAGTTTGTAATTAAGTCATGTAAGTTTTGCTGTAACTCTCCATTAATTGTGCTTTTAATGATCAATTGTTTTGGGTGTTGATTTAATAATCGTCTTGCAAACAAAGGGGCTAATTGCGGTGATTTAAAGCGACTGCTATAAACATGCTCTAATTTTGCATCGTCAATGACGCTTTGCGGCCACACTTTAAACTCTGCAAGACGGTTGAGCACTTTATCACGTGCATGTTGCGCTGCTTGGTTATGTAAGTCGGGGCGATACCGTGTGGGCGCTTGTGGTAATACTGCCAATAATGCAGCTTCTGCGTGTGTTAACGCTTGCGCTGATTTATTTAAATAACTATAACTGGCGGCTTCCACGCCCTCTATTGTGCCACCAAAAGGGGCGTTATTAAGATACAGTTGTAGTATTTGTGGTTTAGTTAAATGCCATTCAAGCTGTAATGTTCGCAATACCTGCTGTAGCTTTCCCCAAATACTACGTGAGTGAGGGTGCAATATTCTCGCAACTTGCATTGACAGTGTTGAACCTCCTGAAATAATTCGCCCTTGTGTAATATTTTGATAAGTAGCGCGTAATACTGAAAATGGATTAACGCCATGATGATACCAAAACCAGCGATCTTCATAGTTTATTAAAGCTTCAATATATAGCGGTGAAACTTGCTGCAACGATATTGGGTAACGCCATATCCCATTATCGTCAGCAAAAGTACGTAATGGTCTATTGTTTTCATCGACCACAACGCGTGCAAATTGTTTTGCACGCGTTTTACTTATCGGTGTAATTGAATTGGTTGTAACTGCCATACTGTAAGTCCCTTGCGGTAGCTTAAGTGGATATAAATAATCCAACAGCAAAGCACTTATTGACAACAACAAAACACACCAAAAAATGAGCGCAGCAGCAGAGCCTGCGATTATTTTTTTTACGCTAAAGCGACTAATAAAAATTTACAAACCCTCTTTTTCGTTAGCTTAATTCTCACTACTTTGCTGTACTTGGTTGACTGATAGTAATGTCATTCGTCGCCTTACCGACGCCTCGTAGTTCTGGCCTATACATGTCTTCTACAAATGATGATGGCACTTTATATATGCCCGGCGTTACCGCCCTAACTAAATAAAATAATTGTGCTGTACGGCCTTTATATAATTCAAGTGCCACTACAAACCGATCATCTCTGTATTCTTGGTGTTTAACTGGGTTTTGCTGTTGCCATTGTGTAATGCTTTGCCCGTCTATTACTATTTCATCAAGCTTAATTGCATGGGCTAGGTTTTGATTTTCGAGCTCAAAACCAGCAGGTAGTAATTCAACAACCATGGCATCAGGTGTTCTTTGATCGGCATTCACTGTTAAATTAACTAAAAATAGCTCTCCCACCTTCACTTCATTAACTTTTACTTCTTGCCCTTTTACATTAAGCCAACGACGCCCAATAGCTATTCCATTCGTACTTTGCACTGGGGCTTTTTTACCATAACCGCTGATATTGATCGTCGCTAATAATGGCTCTTCATTTTTAGACATTACTGTAACCGAGTGCTGTAAATTTTCCGCTGTTAAGGCCTGTTTAAATACCGTTTTTTGCTGCAGAGTATGCTCATTGGCTGTCAGCGTGTCTTTCTTTGAGTTAGCACTCCCTAAAATTAGCTGTGCTGACCACAATGTGTTGTTATTTATTTGCAGCGACAAGCCCGCTAAAAATAATGCATTACGCTCTTGTGTGCTGTAATACGTTCGTTGATTTAGTAAATCGGCTAATTTAAAACTAAGTGCAATTGCTTTTTGTTGATGCTGGGCGTGTTGCTGATGTTTGATCATTAAATGAATCATCATCGCTAAATCTCGTATTTGACTTCCATAATCACTTAAGTAGTGTTCTCTTTTCGTGGGTATATTATTTAAAGCGCGAATGAATAGCGCATCACTGCGTTTTTTGTCACCCATATTAGCCAAAGCAATGGCTAGGTGCACTTGTGGTAATCCGCTTTTCGCGTCATCCGCTTGATTTTTAGCAAGACTACGCAGAGTTCCCAATGGCGCTTGGTTCACACGTGATAGAACATATGCTGCATAGGCTTTGTAAGCAAAATTACTATGCTTGGGATCATCGCTCCAAGGTTCATTGTAAAAGCTGCCGCTACGTGCAATATAGCGCTGAAGTCGTGAAAGCGTTTTACTTAAGAGTGTTTCGGGTACATTTACACCCATTTCTCGCGCATTGAGTAAAAAATCTCCCACATACGCAGTTAACCAATATTCTTCTGTTGACTTATTACTCCATAAGCCATAACCGCCATTACTGAGCTGCAAAGTAGCTAAACGGTCAATACCTTGGTTTATCATGGCTAAGCGCTCTTGCTCACTCACACCTTTAATACCCATTAATATTTGTTTCTCTGGGCTGGCAAAAATAAGTGGATAAGCACGGCTACTGGTTTGCTCTAGGCAACCGTAAGGATATTGCATCAGATGTGTTAGCTGATTTTGTAGGTTTATGCCTGCGCGATTAAAAATAGATACGCTGGCCTGCACGGTGTCTAAAATAAGCTCATCAGTTATGCGCTTATCTAGTTCCAGCTTTTCACCCTGTAATAATACTTTTTGAACTTTGGTATGTGTTGCACTATAGCTGGGGCGTGATCCTAATTGCCATTGCCGTTGTACACTTTCTTCAAGCGCATCACCTTTAACCATCACATTAAAATAGGCGTTGCCAATCGGGCTTTCAGCATCAACTCGGTACGTTAATGTGGTTTTTTCTCCATTAAGTAGCCTAATATCTTTATCATCAGTAAATGGCTTTACTGCTCCATTTGCTTCAAAGCTAACGGCTAGTGTTTGTTCTACACCACTGAGGTTAGTAACATCTAGGGCAATCGTTGTGCTATCACCCATCGCTAAAAAACGTGGCATTGCAATTTGCGTAACGACTGGTGCTGCAATGGTTACTTCTTGCTCGGCACTACCAAATTCATTATCTGAAAAAGCTAAAACCATTAATTTTAAGCGTCCATTAAAATCCGGGATCGCTAAGTCTACATTTGCTTCACCTTGTTGATTCAAAGCCACTAAGCCGCTGAATAAAGAAACAATATTTACCTCTGATTGTGGAGCCTTTCCACCTCGCGTTAGGTCTGTATCGCCACCAAAACGTAAATTCGCTTTATCTGATTGACTAACTTCGATTACTTTATCGTACACATCTCGTGCATCAACGTTATAGCGACGTTGCCCAAAGAATGCATCAAACGGATCTGGGGTTGCAAAATCCGTTATACTCAGCACTCCAACATCCACAGCAGCCAAGGTAATAAAAGCGTGTTTAGATTTATTATCTGCCGCCTGCTTAACGTTAATTTTAACGGGTAAATTTTTGTTTGGAAGTGCTTTTTCGGCTACATCGAAGGTAATATCAAGTTGCTGTGACTCTCTGTCTAAGGGTAAATGCACTAAACCAAAGCTGCGTTTTGGCGTCAAACTTTGCTCATTGCTGCCCGCTTGCAACACAACAGCACTAATATAAAGGTTGTGTTGTTGCCATTCTTTCGAAAAAGGTATTTCAACGACTGCACCTTCACTTGAAATAGACACTCGCTTCATCCAAAGTGGCTCATCACCTTCAACCATAATGATAGCTTCGCCTGCTTCTGGCGGAATTACATTCACTTTTATTGTATCACCTACGCTATACGCAGCTTTATCAAGCGCCATCGTTATTTTATCTGGTTGCGCGGCACCACTGCCGGCTTGTGCCGCTTGCCAATCTTCATACCAATTTGTACCCGCGTAAAATTGCATGCTAGAAAACAGGTTATTTGCGGGATCTTTTACTTCTAAACGATAACGTCCCCACTCAACTGGAAACCGTACTTGAGCTGTTTTACCGGCTTCAATATCTATTGACTGAGTAAGCTCAACAAACTCGTTGTCATCCCATTGGTAATGCCACCCTTCACTTTGCGTATATACCCAAAAATAACGGCGATCTTCTCTTATCAGCTTAATATCTAAATTAGTCGCTATATGCTTTTCACCATCAAGTGAGGCATTAACAATCTCAAAGCTGACTTTAGAGTTAGCTTCTGGGTTACGTTCACCAAAGCTACTACGAATGCCGAGCATCGTATTTTCTGGCCATACTAATCCTGAATAAGCCCGCGATACAGGACGCCCCCCTGATTCATACAAGCTACTAATAAACTGAACTCGCAGTGGGCTTTTTAACGTTGAAAAATCAGCGTTATAAACCAGCTTTCCTTGTCCTTTATTATCAAGTTCAACATCCGTTAAATCATTACGGGTATTAAAAGCAGTCTCTTGAATGTTACCAAATTCAAATTCTGGTAATGCTAATACAGGCCTACGCCACTGGGCTATATTTACTTGTGTTGATAAACGATTACCCGAAGCTGGAGCTCCGTATAAGTACTCGCCTAAAACAGGCACAGTAAGTGTTTGATGTTTGTTAACAACAAGACGTTTTAATTCACTCTGAGGGTTAAAGGTTAATTTTAAACGTTCAGGTAAAAACTCTTCGACTTTAAAATTAAAAATAAATACCGATTTATCTACACTGGATACTTCAAACTGCCAGCTACCCACTTGAGCATCACGAGGAATTGACCATGCTTTATTGTAATAGTTACTTGCATCCCCCGCCCATTTAAACGTTTTAACATGCGTACCATCAGGACTCTTAATGACTGCTGATAAAATACTTGTTGACGTTAAACGCCCATCTTTATCTCGAAGTAGTGCATTAAAGTCAATGACTTCGCCAGGTCGATATAAGTCTCTTGGAGCGTAAATAAATAATTCTTGCTCTGTGTTAGGCCGCAGGCCAATATCAAATTGAGATAAATCTAGCGCTGGTTTATTTATTTCAATCACAGAATAATGATCGCCCATCTTAGCGCTGATCAGAGATGCTGCATTGAGGTTAGTCACAAAAGAAGCCTGTCCATCAGGGGATGTTAAACTTTGTTGTAGTATTTCGCCTTCATTATTAAGTAGGCTTACTTCAACATCTTGCATTGGTTTGCCAGATTTAAGCGATGAAGTGTGAACGTCAATTTGGTTATTATAAAAACGCGCATGCATGCCAATATCAGTTACGCTAAACCACATCATTTGATGCTGCTCATATCCGCCCGCTTTCACCATGACTGCAAGGTAAATACCTGCAGGTTCTAACGCTTTAATACCATCAATATTAATACTGCGTTTTACACGGGTATTTTTTGGTGCATTTAATTCGTACCTTGCTGTATAAGCTAATTCACCAAATTGTGTGATTCGCTCTATACCCCAATAATAGCGGTGATTTGATATTTCATTCAAAAATGATTGACTGTCTTTTTCATTGATTTTGTAAAAATTAATATCAACGGCACGCGTATTTACACTCACAACAGGGAGACCATTTCCTAAGCCTTTCGTAAGAAACGCCCCTGAAGTGTCAAAATTAATGCTTGCGGTAAGTTTATTCGTTGTAACTTGGGTACTGTAAGTTTGACTTAAACGTTCCCCATTAGCTGCAACCAATCCTTGATAAACCGTAATATCATAGCTCTTTTGTGGCTCTACATACGGGAACCAAATTGTTTTTCCTGAATTAGACAGCACCCAAGCTCCATCCGCCACACCTTCTTTTTTATTACTAATATTAAAGTATTTTTGGTGGTTGTCTGCTGGGTTTAGTGGCACAGATAAAGTAACCGCAATTGAGTTTTTTCCATCTCGGCTTCGTTCTGATACATCAAGCACAGTTAAAGGTGTATTTGCGTAATCTTGTTTTACTTGCGCTAAATTAAAGGAAGGATCGTTTAGTGGTGAATTTTGTGCTTTTGTAGCACTGCTTGTTACACTGCGCGTTGGTTCTGAATCATCATTATTGCAGCCAACTAAAATATATAGCAGCATTAATGTGAGCGCGTAGGAAACTGAATGACTTACTTTCATAAATATCCTTATAGACCACGATCACATGAATGATGTGGTAATAAAAACTACTCGTTGGTAATTTAAAATCAATGAGATCTAGGATAACAATTTGAAGTAATAACTAAAAGTATTAAGAGATAAGATTAAGATAAATAAGATTTATATAAACTATTTTTAACTTGGAATATTAAGTTAAAGCAATCTATAAAGGATAGATTGGTGCCCGAGGCCGGACTTGAACCGGCACGACTTGTTAGTCGAGGGATTTTAAATCCCTTGTGTCTACCAATTCCACCACTCGGGCATCGAGTTTGCTAATTAAAGCGTGTGGATTAAATTATATGGAGGCGGAACCCGGAGTCGAACCGAGGTAAACGGATTTGCAATCCGGTGCATGGCCACTCTGCCATTCCGCCTAAATGTTTCCAAATAATTTGGAGCGGTACACGAGGCTCGAACTCGTGACCTCGACCTTGGCAAGGTCGCGCTCTACCAACTGAGCTAGTACCGCAAAACTATTTTTATCTTCTTTAAATTACCTTGGTAAAATAATTTAAAGTGGTGCCCGAGGCCGGACTTGAACCGGCACGACTTGTTAGTCGAGGGATTTTAAATCCCTTGTGTCTACCAATTCCACCACTCGGGCATCGAGTTTGCTACTTAAAGCAAGTGGATAAAATTAATATGGAGCGGCACACGAGGCTCGAACTCGTGACCTCGACCTTGGCAAGGTCGCGCTCTACCAACTGAGCTAGTGCCGCATCATATTAATTCTAAATAAATCACATAAACTAATTTATGTAATACAATTTTTATAAGTTACATTTGGCGATATAACTAAACCACAAAGTGGTGCCCGAGGCCGGACTTGAACCGGCACGACTTGTTAGTCGAGGGATTTTAAATCCCTTGTGTCTACCAATTCCACCACTCGGGCATCGAGTTTGCTATTAAAAGCATGTGGAGTGTTGAAATGGAGGCGGAACCCGGAGTCGAACCGAGGTAAACGGATTTGCAATCCGGTGCATGGCCACTCTGCCATTCCGCCCCAACGCTGGGGTAAACCATTAAAATAAACTGGAGCGGCACACGAGGCTCGAACTCGTGACCTCGACCTTGGCAAGGTCGCGCTCTACCAACTGAGCTAGTGCCGCTTTGTTTATCTAAGGGGCTATGCCCTCTCAACACGGACGCATTCTACAGAGATTATTAAACGCGTCAATACAAAAAATGCTAGTTTTGAACTGTTTGCTTGTTTTTTATCTAAAATGGTGCGTTATTATACGTTTAGACTCAATTTTTAGTCAATTCACTCCACGCAGCAATCAAATATTGCAGCATAGAAGTCACCGTTAAAAGAGTTGCGATATAAAGTAAGCCATAACTTAGATACATCATCCAGCTATCGTACTGCCATGTTAAACCAATAATGGCTAACATTTGTGCTGCGGTCTTAAATTTACCCATATTAGATACGGCCACATTATCGCGCTTGCCTTGTTCAGCCATCCATTCGCGTAAAGCTGAAATAACTATTTCTCTACTTATAATAATCAAAGCAGGAATTGTCATATACATTGATTGATAATAGCTAGATAAGGCAACCAATGCGGTGCACACCATTACTTTGTCAGCAACAGGATCTAAGAATGCGCCAAAGGGTGTTGATTGTTCAAGCTTGCGTGCTAAATAACCATCCAAAATATCTGTGATAGATGCGAGCCAAAAAATAAAGGCCGCAGCAAAGAAAGCCCATGAATAGGGCAAATAAAATACCACCAAAAAAATGGGGATAAGGAAAAGTCTAAAGGTTGTGAGTGTGTTTGGAATATTCCACATAACTACTTGGGGATGTCTTTTTTTCTATATTCGCACGAAGGGCTAGCCCTTGTCATGCAAATGGTTAAATATCTTCTCAGCCATGTCAGAGCTGATCCCGGGTACTTGCTTTAATTGATCTATATTAGCAGCTTTTACTCCCTGCATGCCCCCTAAAAATTTTAATAATGTTTGGCGTCGAACTGAGCCGACTCCACCTATTTCTTCTAATAATGATTGAGTGCGTTGTTTTTGGCGCTTATTACGGTGTCCTGCTATTGCAAAACGATGCGATTCATCACGTATATGTTGAATTAAATGCAGTGCGGGTGCATCAGAATCCATCGGAATCGTTTTTCGGCCACCATCAATTAACAAGGTTTCTAGCCCCGGTTTTCGGCTAGTGCCTTTTGCAACACCGACTAGTAGCGGCATTTTTGTATGGGGCCAAGTTGAAAAGTACTGCTCTGCACGCGATAACTGACCTTTACCACCATCAATAAAAATAACATCTGGAATTTTTTCTTCATCTACCAGTTTGTTGTAACGTTTGTTAAGTGCAAACTCCATTGCTGCGTAGTCATCACCACCGGTGATACCCGTCACATTAAAACGCCGATACTCTTTATTGTTTGGCCCTTGCGAATCAAACACAACACAACTGGCGACAGTATTCTCACCCATGGTGTGGCTTATATCAAAGCACTCCATACGATTAATGTCATCTAAGCGCAAAGTAGCTTTGAGCTGTGCATAACGTTTATTAATTGAGTCTTGCGTACTTTGCTTAACGGTGATGCTATTGAGGGCATTTTTATTAGCTAATTGTAGGTATTGTGCTCGCTCTCCCCGAGTTACAACTTTTAAATTAACTTTACGCTCACTTACTTGACTTAATGCATCGCTAAGTACGTCTATTTCGTCAATCGCAAATGGCAGTATAACTTCTTTCGCAATACGCCCTGTTGCACCTGGCGCTAAATAATACTGCCCTAAAAATGAGGTTAAAATCTCTTGTTGCTGGGAGTCTTTTGGAACCTTTGGGAAGTAGGTTTTACTACCAAGAACTTTATGATCACGGATCATAAGCAAATGAATACCATTGAGTCCATTTAAATGCGCAAAACCAACCACATCCATTTCAGCGTAATTTCCTGAAATGGATTGTTGTTCCTGCATTTTTCGCAGCAACATTATTTGATCACGTACTTTTGCAGCGAGTTCAAATTGTAATGCTTGGCTTGCGGTTTCCATTTTAGTAATTAAATCAGAAATAACTTCATGGGACTTGCCAGTCAAAAACTTGCGTACATAACTAACTTGCTGGCTGTATTCATCATCTGATACTTTATCTACACATGGCGCAGAGCAACGCTTTAGCTGATGTTGCAAACATGGTCGGCTGCGAACACGGTAATAAGCATCTTCACATTGTCGAACAGGAAATATTTTTTGCATTAAGCGCAGACTTTCAGATACAGCGCCGGCACTTGGGAATGGCCCAAAATATTCGCCCTTAACTTTGCGGCTTCCACGATGAAATGCAAGCCTTGGATGCTTGTGTGCTGTCAACAATATATAAGGGTAAGACTTATCGTCACGTAATAAAATGTTATAGCGAGGCTGGTATTTTTTTATTAAATTGTTTTCAAGCAATAACGCTTCGGTTTCAGTATTTGTCAACGTAATATCAATATTACAAATATTACTGACTAAGGCACGCGTTTTACTGTCTGTTACAGTGCTACGAAAATAGCTACTCACGCGTTTTTTTAAATTTTTAGCCTTGCCGACATAAATAACATTGTCGTCACTATCAAGCATCCTGTAAACACCAGGTTCACTTGATAGCGTTTTTAAGAAGTGGGCGTGATCAAATTCGGCCATAAAGCAGATTAGTGAGAGCTGTCTATATCAATCATTTTATGTCGAATAGCTAAGTGAGTTAACTCAACATCGCCACTAACATTAAGTTTTTCAAACATCCTGTAACGATAGCTGTTCACCGTTTTAGAACTTAAGTTAAGACGTTCAGCAATATCTTGTACTTTTTCCCCTTTTGTGATCATTAACATGATCTGCAGCTCTCGTTCAGATAAACACTGGAATGGATTTTCATCAGTACGGCCTGTTACTTGCGCTAACGCAATTTGTTGGGCTATTTCTGGTGCTATATACCGTTGTCCAGCATTAACTGCACGGATGGCATTAACCATTTCATCTGAGCCTGCGCCCTTGGTTAAAAAGCCATGTGCGCCAATTTGCATTACTTTACTTGGGAAAGGGTCTTCACAATTCACTGTAAGTACAATGATTTTGACATCAGGGCAGTAGCGACAGATTTTTTTGGTGGCTTCTAGACCGCCGATACCTGGCATATTCATGTCCATGAGCACTATATCAGGTGAGTGCTGACGGCAAAACTGCACAGCTTCTTCACCTGTTTTAGCTTCACCAACTACTTTGAACCCACGAACGTCATCAAGAATACGCCTGATACCCGTACGTATAAGCTCATGGTCATCAACTAAAAGTACGTTAATCAATGGAACACCCTCATATAACTAAACAGCATGTCATTGTGACAATTTAATTCGCCACATTAACACAGAAAAGATGAAACGATAACTCAAATATCGTTCCATTCAGCCCACGCTACGTAAAAATACTCACTTGAGTACTCTATGTAACGTGGTGGTAATTAACTTAAGAAGACGCTTTATCGCTAAAACGATCAACCCATAATGCAATAATACCATCACCTGTGACATTACAGGCTGTGCCAAAGCTATCTTGCGCTAAGTATAGGGCAATCATTAACGCGACTGCACCTTCATTAAAGCCAAGCATACTCGTTAATAAACCTAATGCAGCCATTACAGCGCCCCCCGGTGCGCCTGGGGCTGCAATCATCACAACACCAAGCATCATAATAAATGGCAACATTCCAAATAGAGATGGCACATCCATATTTGGCGACAAAAACATAACTGCCATTGCACACGTCACAATCGTAATTGTCGAACCTGACAAATGGATAGTCGCACATAAAGGAACTGTGAAGTTAGCGACATCTTCTTTAACATTATTTGCTTTACTTGCACGTAAAGACACTGGAATCGTCGCAGCGCTAGACATCGTACCTAATGCAGTAAAATAAGCTGGCAGCATGTTTTTAATTAACTCAACTGGGTTACGCTTTAACAAAATACCCGTGCCTATATATAAAACGCTTAACCAAAGCCAATGCATTACTAATGCAGCTACAAGTACTACACCAAACGTTTGCAAGGTATCAACTACTGAACCAGCAACAGTCATTTCGGCAAATACACCCGCAATATAAAAAGGCAGTGCAGGAATAATTACTTTTGCTAATAAAGCGTCTATTACATCGCGACCTTGATCTGATACTTTTCTAAGTGTTTCAAGTTGCAATTGACTCATACCAATACCAAATACAAAAGCAGTCGCAAGTGCGGTCATTACACCCATTAATGGAGGGATTTCTAAATCAATAAAACTGGCAACTTCAGTGGCCACTTCAGCTTCAAAAGTTAAACCGCCATCAAACAACGGAATAATCGCACTCACAGCCACAACAGCCAATGTTCCAGCAATAACGGTAGATCCATATGCAAAACCTACGGTTTTACCTAATAAATGGCCTGAACCTTTAGGTAAGCCGGCAATCCCTGATGCGATAAAAAATAAAATAATTAACGGGATAGTAAAGGTGATCAACTGACCAATTACTTCTTTTACAGTATAAAGGAGTTCTACACCTGTTAATGGTACATATAGACCCACTAAAATACCGGCCACTATACCGGCAATTAACTTTAAGATTAACGTCATCGTGATCACTTCATAAATTTAGATGCATAGGGTTTTATCATGTTTTAAAGGAGATGTGTCATAAAACCGCTCAAAAACAGTTTGTTTGTATAAAATAACATCGTTACACCATTGCAACATTCTTTCCTTATGTGTGTTGATTATAATTTAAAGATTTTTGCTCATTATGATCTAGTGCAACAAATTTCATATTAAGTTCCCTTATTTTTTAGTCACTAAAACAAAGGCTGGTTTTATTTCATTCAAATATAAGCCGAATAGATATATCTTATAGCCAAACTTTACTTTTATTTTTTTCGTTGCACAGTAGAGTGTGGCTATTACGGTTGATTTATTAATATATCAACCCCCGATTGAATAAACAGCACCCAAGGGAACACAATGTCTACAATTTTTGAAGATAATTCACTCACTATCGGTAATACACCATTAGTAAAACTAAATCGTGTAACCACTGGTAATATTTTTGCCAAAATTGAATCACGTAACCCAAGCTTTAGTATTAAATGCCGTATAGGTGCATCAATGATTTGGGAAGCTGAAAAATCAGGTGAATTGACTAAAGATAAAGAACTTATTGAACCAACATCAGGTAATACAGGTATTGCACTTGCGTTTGTGGCAGCATCTCGTGGTTACAAATTAACGCTGACTATGCCTAATACTATGAGCCTTGAACGCCGTAAGCTATTAAAAGCATTGGGCGCAAACCTTGTGCTAACTGATGGCGCAAAAGGGATGAATGGCGCAATTGAAAAAGCAAAAGAAATCCAAGCAAGTGATCCTACTAAGTTTATTTTGCTACAACAATTTGAAAACCCTGCAAATCCTAAAATTCACTTTGAAACGACTGGCCCTGAAATTTTTGAAGCAACGGACGGTAAAGTTGACTTTTTCGTTGCAGGTGTAGGCACTGGCGGTACAATTACGGGTGTAAGCCGTTATTTAAAACTTGAAAAAGGCCTAAATGTAAAATCAATTGCTGTAGAGCCAACTAACTCACCAGTAATTAGCCAAACCCTAGCAGATGAAGAAATAAAGCCTGGTCCACATAAAATCCAAGGTATTGGTGCAGGTTTTATCCCTGGGAATTTAGACCTTGAAGTAATTGATGGTGCTGAACTTGTTTCTAACGAAGATGCAATTGCAATGGCCCATCAACTAATGAAAGATGAAGGTATTTTAGTGGGTATTTCATCTGGTGCAGCTGTAGTTGCAGCAAAACGTATTGCGGAATTACCTGAGAATGCTGGCAAAAATGTTGTCGTTATTTTACCAAGCGCAACAGAGCGTTACTTGTCTAGCCCATTATTTGCAGAAGAGTTTTCTGAGCAAGAACTTGTTCAATAAACCAGTTTAATTTTAGAAAAGGTCTAGCCATTGTTAGGCCTTTTTTAATACCTAAAGTAATCCTGACTGATTATTTATAAAGCAATACTTCTCTTAGTACAACGACTGTTGAGTACTGTATTTTAACGGCTGAAACGTTTTTGCTCAGCATCTAAGCTCACATTAAGCGTTAGTAACTCGTTGCGCACCCATTGAGTATCAAGATATTGCTCCAAATGCATTTGCGCAAACTGTAAGAAGCTGCGTGCAGCATATGAAATATGCCGATCTGTACGTATTACAAAATACCAATGACTCGCCAAACTGACATCTGTTACGGTTAACACTTTGAAACCAGCCTCTTGCGCAGGTAAAACATGACGCGACAATACCCCTATTCCCATTCCCGATGATACCGCGACTCTTATTGCCTCGTTACTTGCCATCTGTACCGTATTACTAAGTACAAGCCCACGTCTTTGCAGTTCGCTTTCAAACAACATTCGTGTGGCAGAGCCAGGCTCACGCAACAAAAACCGGTGCGATGCTAAATCAACAAGAGACAACTGCTCAGCATCCGCTAGAGGGTGATCTATTGGTGCAATAAATTCGAGTGGATTTTTTAAAAACCGAGCGGCCTGTGCATGCTCTAATGAAGGTGGGTGACTAAAAACATAAATATCATCTTCGCCGCGTTCAAAACGTGATAAGACTTCAGATCTATTACCTATTTCCAGCGGTAATTCAACATGTGGATGGAAGTTACTGTAAGGCCCGAGTAACTTAGGTAAGATATATTGAGCTGTATTGACCATCGCAATTTTACATCGCCCACGCTCGCCGCCTTTAATTTCGGACAGTAAATCACTATAGTCGTCAAAATGACCAAACACCTGCTGACATGTTCTAAATAATGCTAAACCCGCTTCTGTAACTTGCAGTTTTTGCTGTTTCATGTAGACCAATGGCTCTCCTACAGCCTCTTGTAAACGCTTTATTTGCAATGAAACTGTCGGCTGCGTTAAGTGTAAACGTCGTGCAGTTTCACTTATTGAGCCCGTTTTTACAACGCTCATAAAAACTTCAAGTAATCGAAATGAAATATGCCTGAGATCCATTATTACGCCTTTAATAAGTAATAAATATTAACCCATAGATAATATACTATACCTTCCTATCATTCATTTTATTATTTGCTATGCAAAGTTTTCTCTACAATAGTCCTACTTCAAACCCACAGGAGAGAGTTGTGCCAGATATTGTTGTTATGTTTTTTGTTTTAGGATTAGTCGCCGGTGTCTTACGTTCGGATCTTACTATCCCTAAAGCAACATACGAGACACTGAGTTTATTATTAATGCTTACGATTGGCTTGAAAGGTGGCATGGTACTGCATGGTAATTTAAGTTGGCAACTACTCCCCGAGATGGGCTCAGTTATGCTAATTGGCGCACTCATTCCATTAGCTCTTTACCCTATTTTAAAGTATGTTGTTAAGCTATCCGTCGCGAACAGCGCAAGTATTGCAGCCCATTACGGCTCAGTTAGCGCCGGTACTTTTGCGGTAGCCCTTGCCTACGCGGAATCTGCTCAACTCGCTGTTGGGGCAGAGGTAACTCTCTATTTAGTCATGTTAGAGCTTCCTGCAATTATAGTTGGCTTGCTACTTTATAGGCGCTTAGACAAACAACATAGCTCTGAAAATACATTATCACTCAAAGCTCTGTGGCATGAGACGCTAACTAATAAGAGCGTTATTCTACTGGTAGGTGGTGTGATAATCGGTATGATGTACGGTACACAGCAGGGCAGCCAAGTAACGGGGTTATTAACAAATAGCTTTAAAGTCGTACTTGCTCTATTTTTGCTAGAAATGGGTTTAACAGCGGCACAAACATTACGTCCTATTCCTTGGCACCATTGGAAGCTGGCTTTTTTTGCCATCGTTACCCCGTTAGTATTAGGTGCCGTGGGTGTGACTGTTGGCACACTTTTAGAGTTAGAGCTTGGTTCGGTGGTTATTCTTGGAAGTTTAGTGGCCAGCGCTTCATATATTGCTGCTCCTGCTGCCATTAAAGCCGCGATACCGAAAGCAGATATTGGCCTTGCTATGCTAAGTTCACTCGGTGTTACCTTCCCGTTTAATGTACTTATCGGTATAGGTTTGTATCACCAGCTTGCCGTGGCGATGCAATAACCCACGTCATTCAGTTTAAAAGAAGCACCTAAGGTGCTTCTTTTGCCTGAAAAAATAAATCTCATGCTCTAGCTTACCTGGCCGATATATAAATAACACTTGCTTATACTCACTTTAAATTTGCTCAATATTATGGATAATATTAATAGAACGACCATGGCACTTAACATCAACTTATACGCTAAACAACGCGTATCGCCACAAATCACAGCCCAACAACCATCAATACAAAATGTAAGTTTGCCAAATAGTCACGTCTCTATTTCTGAGCAGGGAAAAGACAAGCTCAATCAAGAAAATAAACAGATAAATAAAACCGAATTAGGAGAAAGTATAGCCAAGCAGCTATATGACAATGCGCAACATGGCGTTGATAAAAAAGAGGACGAAACGAGTCAAGATCCAACCGATAGAATGATTGCTAAATTAAAAGAGCAAATAGCTGAGACACAAAAAGAGCTACAAAAACTGAGTGACGATGAATCTGAGCAAGCAGTAGAACAAAAGAAAATACTTCAAAATAAAATCATTGATTTAAATGGGCAACTGCTAAGTCTGATGGAAAAAAAACTTAAGAAATCTAAAACAACTTAATTACTAAAACAAGGTGTTAGCTTACAGCCATCATAAAAAAATATAGCCCGCAGGTAATAGAATACCTAACCCAATCCACAGTGATTTAACCCCTAGAGGAGAATATTTACCTTTAACCATAAATAAGCCACTCAAAGCGAGAAAAATCAGTAATCCGGCAAATATGTCAGAAAATATTACCCACGATTCTTTTGTTTCATTTAGGTGTAAGCGATTAAATGCCTGAAATATATGCCTTGCTTCAATGCGTTCATAAGTAATAGAGCTTGTGGCTAAATTCACACTTAGGTTATTACCATTTTTCAAAAACACTTTAAATTCATCTTTTGCAGACCAGTATGAAGCTTTTACTTCGACATTAGCTTCAACATGAGATAGCACCTGTAAAATTAACTCACTATCGTTTTCTTCATGCCACTGTGTGCCCGCTGCATCAATATGTGTCACATCGACTCTATAATTGGGGTTCCAATCATCTTTATGGTTTACAGCGATCCCCGATACTGAAAAAATAAGAATCAAGCCAACACAAAAATAGCCTACATCACGGTGCAGACTACGATTTAATTTATACCAATTTGTGGTACTACTCAAGGATGTCTACCGCACTTGGATTTAATTGATAAATAGCCATTGGTTCCGTAACACTGCTTGGATCAAAGTCGTCACCAGCTTTTTGAGCTCTGTGCGCCATAACAGTTTTTGTGCGCTCCAGGGTCAGTTCAATTTTTTTAAGTTCTCCCGTTGCAATTGCTTTGCGGCCTTTAGCAGTCATAGGAAACACCATGTCACCATCGTTGACTTTAATCCGTAAATTTTGAAAGCGCTGATCTGATGCCAATGACATCCAGCAACCTCTTTTTTCGCAAACACCTACAATTGTTCCTTCTATAGTAACGGGCGTGGCTAAATAATCATCCGGATCATTCATTATCGTTGAAATCTTGGTAATATTGCCCGCGTTGACCTCTCCACCAAAGTGAAGCGTGCCTGCTGATACGTTAAACGCAAATCCACTGAATAAAAGCACAGCACAAAAAATCGTTTTAGCCTTTTCAATCCAAATTTTCATTTAAAATTCCTTATCGACTTAAAATTTATAAACTAGCTAAAGTAATAAACACTTTATGCGCTTTACATATGCAGAACCCATCGCACTTTAATGCAAATAAAAACCATTTTCAATAAATTAACGATAGAATAATTACTCAGCGCTTTTATTTTTAAAAAGTTTACCGTTTTCTTCCCATTCAATTGCCCACTCATGAACCCTATAAAGTTTAATTTTTGCAGTTGTCATTGCAACACCAAACGCAACGGGAACTAAAAGGTAATATAAAGGGCCCAAACCGAGTAATATACATCCAATGATGTACACAAGTGCGCCAATAACACCGACTGATATACGGTGTTTAACTTTGTAAGTTCTACCCACGAAACGAGCAAAATAGCCTATAATCAAAGGGGATAAAAATAGCATAATCAGTAACAAACCTCCCATTTCCATAAATAAAAAATAAACCGCAATAGCCGGCAATGAGCCTGATAAAGCGCCTAAAAAAGCTAATTTTGGATTTGCATGCTCGTTAATTTCTGTAAAAGCAGCCTCCATTTCTTCAATCGAAAATCTCATTATTAAAATTACCTAATCATTGTTGACGAGTAAAAACACTTATTATTTCATGAGTTATTTTTATAGATAATTTTTTATGTCCCTTTAAAAAAAGCTTTTTGAACCACTAGACCAACTCTGGCCATTTAATTGCCATGCTGTTTTTACTATTTTTGCAGCTGAGTTCTTCATTGCCTTGATAGTTTTTGCATCCCCAAAACTGCCCTTTTGCACTGCTGCGTAGCACCATTTCAGCGTCGCATTTATCACACGTTGGCACTAAGTGATTACAGCGTGTATTTACACATAGTTTAAAACCCGTATAGCGACTTCGAGTCATGGGACTTTGACATTGTTCGCAGGGTTTTTCTGTATGTTCACAACGTGGATAGTGCGAACATGAATAAAACACACCAAACCGCCCTGTTTGTTTTTTTAATACACCGCCATTACAGCGCATACAGTTCATATCCTCGCCGTGGAGTTGATCCACCTCAGTGCTAAATTCATGCTGTTCTATGTCATGTTCAGCTATTAATTCAGTAACAAAACAGCTGGCATTGGCCATATCGGCGATAATATACGCACGATGTTTGGCTCGCGTTAGTGCTACGTAAAATAACCGCCGTTCTTCTGCATAAGTAAACGCTTCTTTCGCTGGTAATAAAGCCTCTAAAATTGCAGGTGTGGCTTTTTCACTCGGAAATCCATGCTTGCCTTTTTGTAACCCGATAATGATCACGTAATCAGCTTCTTTGCCTTTTGAGGCATGAAAAGTCTGCGATTGAATCTTTAACAATGGGTATTTAGCGTACATGGTTTGAATATCTGTCTTACTTGGCAGTTGGAACCAAAATCGCGCTAAAAAATACACCGTTGTTGGTTTGCATGTTTTAGTATGAATTGCATTAAGCACCTCATCAATCGCGCCATTTACAAGCTCAGGTATATCACTGTGATAATTACTTTTAAAAACAGCTGGCGCGTTACTTCCTCGCTTTAATAATGACACCGCTGACTGTGAAACGTGCGTTAAAGAAGTAATCGTTTTATTAAGCTGCGCTGGGTTTTTACTAATAAAGGCAGAGGCAACCTCGCCTATTTTATTATTAAAACGAAACGTGGTATCCAAGGTGGTTTGCGAGGTAAAACCAAAGTAGTTAGCAAACTCAGTGGTTAGCTTAATATCAGCCCCACTAAAACGATAAATTGCTTGCCAGTCATCGCCTACCGCAAATACCGAGCTACCTTTGAGGCTATCGCACAATGCTTTAACTAATCGGGCTCTTGCCTCAGATATATCCTGAAATTCATCAACCATAATATAACGCCAAGGCGATTTAAACTTACCTGCCTCTACATACTCAATTGCTTTGATAATCATATCTTCAAAGTCTATTTCGCCGCGCTGCTGCAAGTGAGCATTGTAGTGAGTGAGAATCGGCTTTAATAACGCTAGTGCCTGCGTTGTTTGCTTGACATCAAGCGAACGTTTAAGCACTTTCACTTCATCCGTAGCACTTAAATATGCGCCTTTATATAAGCTGAGTAATTGAGCAAATAATCCCGCTAATACAGTGACTCTCCCCGTCTCTTTTAAACTTTCAAGCAGTGATTCAACTGGCAGCATCTGAGTGTGCACGTTAACACTTTTTAGTGCCTGCTCAAGTTCACTTAACAACGCACCTTGTTTATGTTGCCCATAGGTCAGCGCTATACAGTGAGTGTTATTACTGGTATGGGTGGTGTTTTTCCAGTCCATTGCGTTGTGATATTGGGCTTTATCAATATACGAGGCGGTATTACCGGCCTCATCAATGCCATAATACTCAATGTATATATCGTACTCAGGTAAATAAAAGTCCGGCTTATATTGTCTACGATCAATAGTTTTAACCGCCACTTTGTAAGGCGCTTCGTATTGATAATCTATACCGTGATAAAAAAGCCAATTAGCAATGTAAAGCTCACCAAAGCTTTTTACTTTGTCACCTTTGAGGCTGCGGATATCATTATCATTTAAGTAGCTGTAATAATCACCTAAGGTTTTGAAATCAAATTCATTCTTTTCAACGTAATAATATTTACTAAAATAATCTAACACCAACTTACGGTACGTTGCACTCTTTTCAATCAGTGATTCAAAACATTGTTGCACCCATTTAGCTTTGGCTTTTTCGTCTTCAGCAAATACACTCATGCTAGGTTTAGCCTGTTCAACCTGTGAGATAATCATTAGGCCAACACTATGAAACGTCGCCGCTTTTATTTTATCCGTAGCAAGTTTTTGTTGAATACGTTCATCCATTTCATCTGCGGCTTTTCGGCCATACGCCAAAAGTAAAATATCACTGTAACGCGCCTGCTGGCTTTGCACTAAAAAACCAGCGCGCCCTATCATCACGCTGGTTTTACCTGTGCCAGCACCAGCCAATAACAAATTGTTATCGTCATCAATCACACAAGCATGTCTTTGTCTTAGCGTTAACGGGTTTGCTTCAATACAGTCAAAAAACTCGTGGTGTAATTTAAGTTGTTTGGTCACGTATTTTTGTTGCAAATAGTATGTAAGGGCATCATCCCAATGAGCATATTGCTCTAATACCTTTATTTTTTTATTGACTAATTCAAGGGCTGGACTGTTTTTAACCCACGGTAGCCATCGGCTGTGCTCTTGCAGCGCAAGCTGCTTAATGCGACTCACATGAGACTGGCGCAAATATCGCTGATTAACCAGTTTGGTTACTTTATTTAAAAAGGCATCAAGCTTTACTGTATTCGCATTAACCCAATATTGTTCACACTGTGCACGTATTGCCCTATGAGTGCCATACGCACGCATTGAAAAAGTGTAGCTGTGTTGCGCTGTAGTAAAGCGAACGGTTTGACCCAAAATGCCATACGCAAACGACAGCGGTGCAACCAGCTCATTCCAACTAATATGGATGATAGAGTTACCTTGACGAATAACGAGTGTATGTTGATCAAAGGCTAAGGAAGCTTGTTTCGAAAATAAACGCCCAAGCAGGCTAAATGCAATAGAATCCATTAACTGCTGAATTCCTAATTTAAAAGAGTCAATTGCTGGTATTTTAAGTTAATCAGCAAAGTAAGTGTAAAAATAACGGTATTTATTTTGTCTGCTTTAGCGTGGATTCACCGATACAGTTTTTTATGAGGGTTTAAAAAGAACATTTTCTTCCAACCTTGGTTTTGAGTGGTCATCAACCAAGGATATGGTAATAAAGATAAAATAGAGTAATGCACATGAGGTTGCTTACCTGCGGCATTGCCTGTATCTCCCAAACTGCCAATGACTTCGTTGACCGAAACATAATCGCCAGCACTGACCGAGTGATCCTCTAAATGGGCAAAGTAATGAATTCTCCATTTAGGCCCAAGTAATGCCACCACTTTTCCACCACGTTTTAATTCACCAGAGTACACCACGACTCCGCTCACGGCTGCAACCACTGGCGTGTGTTTTTTACCAAAAATATCTATCCCTTTGTGTACGCCAGATCTCCCCCATGGTTCATACCAAAAGGTAGTGTGATTCCAGTCATTCGCCGTAGCACCTTGCACTGGAATAACTATTTTTTCAGGTATTAATAAACCTATGGTTAATAAAATAATTAAAACAACTATAAAAATTTTTATTCCTTTCAAACTTCACTCCAGACGGCTTCTGTCAGTAACTTCATCATATGAACCTATACTAACGTAAAACACAAACTATTCAGCTTTTATATAAAATTTTAATCCCCTGTTTCTATTAGCTTATAAATACAAGTAAATTATATATTTGCACTTCAAACAGATTTAGCTACCTTTAATGTAACTGTATAAAAAAGAGTATGTTATGGACGTACGTTCAATAAAGTTCTTAATGACCTCCATTTTTGGAGGGCTGATTGTATTACTTTCGGCACTTACATTTTTAATTTTTTACTTAAACGCGGAGTTAAAAGAAATTGAAAGTGCCACTGAGAACCGCTATTTAGCTTATCAAGCTGCAGATGAGCTCCGCCAAAGCTCAGATGAACTAACTCGTTTAGGCCGAACATACACAATCACGGGGGATGAAAAATACGAAAAAATGTATTTTGATGTACTTGCTATTCGTAACGGGGATAAACCTCGGCCAGTCAATTATCATACAATTTATTGGGATCTCGTTCTTGATTATGGTAATAAACCCAAGCCCGATGGCTCAAGGGATAACCTTATTAACCGAATGAAAGAGCTTGGATTTTCTAAAGTCGAGTTGTCTTTATTAGAAGAAGCTAAAAAAAATTCAGATGGTTTAGTTCAGTTAGAAGTTGAGGCAATGAATGCGGTTAAAGGAAAATTCAAAGACTCAAACGGTCAGTTTACTCAGTTAAGGGAACCTGATCTAAACTTTGCCTCACAACTTGTCCACTCAGACGAATATCATGAATTCAAAGCAAACATAATGAAACCAGTTGATAAATTCTTTACTCAACTTGAAAGCAGAACCAGTCAGCGATTAAAGAAAATTGAAGATGAAGTCCGCTCTTTACTTATTGTTGCGGTTTGTGTGGTGATTTTCTCTTTATCATTTTGTATGGGAGGGCTCTACATTGCGCGTCGTCGCGTGACAAAACCAATCATAGAACTAGGTATTGC
Source organism: Pseudoalteromonas porphyrae (assembly GCF_001298125.1). Lineage (NCBI taxonomy): Bacteria > Pseudomonadati > Pseudomonadota > Gammaproteobacteria > Alteromonadales > Pseudoalteromonadaceae > Pseudoalteromonas > Pseudoalteromonas porphyrae. The sequence continues at coordinate 51,019 of NZ_LHPH01000024.1, read as the reverse complement.
GTTTAATGCAATTGGTGAGAGTAATAATTTAACAACCACAGTCCAAGAGCAAGGTGTGTCTGAAGTAAAAGAAGTTGCATCTATAGTAAACAGAATGCTTAGCAGTTTTAGATCAACCATACAAGCTATAGCTGTAGCAAGCACTCAAATGACCTCGGTAGCTAAGGAAGTATCGCAGTTTGTAAAAGATAACCGCAACATAGCACACGAACAAAGCGCTAAATTGGAAAGTATTGCCACCGCAGCGGAACAAATGACAGCCACTTTAAATGATGTAACCCAAAACACAGTAAGCACTGCAGATTATACTAATACAGCTGAAGACGAGGCACGTAAAGGCCTTGAAGTCATGACCCAAACAAATAAAAGTTTCGCTGAACTCTCTGAACGCTTTGAGTCAACGGCACAGATTATCGCTGATTTAACCGAGCAAAGCGGACAAGTTTCTAGCGTAGTTGAAGTTATCAAGGCAATAGCCGAACAAACTAATTTACTTGCTTTAAATGCAGCTATTGAAGCAGCCCGCGCAGGCGAACAAGGGCGAGGATTTGCAGTTGTTGCTGACGAAGTGCGATCTCTTGCTCAAAGAACACAAGAATCCACCGCAGAAATAGCCAACATTATCGAACAGCTTCAAACAAAGGCTAATACTGCAAATGGTGCTATTGATATAAGTAAAAACCAAGTTAAAGCCACTGAGTCTCAAGTATCAGATTCACAAGATGTTTTACAGGTTATTTTTAATACTGTGTCAAAAATTAGGGATCTTAGCAATGGGGTAGCAAGTGCATCTCAAGAGCAGCTCTCAGTAACTGAAAATATAAATGCAAATATAAACGAAATGAGTCAACTATCACAAGATTCTGCTCATAAACTCGATAACTTTATGACCATTGTACAACAAATGGAAAAAACAGGAAAAGAACTACACGCAAGTGCCTCACAATTTAAAGCTTAAATGATTTATACGCCCTGAGTTTATCGGCTCAATGCAGCAAGTAAATTTTGCTTCCTAAAAGTTATAAAAAACGCCGGCAAGTAAACTTGCCGGCCTTGAAAATATAAAATAGAAATACCTAAATTATTTTTTCTCTAATCGTTTTTGCAGATTTAACGCTGCGTCAGCTGCTAGTAAGCGCATAAATTCTGAGCCATTAGCCTGTTCACCTTGCCCACCACCAATCATAATTTCAGGTACTAAGCGACTGTTACCTAGACTTTTAAATAATGCTGTTTGAATTTTAACTTCTGCTTTTAATGTTTCATCAAATACATATTTAGGATCAAGTGCCGCAGACTTCGCTCTTTGACGCGCTTCAGCAAGTACATCCATACCTAATGCTTCTAAACGTTGTTGTTTTAAAATCTCAGCCTGCTCTTTAGCAAGTTCGGCCTTAACCGCTACACGTTGCTGCGCTGAAATAATTGCATTTGCTTTTACACGCTCAGCATCAATTTGCTCTTTGATCTTTAGCTTCTCTGATTCTGCGCGCTGCTTAGCAATTGCTTGCTCACCTAAAGCCACTTCAGTTCGTGCTTGCTGCTCTGCTTTTTTAAGGTTTTGTCGCGCAAGTGCTTCATCTGCCGCCGCTTGCTTTTGTGCCTCAAGACGTGCGTTTACTTTACTTTCGTAATCAATATCGATGATACTCGCATCTACAACCGTAATCCCATACGCACCTAAAATAGGTGCATTACGCAATGCGTTACCTTCAGCATCTTTACGAATATTAATAGTTACTCGTTGTTGTTTGCTTAGGTTATTAAGATCATCTGTTTTATCACGCTCGCCTGTACTTATTATTTGCTCAGTCACAAAAATACCATTTGTAAGCTGATCAGAAAAATCTTGGCTTAATTGACCATTACCGCCAGAGTAATGCTGCTCTACTGACATCATGCGCGCCGACGCTTTTACATTTTCAGTGGTTGCACGCATTAATAGATTTGAGATGAGCGTTTCTTGCGAACCAAATTCTTCATGTATTTTAAGTAGTCCGCGAAGAGTACCTGACTCACCCGCAGGTACATTACCAGGCAGTCTAAAACGTGAGACTCCTCTTGCGCCACCAGTTGTAGTATCCAAAAAGCGAATAGGAATTAACGGCACAATAGCACTGGCAGTTGCGGTGCTGTCGCCTGTAAAGTTAATTGAAATAACTTTTTTATACGCCGAAGTAGTACCAAACGCTTTTAAATAAGGGCCAGCTTGATCAATCACCGTTAAATTACCGGTAAAGGCTGATTGATGAACCAACCGTTCATCTGCTTCATTCCACGAAATAACTTGTGAGGTCAATGTTGCAATCACTACGAGTACGATGACAATGGCACTAATTAAAATTACGCTACGACGACCAAAGCGCCCTATAAAAGATCCTTTATTTGCTTGTGTAGCGGGTTGTTGCTGGCTATCCATTTTTATTACTCTCCATATTTAATTTCTTTTTAACAAAATAAATGATTTCTTGCTCGCTTAATTGCGCACAAAAACTTCCTGAACGGTGTAACTCAATAAATGTGGTCAGGATATCTTCTTTGCTCTTGCGTGCTTTATCTTCGTTTTCTTGCGTTTGATTTTTTTCGGTAAGTTGAGTTATCAAGTCATCTACTATCGTATCTTTATCAAATAACACATTGTATTCTTTAGATTTACTGACTCGTGTTCTATGTATGTTACTGTAAATAACATAAAGCGACGAGCACAATATAACAATAAGTATACTTATCCCAATGATATACAGAATCATAAAATCTACTTATATAATTTGAATTGTTGATTTTTATAACAACTATAAAACGCTGTTTACAGATGTTAAGTTAATAATTTTACAGGATAACGCAGAAAAAAACAGAATAAAAAATATTGCATCAGCTGTAGCTATACGTAACTTACCCCACAATGTAGAATTCAGCATTGGTTTAACAGCTATTTGTACGAGTTATTGCGCAAACTCGAAACAATACTCGGCGGCTTCTATTTGTTGAGTATTATAAAAATCATTGGGGAGTTGAAAATGCCTTTGGGTGTGTTCTAAATTGAGTGCCTTAATATTTGCCATAAGTGCTTGGCGTTTTTCAATCCACTGACTTGAAAATCTTGGGTTATTAATAAAGTGAGATACAGCTCTAAATTCAAAGTAAATGGTTCTGCGTATTGCTGAACTCTCCTGCCTTCCCGAACAGTGGGCGGTATTTACATGATGAATAACCACATCCCCTGCTTTGGCAGTCACATTCACGCTTTGTAGTCTAGAATCTGATAGCTGGCGTTTTATATCGCAAACACACAATTGGCTACAATGAGAACCAGGAACTACTTTTAACGCTCCTTGCTCTGCTATCGCATCGTCTAAATATATTCCAAGTGTGATAATAGGTTCTTGCGTTTTTACGGCCATATCACGGTGCCAGTCGAAACCAAGTGAGTCTAATGAATTTTTAATAACGATAGACTCATAACTAGGTAAAACCGGTTCGCCAACAATAGCCTCAACATAACTCATTAGTTTGGTGTGTGCTAATAAACAAGCAAACCGAGGCTGAAACTGAAAAAGTGAATTAATACGGTAAACAAAAGGCTCGCCTGCTTGTTGCATAATGGCAACATTATTAAGCGACCTCCCAGCTAAATGTTGTGACTTTACATCGTCAGTCAAGTGTTGGCAAAAATGCCCAAGCGCAATAACTTCACTCGGTTCTATCACTTGTTTTATTAGCACAAACCCCTGCTGTTTTAACTGTTCTGATACTAATTTAGTTTCCATCTTTCAAACCTCCTTATTCGTTATATTGTTGTGGTCAACTAATACAGCACAGTAGCTTATCTAAATTCAGGCCTAATTAAGGACTGTGTAGTATTTTTTAACAACACAAGACTCCCAACAATATATTTAGCAGGCAGTTTGGTGGACTCAGATCGCACAAAAAAGTAGATAATGAGTGGAAAAAATCACCGACTGCACAGTTAATCCATAATTTTGTTTAAATAATTTAAAAATACCAGTTAGCGTAGACTAACTGGTATTTTTTTGTGGCTAAATGATCACTGTTAACGTTATTTTATAGCTTCAGCTTTTTTCTTCGTAAAACAAATAACCCTAACAAAGTTAAAGTTAGAAAATTAAGTAAACCACCTGAATTTTTAGCTTCGGGTTCTGTTACATCAGGTTTTGGCGCAACAACTACAGGTGGAGTCGTATTTGCTGTAAATACAACTTCGCTTTGTTTGGTGGCAGTCTGGCCGTGTTCATCAGTGACTTTTAGTTCAACAGCATAAGTGCCATCTTGTATGAAGTCATGTTCAAATTTGCCAAGCTCACTCACGACATCGGCATCTATCGTCCATTCGTATGTCAACTGAGATCCATCTAAATCACTACTCAGCCCAGCATCAAAGTTACATACATATATTTCGCACGCCTCGCTAAAATTAGCTTCTGGTTTAATGAGTTCTTGCACTTGAGCATTTATTTCAATGCTTTGTGTAGTACCAAACTTATTAGTGAGTTGATAGGTGACTTTGTTCTCGCCCAGTTGAGGCATTACAGCCGTAAACTGCTCTTCATTGTAGCTATTATCAGCAAATTGCCATAAATATGAGTAACCACCAAATTTGTTGCCTGCTTTAAACTCACATTTTGCGCCTTCACATGTTGCTGTCGCTCGGAGTGTTGGTAAGCTCGCATCTAAATTAAATGCTGATACAGGCCCTACTTGCCCTGTTATATCTTTCCCTTGAAAATACAGTGTGATTTTTCCATCAATTAAGTCTGATTGATTAAATGTAGCAATAACATTTTCTGTTTTAGCGTCGGCGTTGCCATCTAAAAATGTCGCTAAACGGGTATTTCCTGCACTTGGGTATTCGTTAAGACTGTATTTTACTGTTGCAATGTTATCTGCGACTAAATCACCATTGAGCTTACTAAAGCGCTCTTCTGTTACGCTAACTTTAACTTCAATGTTACCACCAACACTGCCAACGACCTCAATAGATTCAATATCAGGCCCTTGGGTTAATAAGTATGGGGCTTCCACTACTTTTGCCGCATATAAAAGCGCTTTTAGATTATCGGGTTTTAGTGTTTCTTGGTAATAATCACATGACTGAAAAAAGTCAGTACCTAACTCAAATGTAATATGCGCAATACCCAGCTCTCCGTACGCCAAGCTATCCGACGTACCATCTGTAGCATATAAGCCTATCGATTGTTGTGGTAAGTAATTATTGAAATATGCAAGCTTTTTACCAAGCGATTCAAGCCCAGCTTGGTTTGGAGCTGGTTTATCAATATTTCCCCAAGGCCAAAGTATGAGGCGGCTGTAACTGTGAATATCAAGGTATAGGCCTTGTGTATCACTTGGCGCAGCATCATCGTCATTTGTGCCTCTCACATCAGGATATAACTTGCGTATATAATCTTCTATCGCAGCCACTTCAGGTTCAGACGCGCCGCTTTTACCGCGATATGTTGCTTGGCAAGCTTGCCCGCTAGATCCCCCTTCAACCGTATTCCAACCAAATGAATAATTACGATTGAGATCAACACCCACATTCCCCGATGGGCAATGGTTTTCATTGTGATTTTTGCGTTGTAAGTAGCCTGCCTCAGCAATTTTTCGACCATCAGGGTTACTTTGAAATAATATATGAATTTGATGACGCTCTAAAATCCATGCGATATCCGGATTTGTTTTCGCATCATTAAGTAGCATTTTAGCAAAGTCGAGAGTGAGGCCTGCTGTCGCATATTCTCTGGCATGTAATGCGCTTTGAATAAATAACACGGGTGGATTATCAAGGTTTTTATTACCTATTTTTAATACTTTTAGATCGTAACCTGAGCCACCATTTATTTTTTGCCAACTATCACCAATGTCTACCCATTGCGTTATATCAGGATATTGCTGCGTTAACTGCTCGACGCTGGCAAGTGTTTCTTCAACTGTTGCATAACATGCAAACCCTGGGATCCCCGATGTTTGTACACTTTGAGATACATGCTGTTCCTGCATTTTTTTTACTTTACTGTGCCATAAAGCATCTGCTGGTGTCAGTTTAATACCCTTGCTTTGTAAGCGTAAAACATCCTGATTTGATAACTGTAATAAAATGCCATTTCGTTCATCAGATAAAAGTGCATGATGAAAGCTTATGCGCGTTTTTATTTCTTGTTGTTCATTATCAAACGTCGCTAAATAAACTGGATCTTGTACTCCAGCCAGCGATAAAGTACTTGCTAATAAAAGAGGGGCTACAAATAGCATTCTGAATAACCAATGTCGTTAGTATTATTTTAACTAAAATATAACATTTAAGTTAAAACTTAAATGTTTAGTTCCCAAATAAATGTTAAATGAGCTTTTTAAGCTTTAACTTCCTCTATGTATTCTAACCATTCTATCTATACTTTAATTAAACATCATATTTGCAGCCATCACTAACAATAATACTGCAAAGATTTTTTTGATCATTGGTACAGGTAGATGATGTGTTGCTTTGGCACCTAGAGGCGCCGTAAACCAAGACGTGCAAATAATACCGAATAAAGCAGGTAAATATACAAACCCAGCAAACCCATCTTCTAAAGCAAAATGACTACTGCCTGAGCTGATATAACCTATCGATCCAAATAATGCGATGACAATACCGCAGGCAGAAGCACATCCTATCGCTTTTTTCATATCGAGTGAGAAAAACGTCAATAGTGGCACTAGAAGTGCGCCACCGCCAATCCCAATCATGGCTGACAAGCCGCCTGTAATCGTTGTAAAAAAGGTTAACAGGCCTTTGTTAGGCATTTTACGCTCAACAGGGGAATCACTTTTACTGCTTAAAAACATCTTCAACGCAATCAGTGTCACGCTCACTGCAAACACAATACGCACGGTTGCCTCTGGTAATAATGCGGCTAAAAAACCACTGATAAGCGCGCCAAAAGCAACCCCTGTCATTATCCAAGGGGCAAGTTCCCAAGGTACATTGCCATTTTTATGATGCGCTATTGCTGACGACGTTGAGGTGAATAATATTGACGCCAATGATGTTGCAATTGCAACGATAACAACCTGTTCAGCAGGTAAAATAGCTAAATAAAGTAAAATACTGCTTAATATTGGGACAATGACAAGCCCACCGCCAATGCCTAACAGCCCTGCTAAAAAACCTACGCCGCTGCCTAATATCGCGCAGTATAAAATTAACAACATCAATTCACTCATTCTATTCTTCTCTTATTATATTTAGGGACTACTACATGACATAATTGCAGTGTTTTACGCAGTAACATAATTGCTCAATTGTAAAGGACTTAAGCTAAATTAAGGTTAACTTTTAAGCTCATTACATACGCCGCGAGTATATCAATATAACCACGCCCCGCTCACTCTTTTGACTAAAATGAGCCCTGAATATTCTTCATGTTTTACATGAAATAAACACACATTAAACATCTAGAAGTCTAGAAGTTCAGAAATCCTTGTGAGATTTTTAGCGTTTTATCCAATTCGATGAATCGCTATTAAGTAACATCGCAAAATTATAATAAGCAATGAATATGGCTCATGTTTTATGTGAAATAAAACCGTTTTTCTTCATGTACCGATCCACGTATAAATTACTCAACGCTTAGCGCTAGACAACATATAGCCACCCCTTCATTGGGCGTAAACAAAAAGGCTGTGATGGTTGCTAACTAATTAAATCATAAAAATTGATTGGAAAGTCCAGCAAGCGTAACCCATAAACTCAGTTTTAAATCAGACAATTGGATACTAGATCACCATGAATAAAGACTTCACATTTACTATTAAGAGCATTTGTCTTGATGAAGATTATCACCCATCAGACAATACCCGTATCACCACTAACTTTGCTAATTTGGCCAGAGGTAGTCACCGCCAAGCTAACTTACGCAACGCTTTAAAGATGATTGACAACAGTTTTAATGCCTTAGCAAATTGGGATAACCCTAAAGGCGATCGCTATTCTGTTGAACTTGAAATTATTTCTGTTGATATGGACATTGAAGGCAGTGGCCAAACTTTCCCATCAATTGAAGTATTGAAAACGAATATTGTTGACCATAAAACAAATAAACGCATTGAAGGCATTGTAGGAAATAACTTTTCTTCTTATGTACGCGATTATGATTTTAGCGTATTGCTACAAGAACATAATAAAGATCAACCACAATTTAGCATTCCAGATAATTTTGGCGAATTGCATGGCAAGCTCTTTCAATACTTTGTAAATTCAGCTGTTTACAAACAAAACTTTAGTAAACCGCCGGTTATCTGCCTAAGTGTATCGGATAATAAAACGTATCATCAAACTGAAAATCAGCACCCAGTATTAGGTGTTGAGTATCAGCCAAATGAGTCGTCTTTAACTGAGCAATATTTCAAAAAAATGGGCCTGCAAGTTCGCTATTTTATGCCTGCAAACAGTGTAGCGCCTTTGGCATTTTATTTCTTTGGTGATTTGCTTAATGACTACACGAGCCTTGAGCTTATCAGTACCATAAGCACAATGGGCACCTTTCAAAAAATCTACCGCCCTGAAATATATAATGCCAATGCAGCTGCAGGAAAAGCGTATCAACCAAACCTAAAGAACTTAGATCATTCATTAACACAAATTGTTTATGATCGAGAAGAGCGCAGCAAACTCGCTAATGAGCAAGGAAAGTTTGCCGAAGAAAAATTTATCAAACCATACCAAACTGTGCTTGAACAGTGGTCTGCTAGCTACGCTTAATTGCTCGGTTGAAAATCAATCCAAATTTACGGCATTATTTATTATGAAAACACAGACTAATAACACACTATTACCCACTTCAACCGCAGGCAGTTTACCTAAACCTGCTTGGCTTGCAGAGCCAGAAACGCTTTGGTCACCTTGGAAATTACAAGGCGATGAATTAATTGCAGGCAAACAGGATGCGCTACGTTTGTCATTACAAGATCAACAACATGCAGGTATTGATATTGTGAGTGATGGCGAACAAACACGCCAACACTTTGTAACCACATTTATTGAGCACCTCAACGGTGTTGACTTTGAAAAACGTAAAACCGTTAAAATTCGCGATCGCTATGATGCCAGTGTACCAACAGTTGTAGGCCCTGTTAGTCGCCAAAAGCCTGTATTTGTTGAAGATGCCAAGTTTTTACGCAAGCAAACCAATCAGCCAATTAAATGGGCCCTGCCAGGACCTATGACGATGATAGATACACTCTACGATGACCACTATAAAAGTCGAGAAAAGCTTGCATGGGAATTTGCTAAAATTCTCAACCAAGAAGCCAAAGAATTAGAAGCGGCAGGTGTAGATATTATCCAATTTGATGAGCCTGCATTTAATGTATTTTTTGATGAAGTCAATGAATGGGGTATCGCCTGTTTAGAAAGAGCGATTGAAGGCCTTAAATGCGAAACAGCAGTCCATATTTGTTACGGTTATGGCATTAAAGCCAACACTGATTGGAAAAAAACCTTGGGCTCTGAATGGCGACAATATGAAGAGGCTTTTCCAAAACTGCAAAAGTCTAATATCGATATTATCTCACTAGAGTGTCACAACTCTCATGTACCAATTGAGTTGCTTGAACTCATTCGCGGTAAAAAAGTAATGGTAGGCGCGATTGACGTTGCAACCAATACCATTGAAACACCAGAAGAAGTAGCAGCCACCCTGCGCAAAGCACTTAAATATGTTGATGCCGACAAGCTCTACCCTTGTACCAACTGCGGCATGGCCCCGCTACCTCATCACGTAGCAAAAGGGAAACTAGATGCCTTAAGTGCAGGTGCAGAGATAGTCAGAAAAGAGCTTTCAGCTTAGACGCAATGATAATAGAGTTGCCTTTAGGTTTGTTCTGATTCAACGCAAGTAAATGCTCTATTTATTTAAAACGAAGCCTCATTTTTACGAGGCTTCTAAACTTACTTTGAAATAAAAATAGCCACTGATTGGCTAAAATTAATAGTAATACAATATAGAACAACATTTCTTCTAGCCGAATTAAGTTATTATTTTATCCCAATTACTCCAACCCCCCAGTGATATTAGCGCGTGTTGACCTTTGTGGATTGAAATTTATTCAATCTAGGGGCGATTTAATCGCGACGCGAGGTGTGTAACCTAGACTATGCGCTTTTATGTGTAAATTCCTTCTGCTGTTTTGTTGGTTTCGCACCACTGAGCCCTACCGACTCCTGAAGAGTATGATTAGCATCATTTCATCATTCAAACCTATAAACTCCATTGCCCGTGTGCCATAATCTAAATAATTCATGAATTTAGTAACTTGGCGGCATTTAAACCGTTTCAAGCTAACTTAAAGGGTTTTTAAATGGCTTATCAAGAGCAAAATCAAGCAACTATTTACTGGCACGATTATGAGACCTGGGGAGCGAGCCCGCAAAAGGATAAGCCTAGCCAGTTTGCAGGGATTCGGACCGATCTTGATTTAAACATTATTGGTGAGCCGTTGATTGAATATTGCAAACCGGTGGCTGATTATTTACCGCACCCTGAGGCGTGTTTGATCACAGGCATTACCCCGCAAGTGGCGATGCAAAAAGGTTTAGTTGAAGCTGAGTTTATTGCCAAGATCCATGCTGAATTTAGTGTGCCTAATACCTGCGTAGCTGGCTATAACAGCATTCGTTTTGATGACGAAGTAAGCCGTTACAGCTTTTACCGTAATTTTTACGACCCCTATGAGCGTGAATACAAAAACAATAATAGCCGCTGGGATATTATTGATTTAGTGCGCGCTTGTTATGCGCTTCGCCCTGAAGGCATTGAATGGCCGCTCAAAGAAGATGGCAGCCCAAGTTTTAAGCTGGAACATTTAACCGTTGCCAATGGCATTGAACACGCCGCTGCACATGACGCGTTAAGCGATGTAACCGCCACTATTGCCCTAGCTAAACTTATAAAAGACAAGCAGCCTAAACTGTATAACTTCTTTTTTGGTTTACGTGGTAAAAAAGCCCTAGCTGAATTAGTAGATGTGTTTAACATGACGCCACTGGTACATACCTCGTCACGTATACCTGCTAAACAAGGGTGTACAAGCTGGATTGCACCAATGAGCTTTCATCCAACCAATAAAAACGCGGTAGTATGCTTTAACCTAACGGAAGATCCGCAAGTGTTACTGGATTTATCAGTTGAAGAGCTGCGTACGCGTCTTTATACCAAGCGCAGTGATCTTGCAGAGGATGAACGACCCGTTGGTTTAAAGCTAGTGCATTTAAATAAGTGCCCTATTTTAGCACCTGCTAAAACATTATTACCTGAAAATGCAGCCCGTTTAGGTATTGATCGCGAGCAATGCTTAAAAAATCTTGCGATTTTAAAAGCCAATTCAACACTGCGCGATAAAGTGACTGAAGTGTTTAACGATAAGCCCGATTACGGTAAAACCACCAATACCGATTACATGCTATACGACGGCTTTACCAGCCATGCTGATAAAGCTAAATTTGCCATTATCCGAGATGCTAGCCCTGAGCAATTAGCCGGTATGAAGTTAGATTTTGAAGATAAGAAGTTCGATAACTTACTATTTAAGTACCGCGCTCGTAACTGGCCACAATCACTTAATCAAGATGAACTCGATCAATGGCGTCAATATTGCCAAAACAAGCTAATGCATGGTGAAGATCAACCCTCGATCAGCGCACAAGATTTTATGGTAACCCTTGAAAATCTGGCCCATGAACATGACGATAATGAAAAAAATCTGACTATTTTAAAAGCGTTGTATAACTACGCACAGAGTATGTAAGCGGTAAGCGGTAAGCGGCTTGATCTTAATAAATAAAGCGCCTTCGTCTATATGATTTAAGGCGCTAAGCTACAATTAAAGCTATTACTTTTTATGCAGTGCTTCAATACGTGCTAATAAGCTTGACGTATCATAGCGACCACCACCGAGTGCTTGTACGTCAGCGTAGTACTGATCAACCGTTGCTGTCATCGGTAGCGTTGCGCCATTACTTTTCGCTTCATCTAGGGCTATGCCTAAATCTTTACGCATCCAATCTACTGCAAAACCAAATTCGTATTCACCTGCCCACATGGTTTTATAGCGATTTTCCATTTGCCAAGAACCCGCCGCACCTTTTGAGATGGTTTCAATCACTTTTTCGCCATCAAGACCTGCTTGCTTTGCAAAATGTAATCCCTCAGCTAAACCTTGTACCACACCAGCAATGCAGATTTGATTGACCATTTTACATAATTGACCAGAGCCCACTTCACCAAGTAATTGACTAAAGCGACTAAACGCCGCCATGATAGGCTGTACTTTTGCAAACACTACCGCATCGCCACCAGCCATTACCGTTAATACGCCATTTTCAGCGCCGGCTTGGCCACCCGATACTGGCGCATCAATAAAGGCAATATTTTTAAGTGCTGCATTAGCCGACACTTCGCGCGCCACTTCTGCCGACGTTGTTGTATGATCCACTAAAATAGTGCCCGTTTGCATACCTGCAATCACGCCGTCTGCGCCATATACAACTGAGCGTAAATCATCATCGTTACCTACACACATAAATACAACATCTGCATTTTCAGCGGCTTTTGCAGGCGTTAATGCCACCTCACCGGTGTACTTTTTTGCCCATTGTTGTGCTTTTTCTGTGGTGCGGTTATATACCGTTACATGGTGGCCTGCAGCAGCTAAATGACCTGCCATTGGATACCCCATAACGCCTAAACCGATAAATGCGACTTTCATTGACATAAAATTGACCTATTTCAGTGGTAACTTAAAAAGATAATTTGATTATCTCAACCGAATAGACAAAAAGCGAATGAAAAAGTCTTCATTACATTTCTTCATGGACGAGACAAAACAGGAAACCTATGGATAGCATATATCAATTCAGCGCCCCACTTTATAATGGCGAAAACTTTGATCTGAGCCAATTAACAGGCAGCACTATTTTAATTGTTAATACGGCCAGTAAATGTAACTTTTCAGTGCAATTAACAGCGCTTGAAAAGCTGTACCAACAATATAAGCATTTTGGTTTTACTGTGTTGGCCTTTCCGTGTAATCAGTTTGATTACAACGAACCAATAAATAACCCTGATATTAAAGACTTTTACCAACAACAGTTTAATGTTAGCTTTCCTGTGTTTAGTAAAGTAATGGTGAATGGCCCTGAAGCTCACCCATTATTTAACTATTTAAAAGCACATACCCGAGGAATCGCACAAAACCGTGCCATAAAATGGAATTTTACTAAGTTTCTAATAAACTCTGAGGGGCAATTAGCCGTGCGCTACGCACCGCGCACTAAACCCGACACCTTAAAACAGGTAATAGAGAGCACAATTAATGACGCAACTAACAATGGCGCTTTTCAGTTCGCAAAAGTATGAACAAACATCTTTTGATGCCTGCTTAAAAGATCAAACAGACATCAAATTAACCCATTTTGAGCAATCGCTCGATGCGCAAACAGCCATACTTTGCCAAGGCTTTGATGCGGTATGTGTATTTGTTAATGATGTGGTTGATAAAACCGTCATTAAACAACTCGCACACAACGGTATTAAATGTATTCTACTGCGCTGCGCGGGGTTTAATAACGTTGATTTAGCTGCCGCAAATGCACATAACATCAAAGTATGCCGTGTGCCAGCCTACAGCCCAGAAGCAGTTGCTGAACATTGCATCGCATTAATGCTCACTTTAAATCGTAAAACCCATAAAGCATATAACCGCATTCGCGAAGATAACTTTGACTTAAACGGCTTGCTTGGCTTTAACTTATTTAAAAAAACCATTGGCGTAATTGGCTGCGGGAAAATTGGCCTAGCATTGGTTAATATACTCAATGGCTTTGGTGCAAATGTATTGGTTTGCGACCCTTATGCAACAGAGGGTAATTACACCCTATGCGATATAGACACTTTACTCACCCAAAGTGATGTTATTTCACTGCATTGCCCATTAAACGAAAGCACCCACCACTTAATTGATGAAACAGCATTTAGCAAAATGAAAACTGGCGTTATGCTTATTAACACCTCACGCGGCGCATTAGTCGATAGTAAAGCATGCATTAGCGCACTTAAAAGTAAGAAACTAGGCTACTTAGGCCTTGATGTTTACGAGCAAGAATCAGAGCTATTTTTTAAAGACCGTCGTGACGAAATCATGCAAGACGATATATTTTCACGATTGGTAAGCTTTCCTAACGTATTAGTCACCGGGCACCAAGGTTTTTTTACCAAAGAAGCACTGACTGAAATAGCCCAAACCACTATTAATAACGCGATTGAGTTTGCTAATAACCAGCCGCTGAGTAATGAAGTTAAATAAGGTTAGGTGCTAGGTCAAAGATAAAAGGTTAAAAACCAAAGCACAAAAAATCAACCACGTGAACTTTGCTAAGCCTGTTAAGTTACATCGGCTTCAAAAAAGGACAGGCATATATTTCAACCCCGTTGGTATTGCGCATAAATTGTGACTGTCCTGTTTTACACGGGTAGATTAAATGTATTAATGATTGAAAATAAGAAGGTTGAATTACAATTCGAAGAACTACGAGGCTGCTTGATGTCTGAAGTCAAGATTTGACCCTCAAGGCTTTCAATTCGAAGAACTACGAGGTTGCTTGATGTCTGAAGTCAAGATTTGACCCTCAAGGCTTAAAAGGCTCTTTTAAAATTTGTTCGAATGGAACAGACTCGGACATAGAAAGCCATAGACGTAAGGAACAACACATTTTACGTAAGTGGCTGTTTGACGGCAAAGATGTTGAGTCATGTGCAATATGTAAAAATGAATTCAGCGTTAGCTCTTTGGTCACTGCGCATAAAAAGAAAAGGTCCAAGTGTTCTTTTAATGAAAGAATAGACCCAAATATTGTAATGCCCTTGTGCAAATTTGGGTGTGACCATTTATATGAAATTGAAGCATTAAAAATTAAAAATAATATTGTAATTTCGAATAGCAAACTTGTACAAACCGTTTTTGAGCAGTCATATATTAATTCAGTTTCTGATAGAACCATTAAATCAAAATGGTTAGAGGGAGAATCAGGGTATTTCTCACAGTAAGAAACTTGAAATGACACCCATCTTAATTTCATCGGAAGTAAAACAACAAACGCATCGATTGAAATCA
The DNA here is from genome assembly GCF_001298125.1 of Pseudoalteromonas porphyrae. Classification (NCBI taxonomy): domain Bacteria; kingdom Pseudomonadati; phylum Pseudomonadota; class Gammaproteobacteria; order Alteromonadales; family Pseudoalteromonadaceae; genus Pseudoalteromonas; species Pseudoalteromonas porphyrae. Next base: position 35,851 of record NZ_LHPH01000024.1, on the reverse strand, counting down.
GCAGCAAGTGAACATTTTAAACATAATCACGGTTTCATTCTCCTTAGCTCAATCCATAAACGCAGTCACCTAAATTACAGACATAAAAAATAGTGCCTTAAGGCAATAGTTGACGTTTTAATTGAGTGTGAAAAAACTAGGCCAGTAGTTTCTCGCTGTTACTGACGTTGCTACGCCGTTTTCTGTTCAAGAAAACTTAACAAACTTTAAAATGGCTGTCTTTTTTGTTTTCATTTTTTTGTTTTCACCTTTGTCATAAGTTCAAATAACCTACAGTAAGTATAAAATTTATAGCTGGCAATAACTTACACTATTTGCTATTAATATAGCTCATAAAATAAGGATGTCTTCGGGCTAAAATAAGGAAGTGTCCTCTGATAAAGCTGTTATGTTTTTAAGAGAGTTTATAGTTAATGTTTAACAATAAAAAACTGATTACATTTTTCTTTTTTATAATGCTAGTTAACTTCAATGCAACTTATGCTAGTGATATAGAAAGTCTTCAGCTCATCCAAATACTAAAAGATGATGTTAACGATGTTGATGGTTTAGGTAATCCTAGAAGCGTTAAAGTTCTTTCAGATAATTCTAAGGTTTTTGTTTCTAGTGGAGACGATAATGCTTTAGCTGTTTTTAATTTAGACGAGAATTTTAATCTAACCTTCAGCCAAGTGTTTAAAAATGCCTCTACCAACATAAATGGTTTAGAAGGCGCCTCTGGTGTTACCTATTTTGATCACGGTAATCAGGTAGTCGTTACTGGATTCTATGACGGTGCCTTAACAAAATTTTCTAAAAGTAATAGGAGTTACCGTTTTAGTCAATTTATCAGTGACGGTCTAAGCTATGACAGAGTATTTGATAGTGATGTGCCTGTGGGTGAACTGGATAACTTTGGCCTTTTAGGCGCTTGGGATATAGTCAAGACTACCAACGAAAAGCAACTCTACGTTGCAAGTTATATGAGTAACGCTATTTCTATTTTAGATATAATGTCGGATAAAAAGATTAGTTTGAATAGAGTAGTAAAAGACGCCAAGCCACTTAGCAATGACTTGGGAAAACCTATTGCAGTAGCTTTATCTCCATTAAATAATGAATTATATGTTCTAGGTTTTGATGGTCATCAATTAACCATTTATGATAGAAGTGTCAGGGGCGACTTATTGGTGAAACAAGTATTAAAAAATGGCGTTGCGGGTGTGAAGCAATTTATTAACCCACAAAAAATGGTTGTCTCACCAAATGGAAGATTTTTGTATGTTGCTTGTTCAGGAAGTAATTCTCTTGTTGTTTTTCACAAACTGGATACTGGACAATATGCATTTTTACAGGCAATAAATAATTCGGATATTGGCGGATCTGGCCTAGAGGGAGCAAGTAGCTTAGCGATATCGTCTGACGGCTTAAAAATATATGTAGCTGGGGAGTCGGGTAGCGGCCTATATTTATTTAGCGCGAGTGCTGATGGGCGACTTAGCTATAAGAATAAATTATTAAGTGTTCATGATAATAAATTAAATAGAATTTCATCTATAACTGTTACCGATGATAATCGTCACTTATTGGTTGCGACTGGTAAAGGTAATTCGTTATTTGTATTTAAAATAAAGACACTTTAGATATCTGAAGTAAAAACAAACCTTAGTCCGCTTAATATAGCGTTGTAGCTGTAGAATTACTCTTTTTTAAGAAAAACAGCCTGTTTTATGGGTTCCAAATGCATTACCTAATGCTTTAAAAAAGCTTAGAGTTAATACAGGAGCTCGTTTTTTATTGAATTTGGCTGTTGGAGTTATTTTACAGCCTCGTTATATTGCTACATAGGCTCAGTCTACTTTCAGCTCTGGAGAATAAATGAAAAAAGGATTTTCGGATATATTTGAAACGGACTCAGTATTTAAGATTCTAATTTTATGTGTGCTAACTATAGGCTCGTATTTAATTTATAAGCTCTATCGTTTCACAAGCCAAATTAATCAACATACCGAACTTAAAATACCTAACTTATTTATTGCAACAGCCGTTGTTTTATTTATTATTTCATTAGGTAGTTTAATTTATAGTTTAGCTAATTATCATGACCTTACTATTCTAAAAAGCTCAATTGGTATTCATGCTATATCTAGTGCTTTCGATGTAACTTGGGTTATCATGGTACGTAATCGTATTAATTTAATTGCGGGCTCTAATAAAGGTGACAATCTTTGGTTAAATCCTTTTATTACATCAATTTTCCATGTTATTTATATGCAACATAAAATCAACCAAGGATTGGCTAAAAACGCAATATAAAAGGCAGAAGGGGTCAAATCTTGACTTCAGACATTAAAACCCTTAATCCCTGCAATTGACAGACTTCTGACTGTCAGCTTTGGTAAAGCTCAGTTAATCGGATCTGACAGGTTAAGTTAAAACTTCATCACATAGGTCCCTTAAATACGTCTACTTACATTTTACGAATAGCGTTTAGTTTATTTATCTTGTTGATCACACCTAAATCAAACAGTTGTTCCGCTGTAGACTTGAGTAATTGGGTTTCCTCTGGCGTTCTATGTTCTTTAATGATTAAGTTTGCATAGCTAATTTGCAACCGATTTATTACGCGGCTTTTCTTCCTGCATTCAAAGCATTTGATTGCATGTGCATCAATCCAAAACCTTAATTGTTCAAACCAGTATTGCTGCTCTTTAGCAAAAAATATAAATGATCTGTGACAATCGACACATTGCTTTTATATATCAATGTAGAGATTTCGTGGGTATATACAATAACGTTGCTGTTCGATAGCTACGGGGATCGCGCGTCTCTGATAGATAGCGCATCCCCTAATATCACCAATGGGTATTATCAATTTCTTGGTTTGTAAAACTAAAAACTAAAAAACTGACGGCTGACGGCTGACGGCTGACGGCTGACGGCTGACGGCTAAACTATCAACCAAACGCGACATTGGCAAACACAGCGGTCATCAATATTGGGCATACAAAACGAATATACTGTGCAAACCAATAACGTACACCACTTGCAGCTTTATGCAATTGATTACCACGGCGCCATAACCAACCCACAGTGATAAAGTAAAACAAGCCCATCAGCGGTAATTGATACTGTGTTAATACCATAATCACTAAACCGAATAACCAATCAAAGTTAAAAATAATCAACGATGATGCTGTAAGTACTGTAAGGCTTACTAAAAACGTCGCTTGTTTACGCTCTACTTGATGGTTTTCGACGAGAAAAGCCACCGGAATTTCGGTTGATGAAATTGTTGAAGTAAGCGATGCAATCGACATCAATACAAAAAATAGTAAACCAACTAACAACCCGACTTCACCCATGGTATTAAATAACTGCGGTAAAATTGCAAAAATTAACTGCCCTTCGCCCACCAATTTACCATCACTAAATACTTGAACGCCATTGTGCTGCGCCACATAAATGGCAGGAATAATTAATAAACCGGCTAAAAACGCCACCCCTGTATCTAGCAATGCTACCGATGCGGTTAAACGCGGTAAGTTAGCATCAGGCTGTAAGTACGAGCCATAAATCATCATACAACCCACACCCAGTGACAACGAAAAGAACGCCTGCCCCATTGCCGCAATAATTAATCCTGGGTCGAGTATTTGGCTAAAGTCAGGGACTAAATACGCAGCAAAGCCATTACTAGCGCCATCAAGCGTTGCTATATAAGCAATTAATCCCACCAGTAAAACCAACAACATAGGCATTAACCTGCGAGACCAAGTTTCAATCCCAGATTTAACTCCTTTGAGAATAATGCTCGCGGTGAGTAACAGCATCAGTGGCGTAAATATAAAATTACGTGCCATCGAGTCGGTTTTTAAAAACGTGCTGATTTCAGTAAACCCTAAAAATAGGGCTATAGGCTCAAGCGCGTAGGCAAGCATCCATCCAGCTACAATGGAGTAAAAGCTAAGCATCACAATAGCGCCTGCTAAGCCTAGGTAACCCGCAGCAGCACCTACTTGTGGCGCTTGCTCTTGCCATGCATTTCTGAGTGCTTTTACAGGATTAGCTTGCGCTTTATGACCTAAATATAACTCAGTATATAAAGCGGGTAATGCCAATAAAAATATTACAATAAAGTAGACTAGTAAAAATGCGCCGCCGCCATGATTTGCAGCTTGCGTGGGGAACCCCCAAATATTACCTAATCCTACCGCAGCGCCAGACGCTGCTAAAACAAAGCCAAGGCGGCTTTGAAAACCATCACGCGATTGTGCCATACATCTACAAATCTGTTATTATTTTTCATTATTGTGAATTAAACCATATTTCACAGTCACTGAGTAATAAATTTGCCTTGGCTTAAATAACCAGTGCACATTCGCACAAAATATAAACATGTTTATTCTTTTATCTCTTTAATTGTGGATTTTATGCCGGCGTTATTTTTTCAGCAGCAACTAGTCATTACAAAGCACACGATGCAGCCACTCAATACACACACTATTTTATTATGTGATGCCCAGCATTTAAATATTGATAAGTTCGATTTAAATACGCTATTGAGCCCTTTTGAACTCGCGGTGATCACTCGTCGTAAAAGTAACAAAGCCAAGCAAGAATATTTAGCTACTCGACTGCTGCTTAAGTATTTAGTAAAACAAAGCTCCCCAGAGTTTGCCAAGTTACCAGCTCATCATATTAGCTCTGAATTTGACGAGCCTAGCAGTAAATTACTCATACATATAACGGGCAGTAACACCGTGTTTAGCAGTTGCCTGTCGCACTCAAACGGTTTTGTCGGTGCCGCGCTGAATATTGAGCGAATTGAGTTTGGTTTTGATATTGAAAAAATAAGCACAAAGCGCCCATTTGAAAAGCTCGCAAAGCATTTTTACCACCCTGATGAAGTAAATTTAATAACGCAAAATCAACAACAAGGCGCTGAGCGATTTTTTAGAATATGGACCTTAAAAGAAGCACTCGCTAAAGCCACCAGCCAGCCGATTGCAAAATTGCTTAGTCCCAATGTGTTTGATCAATTAACGCAGGCTCATTTGCGCGCTGTAAGCTGCCAATATAATGAGTTTGATGTGAGTGTAGTGAGTAATCAGAGCACTGACTGGCAGTGCTCTGTGGTAAATACTATCGACCAATTACGCGGCGTTTTGAACTTCTAATAAGCGGCTATGAATGGCTTGTACAACGCGATCCGATTCAGCTTGTTCTACCAAAAAGCATAAGTTGTGCTTACTAGCACCATGGCAGATTAAGCGAATATTAAAATCACTTAATACGTTCATTAAATTCATTTCGTGCTGACGTAATTGAATTTGTGAGCCAATCAGCGCCACTAGCGTTAAATTGTTCTCTACCGAGACATGGCAAAACTCTGCTAATTTATCTAAACAGTCTTGATCAAGCTCAGGACGCGATGCATTTGGCGCGTTATCCAATGTAATAGCCACGCTTATTTCTGACGTGGTAACTAAATCAACCGAGATGTTAAACTCGCTTAGAATCGTAAACACGCGCGCTAAAAAGCCGCTGGCTAATAGCATTTCAGGGCTCTTAAGCGTAAGCAATAACTGGTTTTTACGCTGTGTAACTGCACGAATACCTGGCAATTGTGATTTTTCACGCTCAATCCACGTACCACCACGCTCTGGTTCACGGCTCGAACCTACAAAGACGTTAATGTGACTACGGCTTGCTGGTAAAATAGTCGCAGGATGTAGCACTTTAGCGCCAAAAGTTGCCATTTCTGCCGCTTCATCAAAACTTAAGCGCGCAATCGGTGTTGCTTTGGCACATAAACGTGGATCAGTGCTAAATATACCTACCACGTCCGTCCAAATATGCACGCTTTTGGCGTTAATTGCCTCGGCCAATAATGCTGCGCTGTAATCTGAACCGCCACGGCCAAGAGTGGTCGTTTGACCATGCGCATCACTGCCTATAAAACCTTGTGTGACAATAACATGCTCAGCTAATAGTGGGAACAAATGCTCTTTCGCAGCCGCAGCGGTGGCCGCTACATCTGGTGTAGCCTTTGAAAACTGGCTGTCTGTTTTTAATACTTGGCGCACATCAAAACGAATTGCGTTTAAACCATTCAAACGCAGCACCTGAGTAAATAAATACGACGATAAGCGCTCACCAAAACTCAGGAGTTCATCTTGTTGTTGTTTTGATTTAACGCCTTCACTGGCTAAAGCTTGAAACGCTTTAATAGTTTCGTCAAAGCCATGGGCTAAGTCCGCATCAAGCGATAGTTCATTTAAAATAGCTTCTTGAATGGCTAACACGCCGGTGATGTTTTCTGCGCGCTCACCCATTGAGATATCTTTTTTACACAATGCAACAAGGTGATTAGTGACACCTGCACTGGCACTTACAGCCACTACGCGTACATTGTTATCGGCTACAATAATTTCACTGCAACGACTCATAGCGTCAAAGTTGGCCACACTGGTGCCGCCAAATTTTGCTACTACGTGATCTGTTTTTTGGTTTTGTGCTGACTGTTGCGCGTTATTAGCAGCTAATTGGGTATTCATGTCGTCTCCTTTTGTGGCATTCAAACCACGGTAATACAAGAAGAACTTGGCAAGGGGGTGCTCGATAAGAAAAGTCCACTGCCAGAAGCTCTCCACCTAATTTGGTGACAGTTTTGAGGATTCAGCCCCATAAACCGAAAAACCACTGTGACGTGCAGTTGTTTTCCTCGGCGAATATTTCCCTCCTTAATGGTCGTTGGCAGTCGTCGCCTCACATTAAGTACCTAAATACCGCACCTCTTCTGAATGTTAGATTAATTGCATTTTATAATTGCCAATTAAAATAACAAAGCCCACATAAAGTGGGCTTTGAAAGTTATCGTTTAGACGTCTAGCTGTCAAGTTGTTTTAATTAATAAAGGTCATTAAATAAAACTACCTGCTAAATATGAGCCCATATAACCGATTGTATACGCTATTAATAAATACAACGACATACGTAAATAACTTAAAAATGTGAGTGCTTTTACTTTACTCATCGCAATAATACCTGCCGCAGAACCAATAATAAGCATTGAGCCGCCCACACCAGTTGCATACGTGAACGACAACCATTGTTGCGGACTCATGACTATTTCAGCTTTAAGCAGCGCAGCAGTCAGCGGGACGTTATCTACCGCAGCAGAGAGTATACCCATTAAGTAGTTTGCATACTCTGGTGCCATTAACTCATACAAATTCGTAAACTTGCTTAGCATACCCACTTCTTTTAGCGCACCAACAAGCAGTAGTACACCCACAAAAAACAGTAGCGTGTCGTATTCAATTTCACGAATGTAGTCGATGATTTTTTTGTTGACGTCTTTTTTGCGCATTAAAAATTGCGCCGTCAAAAACATTAACGATAAACCAAACAAGAACGTTAACAATGGAGGTACGTGATACATCACACTGAGTGTCAGCGTTGCAATAATCGTCGATAAGAAAATAACGGCAATGGTTATATCCGTTTTTTCAATTCGGCGATCTTCTTGCTTAGTAAACTGCACCGCACCGTTTAACCCAAATGACAGCATAACGGCCAATAAAGCAACACTAAATAATGCAGGGGCAATTAACAGTAGTAAATTTCCAATACTGACTTTACCATCAAGGAAAATCATCAAGGTTGTTACGTCACCAGTAATTAACGACACACCACCAGAGTTAACACTGAAGATGATTAACGTTGCGTACTTAATCAGTTTTTTCGGGTCCAGTTTTAACGACATAACAACGGCCAATGAAATTAGCGTCGCGGTAATGTTGTCTGAAATCGACGAGAATAAAAATGAAAAGCCACCAATCAAGAACATTAACTTTCGCTCGCTAATCGAGCTTGGCATGATCTTGTGCACAATATTTTGGATAAAACCTTTAGAGTTTAAATAGGCAACAAAGGTCATTGCAGCCATTAAAAACAACCATAATGTGGCAATCTCTAAAATATTGTGGTCAAGTTGGTGTTGTACACTTTCGGGGGTTTGCCCGTTTAAAGGCGAGATAAATAAGATAATCCAGCATAAAGTACCAAAGAAAAGCGTGGTTTTGGCCTTGTTTACATGGATAATATCCTCTATAACGATGAGCACGAATGCAAGCGCTATCAGGGTTAGGATAATTGCAGTTACCATGGCGTTTGAACAACCTTTATAAAAATGTAAAAATTGTATACTAGGTGTCAGTAATCGACACGGCGCGCAGTCTAGCACCAAAGGCTGTGTAAAACTATTGCCAATTTAATATTATATAAGTAATTGCTGTGTCCAAATAACACAGGTACACAGCACTCATTAGATTTTTTGGAGCTTTATGATCCCAGCTAAAAAGTTGCTAAATACCCTAACCGAGCACTGGGGAATGTTAGAGCTGCTATTTAAACGTTTTAAAATGGCCGATTTTAGCCTAAAAGACGTACAAAGTGCGATCAAACAAAAACAACCAACGTGGTCAAACGAACGGATCTATAAAGAAACCAATCGGCTTTTAAACCAAGATATTATTATTCCCTTGGCAAAATCATCTCAGCTTGAAATTAACCGTGCCATTGCAGATTTCGCCACCTTTTTATTACAGGAAGAGCATTTAGGCCTAGCACAAGAAATTAGCGTATTGGTTGAAGATTTAGCACGCCTAGGCAACCGCCTAGATAATGCAGGTAGCATTGAAGACTACGATGAGATGCGCCGCTTTAGCCGCATTATGGATGATCGAGTGCGTAAAATAATGAAATTATTTGCCCACAATGAAAACGCCATTTTAAACATAGTCGAACAAGCTAAAGCCAATAACGCAGTGCAATCACTGCAAAAGCGCTATAAAGCCGTCATTGAAGCATTTGACGAGTACATAGAACCAATGCTTGAGATGGTTGATATTCGTGGCGATTTTCATGCGTGTTTTAGTACCATTGAAACACAAATAAGTACGCAAATTGAGTACATAGAGCGCTCAGGCAAAGCCTACCAAGACAAACGTATGCTAGAGCAACTGCGCACCCGCATTTTAGAGATGCACCTAGTGGGTCGCGAAAGCTTACGTAAAAGTGCAGATATGTTGATGCCACTGCGTGAAGAGTTACGCCGCAATAATATGATCACTCGCCAAGCGGCAAAAGTGCTGGGATTGGTGCGTAAAAATGGTGTTGATAATATGCTAAGTGCAGTTCAACCTCATTTTGTATCTGACACGCAACGTTTTTCACTCGGGCAACAACGCCATATCATCGCTTATATGGCCACTTTAACGGAGTTTGAGCACAGTGAATATGAACTACCCGACCAAAACGATGTGCCTGCTTTTGTTACTCCTAATATTCCTGATTACAACAATGTAAAAGCGAACTTTAAAAAGCGCTTTAATGCGAAGCGTAAAAAACCACAACCATTATTAAGCTTTTTAGGGGAAAGCTACCCTGACCTTGAAGCAGACGAAATGCTATTTTTATATCAAAAGCTAGTAAGCGACACTGATATTGAAATAAATCAAAGCGATAAAAAAATGCGCGTTAAAATCGCAGGACAACATTTTTCACTCTTTCCTTTTAATACAACACCCTTTAATTCTAACCCTGTTGCATCTTCACAATCATCAACAGGAAATGAGTAACCGTTATGACACACATAAATTTAGATGAACTAAGCCACCTACAAACGATTAATAAAAAATTAGTCACGGGCTATCATATTAGCGAACAAGACACGGTAATGTGGCAAGAACTTGATCAACAAATTGATGCATATCGCGCATTATTTAGCGCCCTTGGCCATGATTTACAACACGATAGCCGTGGTTTTTATTACTTTGCCAGTGACGAAAGCACCCCAAATATGGGAAAAATCTCCCGCGCGATTGCCCTAACCATTTACATTTTGATTGAACACTATGCCAACTCAGGTAAAGATCCAATGCGCGCCCTGTTTGATGAAGTGAATGACCTTGAACTAATGCAAACATTAGTACAGATGAACAAACACTTGTTTGATCAACTCGAAATTTTTTCAGGCTCTGACTTACGTAAAGACGTGTACTTACGCATGATACGCTTAGGCCTTGCCCGTGAAGTGGAAAATGGCTTTATGTTACAAGCACCTGCTTATCGCTATATCGATGCATTAATGGAAGTGAACGAAGAAACCTATATTGGTGAGGACGAATAATGAAAAACCTTTACGGACTCAGCAAACTCGCACTTTTAAACACCGCAGGTTATGCAAAATGTGTGATCCCACTTGATAAAAGCAGCTCTATTTGTGCCCCTAATAATACCGGTAAAAGCTCGGTCATTAACGCCCTGCAATTTCCGCTGATCAATGATTTACGCCTTACCGAATGGGATGGCCATGATTTAGACGAAACCCGTAAGTTTTATTTCTCGTCAGATCAATCTTATATTTTACTTGAAGCCGACCTCCCCCATGGCCCTGTTGTTATTGGTGTAGCAGGGCTTGGTAAAATAGCAGGTTACGCGCATCAGTTTTTTTGTTACCAAGGAAAGCTTAACCTTGAGCAGTACACTCAAGGTAAAACCATTATAAAATTCACTAAGCTATTTAATCACTTAAAAGAGCAAGGCTTTAATCCTATTGAGCTTAAAGCGCAAGAATTAAACGCGTTATTAACAGGCGGTGCTACGCCATTTGATGGCGACATTAACTTAAAAATGATCCCGCTTAATAATGTGCAAGATTCGGCTATTTATAAAGAGATTTTCCGCCGAATTTTAAACTTGCATAAATTGGGTGCTGCAGATGTAAAACGCTTTATGTTGCGCGTGTTTGAACGCCATATGTCAAATTCAAAAGTCGATTTTTATGAAGTCTGGCGTCGCTCGTTCGATAAAGTAAACCGCGCAAAACGTGAGTTAAAAGCGCTAGAATCTATGCAAGAGCCAATTAGCGCGCTTGAGTCTATGCTTGAAAACCAAACCGTGCTTAAAGGTAAACTGGCCGCATACGCACCAAAAATTGATCAAGCCTTAATTGATTTTGACACGTATCAAGAAGCGCAATTAGATGAACTTAATATCGCCCTTGAAAACATAGAGCACGAAAAGCACGAGTTTGAGCAAAAACAACAGCTTTATGTGCAGCAATCGCGTGATATTGAGCGCAGACAAACACAAATCGAGCAATGGTTTTTAGATTTTGGTGCACTAAAATCTGAATTTGAATTGGTGAATATGGCGACCTTAAAAGTGAGCCTTAGCCAGTTAAAGCAAGATTACGAGTCACTTTCGCACTCAATAAATAGTGCGCAAGGGCAAAGCTTACACACCCTTGACTACCGCATTAGCGAAACACAAAAGCAAATAAAAAGCTTAAAGCTGCAACTTAAAAACCTTGAGTTCAATTTATTCACGCGTATGCGCGAGGACTTATCGTTAAAAGATGTTGAAGAAATTTCACGTATTTTAAACCCAGATATTCTCTCGTTCGCCACCACCAGCAATGGCGATATTGATATCACCGATGAAGATGTGTTTGGCGCATTTTTAGAGCAGTTATCAGATAACGTTAAAGGCGGTGTACTTACCCTGCCCGGCGCAACGATTAAACTTAAAAAGCTCTCATCAGTGCAAATGCAAAGCGGCGAGAACAAAGAGCAATTAACCGCCCAGCTAACAGCGCTTGAACATTCATTAAAGGAATTTAAGCAACAGCGCGATGTAGCTGCCAATGTAGCTGACAAACAAAAAGAAAAAGACGCGTTATACGATGAACTCATGTCAGCCGAAAGCGCGTTAAAACGCTTTGAACAGTTTGAGGTAATGCTGCAATCTGTCGATGCACAATCGATGCTCAAAGAGCAATTACTTGCAGAGCGTGATCAAGTAGACGATTACTTACAAGATATTCAAAAAAATAGCGGCTCAATTGCTGACAGACGCTCGATTATTAAATCGAAAAAAGATCTTATTTCTCGCCAAGCTGATCGCCTACGCCAAGTGAAATCTGAACGAATTGACCATACTCTTGATTTGTATACTGGTAAAATCACCCCGTACATGATTGATATTCAAATCGACTTTGATAATCTCAGTGATTTAGTACACCACTTTAATAAAAACTGCCAAGAGCTACGTAACTTTGATATTAACGTGCGTAACACTTATTTACATATTTATAATGCGGGTATTACTAAGTTTGATAACGAAAACGACGAGTTTAGTAAATACCAAAAACTCATCGGTGCATTTCATAATATTGATAATGAACGTGACGCTGTTGAGCGCCAAGCGCGTGTTGCACTGACCGAAGTTGCAGCCACGATTAAAGGCCTGCGGGAAGATTTAGACCGTCTGCGCCGTGAAATGAACAGCTTTAATAAAGGCATTAGTCAGCATCGTATTTCTAACTTACAAGCGTTTAAAATCAATGTAATACCACGTAAAATGCTGGTTGATAGTATTGATACAATTATCAGTACGTCAAACCAGTTTGAACAAGGTGATACATTAGATTTACTCAGCCAAGAACCTTACAGCGAAAGCGCGGTTAATGAAGCAAAAGATCATTTAATTAAGCTTGCCTCTGATAAAGCGGGTTTAACATTAACCGATTTATTTGATATTCGTTTTGAAGTGGTAAACCGCGCTGGTGAAACGGAGCACTTTGAAAAAATCGATTCAGCAGGTTCAAACGGAACGCGTATCACCATTAAATTATTATGCGGCATGCTGTTTATTCGCTACCTATTGAGCGACCAAGAACAAAACTTATACCGTATTCCTATTTACATTGATGAGGCGGCCGATATCGACCCGCAAAACCAAAAAGCAATTATAGAGACCGCATTAAGCTTTGGTTTTGTGCCAATATTTGCCTCGGTAAAACCACAAATTAGCTGCGATTACATTGTGCCTATTCGCTCAGTTAAAGATGGCGCACAAAACTGGGTCGATGAAAAAGATTGGATAGAAGTAGAGCACACTACTGATGACTAATTAATCTATAATTCAGCTAATAACAACTAAACTTACAACCAAGTAACTTGAACTCTGGATAATAAGTCTATTTTCAGTCGCTAGTTTAAATGGCAAGTTTCAACGCTAACTACGTTGAATTTACTTGCAATTGGAAAGCGTCTGACGCGTAAGTTAGTAAATATCTTAACCAGAGTTCGAGTTAGGTAAACTTTAATAACACAAACATATTGAAAAATGTCATTTGTGGGATTTTTTTTATGTTATGTTATCAAATGAATAGAGTTTAAATTTGCCAAGGAGCAAACGTGATGAAAAACCTACTAATTGCAACAGCAGTGCTATTTTTAGCAGCATGCGCAAAAACCCCTGATTGGGATTACGATAAATCGGCTGATTTTAGTAATTATAAAACCTTTGCTTGGGTTCAAGATGCAAGTTTAACTAAAAATACGACCAATTATCAGATCAGTCCATTAATGGAAAAGCGCGTACGTGATGCAGTTAATACAGAGCTGACAAACATGGGCATGCAGTTGAGCGAAATAACGCAAGCTGATGTACTTATTAACTATCATGCATCGGTAGACACAAAAATTGATGTAGACACATTTAACACCGGTTACAGCGCACGTTGGAACTACTGGGGTATGGGTTACAATACACAAACAACGACGCGTGAATATGAAGTAGGCACGTTAATTGTTGATGTTGTTGACCGTGCATCAAATCAATTAGTATGGCGCGGAGCAAAAGAAGGTCGATTAAGAAAAAATCAATCACCTGAAGCGCGCACTGACGCAATTACTAAAACAGTGGCTGATATTCTAAGCAACTTCCCACCAGATAAGCAGTAATAAAATAACTCTTCATAATAGAAAGTGCATATTATGCGCTTTCTATTATTGAAAAGAGCTAAAAACCACGTATTTTCTTTACTTAAATACACCCAATGACATTAGCTCCCCCCCTTAAACATACACATACAAATACGCTGTGCTGTAAAGCTTTATCGCTAGGTATTAATGTGTATGAGCATTTAACGTATAAAAATAAACCCCGCATAAAATACGAGGTTATATACTTAAAGGTTAAAGTTCACCTGGTTGAAAGTTATCTACCGCAATAGCCTGTTTGCGTAAATTATTAGCTTCGTGCAACTTTACGCCTTGCTCGGCTGTTATGAGCTGCTTTTCAATCGCATTGGTAATCGCCGTTTCAATATCATCATTGCGGCTAAGGGTGCCGTCGCGTTGCCACTTTTTCAACTGCTTGAATGCATCACTGGTATTATGCATAGCAATAAAGGCATTTTCCATTACGCCAGTCCCTGCTTTATCATCCACATAACATAAATGCGTTAAACGGTTTCTGAATACTCCAGGTTGGGTCATATGCTCACACATTGCCTGAGCAAGATCATCACTCGGACGATGATAATGATTACCAAACGGAAATACGATACGCTTTAAAGCAAAGTTAACAACTGGGTTTGAGAAGTTCTTGAAAAAGCCGTTAAACGCTTGACCTATTTCAAATAACGATAATTCAACGGCATATTTAACAAAAGGCAGATCGGCTTGTTGACGTCCTTCATCTTCAAAACGTTTTAACACGCATGAAGCTAAGTAAAGGTGGCTTAATACATCACCTAAACGTGCAGAGATCATTTCTTTACGCTTAAGCTCTCCCCCTAAAATGAGCATCGCCACATCCGTACAAAAAGCTAAACCACGACTCATTCGCCCAAGCTGCTTATAATAATCTGCGGTTGCGCCACATACTGGGGATTTAGCAAAGTAACTACGCGTTAAACCATGGATTAACGCCATACTCGCATTAGTTGCAGCAAATAAAATATGCTGCTGTAGTAAAGAATCAAATTCTTTTAACGCGAGTTCATCATCTTCCATTGCCGCAGCTTCCATTTCTTTTAATACAAATGGATGGCAACGAGTTGCTCCTTGGCCAAAGATCATTAAATTACGGGTTAAAATATTTGCCCCTTCCACCGTAATTGATACCGGTATACCCATATAGCCATGTGCTAAATAGTTATTAGGACCCACTTGTATTCCCTTACCTGAATGAATATCCATTGCATCATTCATAACTGTACGGCCCATTTCAGTCATATGGTATTTAGCAATTGCGGTCACCACTGATGGGCTCAATTTTAAATCTATTGCCCCTGCGGTCATTAAACGACACGCTTCAAGGCTATACGTTAATCCACCAATACGTGCAAGTGCTTCTTGTACACCTTCAAATTGACCAATTGATACACCAAATTGCTGGCGAACCGTTGCATAAGCAGATGTCATTCGCGCACACAAATGCCCTGTCGCGCTACTTAGTGCTGGCAATGAAATACCACGCCCTGCGCTTAGGCACTCAACCAACATTCGCCAGCCTCGACCAGCACCTTGTTGACCACCGATGATCCAATCAAGGGGAATAAAGACATCTTTACCGTACGTTGTGCCATTCATAAACGCCATGTTAAGCGGAAAGTGACGCTCCCCAGTCTCTACCCCAGGGTGATCTGTTGGGATCAGCGCACACGTGATCCCTAATTCTTTGTCTTTACCTAATAAACTATCCGGATCATACATTTTAAATGCTAAACCAAGTACTGTCGCAACAGGGGCTAGTGTTATGTAACGTTTTGACCAATTTAAACGTAGACCAATGACTTCCTGACCTTCAAACTCGCCTTTACATACAATACCTGAATCGGGGATACTGCCCGCATCAGAGCCGGCTTCTGGACCAGTAAGTGCAAAACACGGTACATCTTTACCACTTGCTAAGTTTGGTAGCCAGCGCGCTTGTTGTTCTGTGGTTCCATAATGTAATAGTAATTCGCCTGGGCCTAAACTATTTGGCACCATAACAGTCACTGCGGCCGTTAAACTCTTAGTCGCAATTTTTGCGACTATGGTTGAATTAGCGATAGCAGAGAATTGGCGTCCACCGAATTTTTCAGGAATTATCAACGCAAAAAAACCTTGGGCTTTTAGGTAATCCCATACTTCTTTAGGTAAGTCTTTATCTTTTTGCACAATTTGATAGTCATCAAGCATCGCCAGTAATGTTTCGACCTCAGAGTCTAAAAACGCACGCTCTTTTTTACTCAACTCAGGCTTTGGGTAACTATGTAAAACCTGCCAATCGGGATTGCCGCTAAAAAGTTGCCCATCCCACCATACATCGCCTGCTTCCATTGCTTCACGTTCAGTTTGCGATAGCGGCGGTAACACTTTTTTAAACATTTTAAACGTTGGTCGGCTTACTAGACTTAAGCGGATATCTTTAACCGCAAAAATGACTATTACCACCACCAGTAATAATACAAACACTGACATGGGAACGATCCTTATAAATTAATAAAAATACACTCCTTCAATTATGGCTGATCCTTGTATAAATACAATGTCGCTGTAAACATGTGTTACCCATAATGTTCAATGCTAGGCTTGATAAATTTTGCCTAACTTCAAGACGCTGCTATTATCCCACGTGATAAATAACAAATATAAGGGTCAACATGACTACTCCACATTTTAAGCTCAGTTTGAGCGCTTTAATGGTCGCCAGCACATTAGCATTAAGTGGCTGCAACCAAGATACAACAAACACATCAGCTCAAGCTGTCAGCCCTGCGCAAGTGACGGCACAAGACGCACAAACCTTTTTAGATGCAACAGAGCTTGAACTCAGTGCACTGTATTTAGAATCAAGCCGCGCAGAATGGATTTACGCTAACTTTATTACGCACGACACCTCTGCACTTTCGGCCGAAGTAAATCGCAAGATGACAGAAGCGGTTGTTCGCCTTGCAAATGAAGCTGCGCAATTTGATTCTCTTGAACTGGGTTATGATGCACGTCGTAAGCTTGATAAATTAAAACTCGCTTTAACTTTACCAGCCCCACAAAATGCGGAAAAAACAGCGCAGCTTTCTCAGCTTGTCGCTGAACTAGGCGGTATTTACGGCAAAGGAAAATACTGTAAAGAAGACGGCAACTGCCTAAGCTTAGGTGATATGACGTCTAAAATGGCCACTAGCCGCGATTACAACGAGCTACTTGATTTGTGGCAAGGCTGGCGTCAGGTTTCAAAACCAATGCGCCCGCTTTATGAGCAACAAGTTGCCCTTACGAATGAAGGTGCAAAAGAACTTGGTTATGCAGACACTGGCGCAATGTGGCGTAGTAAATACGATATGCCAGCCGATGATTTCGCTAAAGAACTTGACCGTATTTGGGGCCAAGTAAAGCCACTATATGATTCACTTCATTGCCATGTTCGCGCTAAGCTAGGCGAAAAATACGGCGAAGATAAAGTACCGCAAGATCAAGCTATTCCTGCGCATTTATTAGGGAACATGTGGGCGCAATCATGGGGCAATATTTACGATGTAGTTGCACCTGAAAATGCTGATCCTGGTTATGACGTAACAGCATTATTAGCGCAGCATAAGTACGATGAGCTTAAAATGGTTCGCGGCGCAGAAAAATTCTTCACTTCAATGGGTTTTGACGCACTTCCAGGCACTTTTTACGAACGTTCATTGTTCACTAAGCCTGCCGATCGCGACGTTCAGTGTCACGCCTCAGCGTGGAATATTGACAGTAAAGACGATTTACGTATTAAAATGTGTATTCAACGCACTGGTGAAGAGTTCTCTGTTATTCACCATGAGTTAGGCCACAACTTCTATCAACGCGCTTACAATACACAGCCACTTTACTATCAAGAAAGTGCTAATGATGGTTTCCATGAAGCAATTGGTGACACGATTGCCCTGTCAGTTACGCCTGGATACTTAAAAGAAATTGGTTTATTAGAGCAAGTGCCTGATGAATCAAAAGACATTGGCCTATTAATGAAAATGGCATTAGATAAAGTTGCTTTCATTCCATTTGGATTATTAGTAGATCAATGGCGCTGGCAAGTATTCTCTGGTGAAGTAACACCGCAAAACTACAATAAAGCATGGTGGGAATTACGTGAAAAATACCAAGGTGTTAAAGCACCCATCGCGCGTAGCGAAACTGATTTTGATCCAGGCGCTAAATACCACGTACCGGGCAATACGCCGTACACGCGTTATTTCTTAGCACATATTTTACAATTTGATTTCCACCGTAGTTTATGTGAAATAGCAGGCAATAAAGAAGCCATTCATCGCTGTTCGGTTTATAACTCAAAAGCGGCCGGTGAAAAGCTTAATACTATGCTAGAAATGGGCTCAAGCCGCCCTTGGCAAGAAGCCTTAGCAACTGTAACGGGTAAGCCTGAAATGGATGCAACAGCACTACTTGATTATTTTGCGCCACTGCAAAAGTACCTTGATAAACAAAACAAAGGTCGCCAATGCGGTTGGTAAGCAGGTTTTAATATAATTCAATTCTAAAATACAAAAGCCAGCTCAAGTGAGCTGGCTTTTTAGTACTTTACAGTTAAAAATTAAATTAGAACTGTAAGCTTACATTTGCAAAGTAAGCATCTGAGCCAGAATCATCCCAGTTATTACCGTAACCCGCTTTTAAACCAACATTTTTATTGAAGAAATGTTGAGCACCCAAGGTGTAATCATCGTTTTTATTAAATGTAACAAACGCTGATGTCGCTTTTGAGAAGTAGTAATTAGAGCCTAAAACCCAATCACTTGATGCATTGTCATTATCTGACACTGTTGCTTCAACTGTTAGGTAGTTACCTTGTTGAAGATCCATGAAATATTTAACATTCAACGCACGATAATCAAACTCATCATCTGCTGTAACAGTAAAACCGATATAATCAGTGCTGTTCAACTTGTGATTGTAAGCTACATCAAAAAAGAAACGATTGTCTGCATTTTCAACATCAACAAATCTTACTTTTAACAGTAAGTCAGGGTTGAAAAAGTAACCTGCTGATAATTGAATCATATCTGCGCTTGAACCAAGATCTAAATCTAGGTTTTGGTATTCAGCACCAAGTACAAAACTATCTAGAAAATACTCACCGCCCACAGTAGCTCGGTCGCTAAAATCATCATCTGAATACTTACCATATACATTACTTTGTTTATTGATGTATTCGAACTGGTCATAAGGACCTAGTGTCATTTTTGGTGAGAAATAGTATGTTGAATCAAGGCTAATTGTGTCATTACCATCTGTATCCATATATTGTAGATGGCTAACTGATTCATAAGTGTCTGCAGCAGCCGCGGCACTTGAAAGAAGAATACTCGAAATTATCACTGCTAGTTTTTTCATTATAAGATTTCCCTATTAAATTGTTACATTGCTATGTCTTTAGCCGACTGGCTAAGACGTGGGCATGCTAACGTTCCCAAACTGAACAAACACTTAACTAAGTGCTTGTTTTTAGTTGCTTAAATGTTAAGGGATGTTAAGGCTGGGATATCTATATAGCAAAAACGCGGACATTTTTGCTATACATGAAAAACTAGTTTATTCCTTTAAAGCGCATATTGACTGATAATACGGTACACATCGTTGATGTTGTCACCTGATTTGAAGTCTTTACTTATCGGCGTAGGGTCTGAGCCAACCCAAATTTTTAACTCGGCATCTAAATCAAAATGACCGGCACTTTCTTTACTAAATTTAGTTATTTTTGAGTAACCAATGCTGATCATCTCTATTTTAGAACCCGTTACGCCCTGCTTATCAATTAAAATGAGTCGTTTATTAGTAAAAATAAACATATCACGTACTACTTTATACGCTTTTTCAACTTGTTCACCTTCGACAAGTGTATTTGCTAATACCTTTTCTAAATCGGCATCATCAACTTCACTTGCGTTACCCATTAATCCGCTAAATAAACCCATTATATTTTCTCCTGTGTAAATATTTGGTTTTCTAATGTATGACCATTCACTAACTGTCGATAGCGCCAGCCTTGTTGATGGCAATATTTCAGTAATTCAATATCAAACAAAGACGCTGTTTTTTGATATTCAACAACATATTCCTTTGCTTGACTCATATAAACTCTATTAACTGCTGCTAAGCTTTGAATGCTTTGCTCAATATTAGGATAGTTTTCAGCAAACAGTATTGTCATGTGATGCTGTGTTTGTTCTATATTGCTGTTTGCTTGGTGTTCAGTGATTTTACCTTTATCAAGGTGTAACACTTGCCCACATAATCGCTCTAATTCTGTGAGGTCATGTGAACTTAAAATAAACGTCGCTTCCTCACTTAAGTTTGAAACAAGCTCTCTCACTTCACGTGCGTGAATAGGATCGAGCCCAGCTGTAGCTTCATCAAGCATTACAATTTCGGGTTTGCCTATTAAAGCCTGCCCTATTGTTACGCGCTTACGCATGCCGTGCGATAAATCATCACTGCGTTGTTTTGCAACCTCAGCTAAACCAACTAATTCGAGTACTCTGAGAGCTTCTGATTGACTTTGCTTAGTCGTTAGCCCTTGCAGTTGCCCATAAAATGTTAACTGATGCGCAATACTAAAACGAGGATCTAACTGGGCATCTTGTGGCAACGCTGATAGCTTTCCAAACAATGCACTTGCGCCAGGGCGGTGCCCCATTATGGATAAACTGCCCGATGTAGGCATGATATAACCGCATAACAAACTAAATAAGGTTGTTTTACCGGCCCCATTTGGGCCAACTAATGCTACGGGTGCACCTTTTTTAACTTCAAAGCTCACTTGATCTAACGCTAATTTAGCCCCGTACTGTTTAGAGAGTCCGTTAGCCTGTATTAATGTACTCATAGTGAACTCCTTGAGAAGATACGCTGTGCTGCCACTAACAACACCACTGTTTGTAATAAAGGAATACCTATACTGCTAAATAAATCTGCATTCTGCCCTGCAACTTGCTCAAGCTGAACGCCGGGAAATATATAATTAAGAATAGCAAATATAGGTAGTTGCCAGCTCATAAGGCTAACGACAATATTACCCACTGCAAAAAATAATATGGCCATGATCACCGTTAATCGTGAAGATCGAGCAATAGTATTTAAAAACGTCATTAACGCAATAAATGGTAGTACTGTGACCACTAAATAGAAAAACAAAACTAGGCTGCGATTTAGCCCGCTTAACAATAGCGATGACTCTCTAAATGCAAGTGTTGCCACTGTTGCGACTAAAGTGATGGTAATTAATATTGCTAAAATAAGTACCTGACCTAAAAACCGGCCAAATAATATTTCGCTGCGCGTTGCCCGTAATGACAAAAAGCGTAGTGTACCGCGTTGTCTATCACCCACAATTTGGTCACTACACAAAAATAAGCAAAAAATAGGAAAGCTATACAAAGCAATTAGCCAATACATCGCCAACTCAGCTTCAGGCCACATTAATAGTTTACTTAAACCAATGACGCCAAATATATGTTGAGCAACTGCAGCAAGCTCAGGTGAACTCATAGTGCTTACCGCTTGTCCTACTGGGTAGCGTAAAATAAGCAACCAACAAATAGTAAATGCAGCAACGGCAAGTAAGCCACGTTTAGTTAAAAACAGTCGAGTTAGTTCAAACAAAGTAATATTTAAAAGTCGCTTGGGGTTTAATTGCGTCACACAAAGTCCTAATCGTGAAAGTGTTTTCCTTACATTAAGTGCAAACGTATTGAATTACTAGCAAAAAAAGCCAACGTAGGCGTTGGCTTTGTAACAAAGAATGTAAATTATGTTTTTACTTAATTTAAATGTTGCTTATACAGCTCAAGTGCTTGATTAAGATCAGTGATTAAATCATCAACATCCTCAAGGCCGATATGCAGCCGGATCACAGGACCTAACTCCCACCCTGTTTGTGAACGTAATCCTTTCATTGTTAAGTTAGCTGTTACTAAACTTTCAAAGCCGCCCCACGAAAAGCCCATTTTAAAATGATCTAAGCCATCCAAAAATGCATCTATCGCCTGCTGGTTACCTTCTTTCATTACAAAGGAAAACAAGCCATTACTGCCATCAAAGTCACGCTTAAAAAACTCATGCCCTGGGCAGCTGTCAAATGCAGGATGGCGGATATGATCAACTAATGGATGACTCTCTAACCACTTAGCAACTTCGATTGCTGCTTTTTCATGCTGATTGAGTCTCACAGCCATAGTACGTAAGCCACGTAGTGCTAAGTATGCATCATCAGCTGATGTGCACTGACCAAGTAAGTAAGACTGTTCACGTAATGTAGGCCAGTATTTTTTATTCGCAACGGCTACGCCCATCATCACATCTGAGTGACCAACTATATATTTTGTTGCCGCTTGAATGCTGATATCGACACCATGCTCAAGTGGTCGATAATGCAAACCGTTGCCGTAAGTATTGTCGAGCATTGTCATCACGCCTTGTTCATTAGCCACAGCAACCATCGCTGGTACATCTTGAACTTCCATCGTAATAGAACCTGGAGATTCTAAAAACAAGACTTTGGTATTTTCTTTGATGAATGTTTTTATACCCGCACCAATTGTAGGCGGATAATACGTGGTTTCAACGCCGAATCCGGCTAAAATTTTATCGCAAAAATCGCGCGTTGGTTCATACGCATTATCAACCATTAAAATGTGATCGCCTGCTTTTACAAACGCCAAGAGTGCACTGCTTATCGCTGCTGCACCACATGGATAGAGCGCACAGCCTTCGCCCCCTTCAAGCTCTGTGATTGCTTCTTGTAACGCAAAATGTGTCGTCGTACCACGGCGACCATAAAATAGCGTTTTATCACCTCGGGTTTTTGCGGCTTGTTTTAGTTCAGCAACAGAATCAAATACAATCGTTGATGCCCGTTGTACTACGGGATTAACTACGCCGTGCGTGTACGCTTTTTTTCGCCCGGTACTTACTAATAGAGTGTTTTTATTACTTTTACTCGTCATCATTAATCCTTAAAATATTTCGTTAGAACACACTACACATTGCTTAAATTTTTAAATTACGCCAATAGTCAATTATATAGCGAGAGATAGAATCAGCTCTGGGCAACTTTAAGTGTTCGCCTTCGATATCCCAACTACCAAAGTTATTAAGTTCGTCACGACTAAACCACAGCGCATCATCAAGCTCGTCTTTATCTACTTGTATTTGTTCAGTAACGGCTTCGGCAATAAACCCTAACATAATTGAAGATGGAAACGGCCAAGGCTGTGATGCGATATAACGTACATTATCTACTACAATTCCCGCCTCCTCCATCACTTCACGCGCAACAGCTTGTTCAAGTGTTTCTCCGGGGTCTACAAATCCAGCCAAAGACGAATACATGCCTGGCGCCCATGCTGCTTGCCTACCAAGTAAACAGCGTTCTATACCATCAGCAAATGTGCGCGTGACGACCATAATTACGGCAGGATCGGTACGTGGAAAGGTTGGATGTTTGCACTCTTCATTCGTGCATAAACGAGAGTGCCCTGCTTCAACTAGTATATTATTACTACCACAGCGCCCACAAAAGCGGTGCGTTGCATGCCAATAACAAAGTCCACGCGCCAAAGCAGCAATGGAGCCTTGCTTAATCTCAACGTTCACACCATAACGGCGAATATCAATAAATTCTGCATTAGCGGTTAATGGCGCTAAAGTCGTCACATCGACTGTACTTACATCGAGTGCAAAAAAACTGGTTTGCTGTTCGTCCAAGCCTAAAAATATCGCTTCGCTTAAATCTAAGTGGTTAATATCACTAAAACTTAAAAATGTGACAGTAAAGCTCTGAGCATCAAATAAAGTCTGGTTATTATGAACTAGGATCCAACGGCTTTGAAAGTTGAGTTGAGTTGCTAACCATTGTGAGTCTTTTCGCAAATTAGACGCGCGATCTAATGGCATTTGACTATAATTAAGCATGCTCATCCTTTTTATTTTTTAGATGGCTAAAACTACCATAAGCTTATATTAATTGCATTAAACAAGTCGCTAATCGCCATAGCGAACAAAGGTATATACCCAAGCCACCTCAAGATGCAGAATTCAGCGTTTCACAGGGGCTTAATATCAAGGCGTTACTTTGCAATAACCATCACTTTTAAGAAGTAACAACGTTGATAGTAAGTGCCTGTGAAACGCCCAACGGGTTGGTTTAAAAGCGATTTATACTGCGTTACTTTTATAAGGGATTGATTTTAACAATAGAACCACTATTACTTGCAATCAATGCCTTGCCTAAATCACTTTTAATTCCAACGACGCTCGCATTTTGAGGTGGTTTGGGTATACATTTATCTTATTACAGACGAAAAAAAAGCCCTTTCGGGCTTTTGAACACACAATAAATTTATTTCATCATTACAAGGTTGCTAAATGCGCCTGTAACTTTTGATTTTCGGCTTCAATATGCTGATAAAACTCTAAATCAGCTAATTTACTTGCCGCAGCTTTATCAATCACAATGACAGCATCTTGATGAAGTTGTAGGGCAGATGCTGGACATGCAGCCATCAATGGGCCTTCAATCATGGCATGTACTGCATCCGCTTTATTTTCACCGGTTGCAAGTAACACAACTTTTTTGGCTTCTAAAATAGTGCCAATACCCATGGTGATTGATAGATGAGGCTGATATTCATCTGCACCAAAAAAGCGGGCATTATCATCAATTGTTGCTTTGGTCAGTGTTTTAACACGTGTGCGTGAACGAAGACCTGAAGAGGGTTCGTTAAATCCAATATGGCCATTACGCCCAATACCTAACAATTGTACGTCTACACCACCGGCGGCAACAATTTTCGCTTCGTATTCTTTGCAAGCCGTGATTGGGTTTTCTGCATCACCCGCTGGAACAAAGGTATTTTCTTTATTTATGTCAACATGACTAAATAGTTGCTCATTCATAAAGTAACGATAGCTTTGCGAGTGTTCACCGGTCAAACCAAGGTATTCATCTAAATTGAATGAGGTTGCATGTGAAAATGAAATCTCACCTGCTTTATTTTTAGCAATTAATTCTTGATATAAAGCAACCGGCGTAGAGCCTGTTGCTAAACCGAGCACTGATGTTGGTTTTTTTTGTAATTGTGCTGCGAAGATATTTGCGCCATATGCCGCTACAGCAGCTGCATCATTTAAAATTACTATTTGCATATTAGTTTGCTCAGTTATTAAATTAGTTGATGAAAAAATGGGATCTAAGTCCCAACCCCACGTGCAATCGAATTGGGCCTTAGATCAAACCAAACAGGGATACACTGTTTGGTTAATACCATTATGACAACGCTGTCATTATTACCACTTCGATTTAGTTTGTAAAGTAAAAGTGAATAAAAAAATTACATTTTACCGTTTGAATACAATTCGCGGCTAAACGCTGACAAAAATCTTGCGCTTATACATCCAATGTAAAAGTAATATTTGTACTAATAACAATGCTATTACAGCCATAACTGGTTGCCACGAAGGCGGTACTGCGTTAATAAACCCACCAAATACGCTCTTACTAATAAAGGTCCAATTAACTAAACTAGATGCTAAATAAATAATAATTGAGTTCGCGCCAATAATAACAAATGGATATGCTAGCTTTTGGCCATTCAAAAGATCCACCAATGCATAAAAAATCGCTAATAGTATTGCGCTCCAGCCAACCGTTACCAGTACGAACGAACTAGTCCATAGCTCTTTATTTACAGGAAAATGTAAATCCCACAACCACCCTAAGCACACGCTGACAACACCTGCGGCAAACAAAACACCTGCGGTTTTCCACTCGCCTATCTGGTTTGCTCTAGCAATGAGTTGACCCGCAAATACGCCTATCAAAGCATTAACAATCGCTGGTAAACTTGATAGTACACCTTCCGGATCTACGGGGCGATTTTGATAACTGATCCCTGGAAGAAAATGCGTATCAAACCATGCGTTCCAACTTCCAGCAGCACTTAAATCACCCGCAGTACCTCCTGGTACAGGAATAAAGCACATTAGAATCCAATAACCAATCAGCAGGCTTATCGCGGTGATAATTTGAGTACGAAGACTGGTATGCCACACTAACATGGCGCAAAAAAACCACGCGATTGCAATTCGTCCAAGCACACTGCTATAACGTATTTCATCAAACGCCAAGGGTATGCCTGTCCCCCACCCGTGGTTATACATTACTCCCAATGCGCACAGCAAAAACAAGCGCTTTATCGCTTTACGGTAGTAGACTTTGCGTTCAAGCCAAGGAAGGTGATCAATTCGTTTTGGCGCTAAGCCCATTGCCACACCGGATAAAAAGATGAACAGCGGAAAAATTAAATCATAAAATGTAAAACCGTGCCATGCGCTGTGTAATGTGTGCGCTTCAAATACTTTCCAACCGGTCCAGCCAGTTAAAATAAATAAGGCGGCAAAAATAGACTGCCCGCCTAAAATCCAAAACATATCCATGCCACGTAAAGCATCAAGTGATGCAAGGCGCTTTCTAACTGGTTTATCGGTATTGTGTTGTGTTGTTGTCATATTTTTTACTCATAGAAACAAAAAAGCCCCGCGATGAAGCTGCGGGGTTTTTTCCAGGGAAACGTTAAATTGCAATGCCTGCAATATAAGTGCCTTTGACATATTGATGCTCATCAAGCACCACAAAGTCTGCGTCAAAGCCATCAAGTAAACGTCCCTTTTTCTTGAGGTCTAAATATTGTGCTGGATACAATGCTGCCATGCGTAAGCTTTCGCTTAAACTAACATCTAATGTATTTACCGTGTTGCGCACAGCACTTGCCATATCTAATACACTGCCCGCTAATTCACCAGTACTTGAATTGAGTCTATCGCCGGTACGAATTACCTTTCGTCCGTCGAAAAAATCAAATTCCATGTCATCAGTGCCTACTGGCGGCATAGCATCTGTTACCAGCATGATTTTGCCACGTTGCTTTGTGCGAATCGCTAATTGCGCCGACAGTGGATGAACATGATGCCCATCAACAATAAGCCCACACCAGCTATTATCATGCCACAGCGCAGCACCAACGACACCCGGTTCACGCGAGGTAAACGGTGACATTGCATTATATAAATGTGTAAACCCATCTGCGCCTGCATTCAGTGCTGCAATTGTGGTTGCATAGTCTGCATTTGTATGACCAATCGATACTTTTACGCCACACGCCACTAAGCGTTCAACATCAGCAATGCTGACATTTTCAGGTGCTAACGTGACCATTTTTATGCCTAAATCTTGGCGAGCATAAATGGCAAATTCTTGTTCGCTGATTGGGCGAATAAATTGTTCACTGTGCGTGCCTTTTTTTGGAAAAGACAAATGCGGGCCTTCAAAGTGAATACCTAATACACCAGGTACGCCTTCACGTATCGCTTTTGCAGTTGCATCAGCTGCCGCTTGCATTACTTCAACTTTATCAGTGATCAAGGTTGGCATTAATGCGGTACTACCAAATTGACCGTGTGCTTTAGCAATGCGATCTAAACATTCAGTACTTTGATCAGCATTAAAAAATGCACCGCCACCACCGTTAACTTGCACATCAATAAATCCTGGAGCAACTAAGCCATCAAGCTCTATAACGGGATCTGTCGTCTCAGTTTCTAAATTAAATACGCCTTTTTCAACACTAAATAATGCATTATCGATAAAATTTTCAGCGGTAAATAAGCGAGCCGCACGATAGAAAGTTTTCATTACAGCGCTACCTTTTGATTTTGTTCAAGTACAGATTGCTGTGCAAAATAGATTGCCCCCATTTCTGGTGGTTGCTTTGGTACTTCAACTAGCTTAGCGATTGCAGGATCAAGCCATTTATTTAATGGTTCTGCAAGGCCGCCGATCATAGATAAACGCGGGGGGTTATTTTCAAGTAGCCGGTGGGCTAATTTACTTACGTAATCAGCACCCTCTTTTACAATTGCTAACGCAATTACATCGCCCTCGTGAGCTGCATCAAATACATAACGCGCCAGCTTTGCATAACTACTTGAAGGCTGCCCTGCCATTTGCTCAGCGATCCCCATTGCAGTGTCTGTATTAAAGTGGTTTTTTATAACGTTACTAATTGCAGTGTGAGGACCTAGCCCGTCGATATCTACGAGTGCGGCTTTAATTGCTTCAAGCCCCATCCATGCGCCACTGCCTTTATCACCTAAAGCAAAACCATGACCGCCATAATTAACAGATTGGCCTTTAACATGTGAAAAACCACATGAGCCTGTTCCTGTAATAATCACCGCGCCATCACCACCTTCATGGGCACCTATGCATGCTGTGTGTAAATCTGTGGTCAAAAACATTTGTTTGAATGGATGTTCCCATTCACTAATTTTTTCATACAAGCTAGGTAAATTAACACCCGCAAGGCCCAAGCCGGCATACACTTGATGCACAGTTTCTAACTGCAAACCCGCATCACGCATTGCTAATTGTGTAGACACCATTATTGACTCTAATGTGCGCTCTAACCCATGTAATGGATTCGCGGGGCCACCTAGGCCGGTGCCCAATACTCCATGTTGTGCAGAGTATATAGTTGCACGGCACTTTGTTCCGCCACCATCGATACCAATAAACAATTGGTCCTTATTCGCACTCTTAGCCATCATGTAACGACCTCTAACCTTCGTTTTTATATTTGTAATAACCGCACTTTTTTTATTGTCTTAATGCGATTCACCCTCAACCCATGTTGAATTAATGTTACACAACAAATGACAGCGTTGTCATTATATTTTTTATAAAAATTCATATATCTTTTATATTTATTGCTAAAATACTGAATTAGAATGAATAATTAACGAAAATAAAATAAAAACTTGTTTGTGTTGATAACATATTAGCTAATTATTTAGTTTTACTACGTCATTTTTGAACAATAAAAGAGCTAACTGTATTACTTTTAGTACCAAATCAGCATAAAAACAATACAGTAATGTATCAGCTTACCTAAAATAATAATTTAGTAAAGTATCACCGATTATATTGGAATATTTTTTCTAACGGTTGACCGAATACAATGGCTATTTTAAAAGCGACCTCTAAAGAAGGTGAATATCTTGCGGCTTCAATCGCTGCTATTGTTTGTCGCGTTACCCCCACAATCTCGGCTAACTGTTGCTGGGTCATTTCTCCGTGTTCAAAACGTAACGCCCTAATCGTATTAGTAATTGGTAATTTTGCCATGCTAGCCTCTATACAATAACCATGCTTCAACACCTTTGCCTATCACGTCACTTAATAGTGCAACAATCACCAATTGATGCAATGGACTTATTGGCAACCCATATTGTGGCCCAATCAACATTGAAAACACCGTGTGTACAACCCCAATTTGCAAAATAAACAGCGACACACTTTTGGCCTTTAACGCTATGCTTTGCTCTCGTTCATCTTTTGCTTGATTGGCATATTTTGCATTAAATGCAGCTAATATAATGTGCATTACAATAAGCATAGCAACCGTTTGTATTGCTAACGAGATCAATAGACCACTGGCCAATGTTACGTCCATTTGTGCCTGTGGTGTCATCGACAGTACTGACTGCATATAATTAAACAATACAATTAAAGTGATAACCATCTCAAGTAATCGTGATTTTTGTGTATAACTCATAACCCACCTTTTAAAGTTAAGTAAAACAAACTTAATGTTAAATATATTTAACATTAAAACTATAAGTCTACTTTATAGCCATGTCAAATATTTTTAACATAAGGTTAGTTATTTAATATATGTGTTCTATAAAAGGAGTGAATCATCAATACAATAAAATTGCGCAGCACTTTGTTTTAATGCTTCGGCTGTTAACCTATCTGCTCCATATACATCACAAGGCACATTATACCGCTGCTTTAAATGACCCAGTAATAAAGCAAAATCACCGTCACCAGAGAGCAAGATAACTTTATCAAGCTTTTTACCGTATTCAAGCATGTCTATTGTGATCCCTACATCCCAATCACCTTTTGCACTGCCATCGCGACGTTGAATAAATGGCTTTAACTTTACTTCAAAACCAATCGCACGAAGAATATTTTGAAACTGAGATTGTTTTTCATCACCTCGATAAATTGCATACGCAATCGCGCAATCAATTTCATATTCTTCGCTTATTTTTGCCCAAAAAGAATTGTAATCGAAGTTTTTCCGATAGCTCTCTCTACAGGTATAATAAATATTTTGCACATCAACAAAAATACCTACTCGCGGTTTACTTGAGTTCTTACCTGTCACAAGCTCTGATTGTGTACTCGCTGGTATCTGCGTTTGCTCTGTCATGTTATTTTCCTCATAAACATCGTTACTTATTAGGGCGTGCCAAATCTTGTCGTTACTCTATCATCCTTGCTTTTTAATCGTTAGTAACCTAAATTAGTTACATATTTCAATGTAACCATTTTAGGTTACATACCTCAATGTAACCTAAAATGGTTACTTATCTATATTGGCTATACTAACAGGTATTTTATGATTGCAGTGATAAGTGGTGATGTAATTAAATCACAGAATATTCCCCAGCATGAGTACGATGCAATGCTGTACCAGCTTGATCAAAGCCTAAGAGCTATAACTCAAAGATGGCAAGGGCAAAGTACGCTTTATCGCGGTGATGCATTTCAAATTCAGCTCCAGCAACCTCAATACGTTTGCATGGTTGCCTTACTGCTATATTTAAATATAAAAGCAGCTGGGTATGAAATCCGCCAAAGTCTAGCCATTGGCGAAATTGACAACGCACGTGCAGATATCAAAACAGCGACCGGCTCTGCATTTACAATGTCAGGGCGCAGTTTAGATGAAATAAACAACCAACGTTTAATTTTAAATATAACCAATCAAAATATAGACCCTAGTCTTGCGCTAAATATAGCTTTTGTTGATACCTTGTTGACTAAAATGACGGCAAAACAGGCAAATGCTCTGTATGTGTATTTAACCGCAAAAAACAAGCAGCATAGCGAACTGGCAAAGCAATTAAAAACAAGCCGGGAAAATGTAACCAAATTACTCAATCTTGCACACTACCAATTAATTGAACGATTTTTACATTATGCTGAAGATACAATTTCGACTCTCAAAGGAGTCAAATCATGAGTTTTACTGTATTGATGGCTGCATTAGTAATTGGCCACATATTAGCTGACTTTTACTGGCAACCGATGAGTTGGGTAAATAATCGTAACACGCGTCATTTTCGTGCTAAAAAATTGTATTTACATGTACTCGTTCATGGCGTAACGACCGCTTTAATTGTTACATGGTGGGAGCTTATTTATGGCTGGCAAGACGTATTACGTATTTGTGGCGCAACAGCTATCGTTATGGTGACCCATTATCTCATTGACCTCGCTAAATCGTAT
Source organism: Pseudoalteromonas porphyrae (assembly GCF_001298125.1). Taxonomy (NCBI): domain Bacteria; kingdom Pseudomonadati; phylum Pseudomonadota; class Gammaproteobacteria; order Alteromonadales; family Pseudoalteromonadaceae; genus Pseudoalteromonas; species Pseudoalteromonas porphyrae. Next base: position 4,609 of record NZ_LHPH01000024.1, on the reverse strand, counting down.
TCAAGCAAAGGAGTCGTGCCTTTTATATTTGACCAGCTTGCTCATTTAGCCGTAATTTTACTATTGGCTATTTGGCTAAGTGATAACAGTGATTTTTTTATAGCCGTATGGCAATGGTTAATTGCACCTTCCACATTATGGGTCTTGTGCGGTTATTTATTAATACTCAGTCCCAGTGCTGTATTTATCCGTATGATGTTGGAGCGAATAACCGCTGGTTTTAGTGCTACAGGCAGTTTGCCCGCTGCTGGGCAAAGTATTGGCATGTTAGAGCGCGTACTAATGCTTACCTTTATTTTATTAGATCAATTTGCGGGGGTTGGCTTTTTACTGGCTGCAAAATCGGTGTTTAGATTTGGTGACTTAAGCGCCAGTAAAGATAAAAAGCTAACTGAATATGTCATGCTCGGTACTTTATTAAGTGTCACCGTTACTCTATTTATTGGCCTAGCAATTAATTATCTCAGGGCATAAAAAAGCGCCATATGAAATGGCGCTAATTAAAACGACTCAGTATAACTTACGAGTTACCTTGTGATCCGCTATTATCTGGGCGACGACGGCGCTGACCACTGCCACTTACTGACTGGCGCTTAGCCCAAGGGTTTTGCGCTTGCTCACCACCAGCTTTATTCGCATCCGGTTTTTTACCTGAGCCACCACGGCGTGGGCCTGTGCCATTTCCACCGTTATTCGGTTTTTTACTGTTTGGTTTACTGTTATCAGACTTAGGCTTATTAAATGGCTGTTTAGCTTTTTTAGGCTTTTTAGGTGCGATTGGTCTCGCATCAAGATCTCGCTCAGGCACACCTTGCGTTGGCTCAAAGCCCGGCTCTTTGGCGCGTGGAATTAGCTCACCAATAAAGCGCTCAATACCATATAAGTCAGCAGCATCATCACTTGTTACAAATGAAATTGCATGACCCGTTGCACCCGCACGGCCAGTACGACCAATACGGTGAACGTAATCTTCATAAATGTTAGGTAAGTCATAGTTAACAACATGTGGTAATTCAACTATATCTAGGCCACGAGCAACAATATCAGTCGCTACAAGTACACGTACTTCACCGTTTTTAAATCCATCAAGTGCTTTTACTCGTGCGCCTTGAGATTTATTACCATGAATAGCTGCGCCTACAATATCGTCGCGCTCTAGTTGTTTAACTAAACGGTTAGCACCGTGTTTAGTTCGACTAAATACTAATACCTGTTGCCACTCATTCGTGCGGATCAAATGACTTAACAGCGCAGTTTTACGTGCTTTATCTACAGCATACACTGATTGAGTAACACTCTTAGCGGTGGTGTTTTTGGCTGCAACAGAAATTTCAACAGGATCATTAATTAACCCTTTTGCAAGCGCACGAATATCATCCGAAAAAGTCGCTGAGAACATTAAGTTTTGACGTTTAGCCGGTAACTTACTGATGATACGTTTAATATCATGAATGAAACCCATATCAAGCATACGGTCAGCTTCATCAAGCACAAGCACTTCAAGGGTATCGAACTTCAGTGCATTTTGATTATGTAAATCCATTAACCGACCAGGCGTTGCAACTAAAATGTCAACACCTCTGCGTAAACGTTGCATTTGTGGATTTATTTTAACACCACCATACACAACAAATGAGCTAATATCAGAGTGCTTTGCATACTCTTCAACATTTTCGCTTACTTGCAATGCAAGTTCTCGTGTTGGCGTTAAAATAAGCGCACGTACTTGATTGTTTTTAGCTCTTTGACCTTTAGCCAATGACTCAATAAGCGGCAATGTAAAGCCCGCTGTTTTACCTGTACCCGTTTGTGCTGCGGCCATCACATCACGACCTTCAATGATCGCTGGAATGGCTTGAGCCTGAATTGGTGTTGGCGTTTCATAGCCCTTTTCTAAAACTGCATTAACTAAAGACTGTGATAAACCTAACCCATCAAAACTCATATAAACTCTCTTTTAAATAAGGCCAAAGCGGCCAGTTGCGCGCATTATACCGATCGTGACCAATAATGCATTGAATATTCACGTTTACAGCAAGACAGCTAATACAACAATAGTGTCATGCAGAGCAAAGCCTAAGAGTAATACCAATCTGGATAGATGTGGGGTCTATTTAATTCGTTAAATTGTTCAAATATTTATGCTGGTTGGTATAAGGCCTTATAAAACACAAAAGCGGCACAATGGCCGCTTTAGGAAAACGCTTATTACGTGAGCATTATTTAACCCCTAACTCACGCAAGCGCTCTTGTAAGTAGCTATCAGCCGTGTATCGCTCAGACAAAACAACGTCCGGGCGTGGGTGTAAAAACAAAGGAAGAGAAATACGCGACTTTGTAGACGCTTTGCCCGTAGGATTAATTACACGATGAATAGTCGATGGAAAATAACCACCCGATGCCTCTTGAAGCATATCGCCAATATTAATAATTAAACTGCCAAAATCACACGGCACGTCTAACCAACCACCATCTGTTTTTTGCACTTGCAAGCCGGGCTCATTTGACGCTGGTAATACTGTTAATAAGTTTATATCGCCATGTGCAGCAGCACGAATCGCACCGGGCTCTTCATCGCCAGTCATTGGCGGATAATGAAGAATACGCAGTAATGTTTGTTCAGAATTCGCAATCATATCTTTTAAATCAATCGAGAATTTAGCGCGCACATCAGCAGGTGCTTCAGCTTGTACCCAGCTTAATAGCTCTGCTGCAAATTCGTTTGCTAAACGGTAGTACTCACGCACATCAGCTTCAAGTTCAGCAGGAACACGACCATTTGGATAAACATGAAAGTACTCTTTAATATCTTTTACCGTAAACCCTTTTGCCACTTCTGACACTGACGGTGGGAAATAACCATCTTGCGTTTCTTTTGAAAATAAGAAGTCATTTTTTTGTTCTGAATTAAAAAAAGCCTGCCAATTTTTATAAATTGACTCAACCAATGACTGTGGTATTGGGTGATTTTTTAATACACCAAAGCCCGTATTTCTAAGAGACTCAACAAATTGAGCGGCCGCATCGCTCGCTTTATAATCAACGGTAGGTAATTGCATGTTCGTATCCAATGAATTAAGTTGTCAAAAGCTTTTGCTAATCATAGCAGTTGCTCCATTGTAGCGCTTCGCGAGAATAATAAACTAGCCTTAAAAACATAAGGACTTATGTCCGCCTTCATTTGGTAAGCGCTTATTACTTGATGTAAATCAAAATGTTGCTATTGTAGGTAAAGCACGAAACTAATTGAAATCATAAGCACAATTTTATGGTCTACTCTTTCATATCCTATTTCGCTAATATATTTCAATCCTAAAAGGTCACCTATGCGCCAAAAAATTTCTTTTAAAAGTGGCGACTTAACACTCGCCGGACAACTTGAAACGCCCACCCGTGAGATAAAATTTTACGCCCTATTCGCACATTGCTTTACCTGTGGTAAAGATATCGCTGCCGCCAGTAGAATTAGCCGAGCACTCACTCAGCAAGGCATTGCGGTATTACGCTTTGATTTTACAGGCCTTGGTAACAGTGACGGTGATTTTGCTAACAGTAATTTTTCATCAAATATTCAAGATTTAGTGGCCGCAGCAGATCACTTACGTGATCATTTTAAGGCTCCCCAGTTATTAATTGGTCATAGTTTAGGTGGTGCCGCTGTACTTGCGGCAGCAGAACATATGAATGAAGTTCAAGCAATCACAACAATTGGCGCGCCATCAGATGCACAGCATGTTGCCCATAATTTTGCTGCTCATTTAGACGAGATCAACAGCGCTGGTGAAGCAAAAGTCAGCTTAGCTGGTCGAGAATTTACCATTAAAAAACAGTTTATAGACGATATTGCTAAATACGATAGCAGTCATATTAGTAAGCTTAAACGCGCGTTATTGGTGATGCACTCCCCCATTGATGCCACGGTTAAAATCTCAGAAGCTGAAAAAATATACGCTGCGGCAAAACACCCTAAGAGTTTTATAAGCTTAGATGATGCAGACCATTTACTCACCAATAAAGAAGACGCAGACTACGTGGCACACATAATTGCCTCATGGGCAACACGCTATGTAAAATATGATAAAAGTGAATACACAGCCAAACTTAATAATGGCAATGTACTCGTTGAAGAAAAAGACCATGTATTTACTCAGCACGTCAGTACTAAAGATCACACATGGCTCGCTGATGAGCCTCTTAAAGTTGGCGGCAGTAATTTAGGGCCAGATCCTTATCACCACTTATTAGCTGGCCTTGGTGCATGCACATCTATGACGCTGCGTATGTATGCAAACCGAAAAAACCTACCGCTAGAACACGTCAAAGTTGAACTTGAGCACACTCGTGACTACCACACTGATTGTCACGATTGCGAACAAACCGGTAATCTTGAAGCAATCACACGCAAAATCACCCTAGTGGGCGATTTAACAGACGAACAACGTCAACGCCTGTTGGAAATAGCCGATAAATGCCCGATACATAAAACCTTGCATAATAATCCACTGATCGTAAGTGAGCTAGTATATTAATAACAAAGTTACTTTTCAGGTACTTGATTTACAAGTATAAAAATTTGTTTTTATCATTTACCTACCAACCTCCGCCGCCG
>NZ_LHPH01000023.1:0-76954 GCF_001298125.1 Pseudoalteromonas porphyrae | reverse complement strand
GGCTTGGATAACCAAAGAGTGGTAGAAGGTATTTACCATATCCAAACACTTAATAATTATATGATGCGCTGGAAGGCATGGTTAAGACGTTTTAATGGCATTGGTACAGACTACATTGAGAATTATTTAAGCTGGTTTAGGTTTATGGAAGATAACACTGAGTATTCAGATCAAACATGGATAAAAGAGGCATTATGATATGAATTTTTAATACCCACACTCAACTACAACATAGCCCTATAYATACAGTTATTTATTTTTGAGATTCACCCTATGAAGTCACCTTTCATTGACGATTAAAATACTGTAAAAATCCTTTGGCTTGAAAAAGTGGTTTTAAGTTAGGCTTACTGTAGTGACGTAAAGTAGCGTGACTTTAGGTGTTACTTTAGAGTGTTACTTTCAAAACTGCTCAGCTTTAGCGTTACATAAAATTGCTGCGACATAACGTGCTTTTAGTGACGCCGCTAATAAGAATAAATGAATAGCAGATATTGCTATAGGCCTTCTACTATCATTTCTTTGATTTTTTGGGCTTTTACAAAGTGGTCTAATTGATGGGTTTGTATCCACCACGTTGCAGCTTCCATTAGCGACTGCGGATCATCATTTTTATTTGCAAAAAAAGCATAAAATGACAACCCTACATTGGGCCCTTTTTGTGCGATTTTTTTATTACATACAGTTATGATTTTTTCTCTAAGTTGCGCATTCATTGTATTCGGGGCCTCTTACTTTAATAAAATGCATTACCGTTTTTTAACTTTAAGCAACTGTAATGCATATGACTAACAAGTATGTAGTTATAGTTTAAAGTAGTTAAATAAACTAAACAGCTGCTTTTTCAAAATATTTTATACTCGGCGCTGATGCTAAAAATGATGCAAGTTCAGCAAGCACTCCATTATTTTCAATATGCTCAATATAGGCACGGTGGTGTTTAACACTAAGCCACTGCTCTTCTATCAACATTTCTGAGTTTGGTTTATCAAAATAAATCGTTACATCTAAACAGCCGTTAAATGCCCTTACTGTGGGTAAGTGTTTTTCTAAAAATGGCAGTAATAATTCGAGTTGCCCTGATTTTACACAACAATTAAGCGTTACTCTTATACTCATGCCTTTCTCCTGTGATTAATGAGTTGTTGCATTTAATCACCGCTAAAAAATATAACTGCTCAAAAACCATCAAAAGTAACGTTTTTAAATCAATTACTTTGTTTAAATTGTTTTGGCGTTATGTTGTACTTCTTTTTAAACAATTTAATGAAATGGGAGACGTTTTCGTAACCTAAATCTGCTGCTATATGTGTGACGGTTAACTCTGTTTCTTGTAAAAGTTGGTAGGCTCGAACCAAGCGTTTTTCTTGTAGCCCTGGTTAGGCGTAACACTGTAAAGAGATTTAAAGTCTCGTGTAAATGTTGATACACTTTTACCGGATAAATTAGCTAAATCTTAATTGTTAACTTAAGGGTATTAGGGTTATTTAGCAGCCGCGTGATATTACGCTTCGGTGGGTAAGTTGTGTGCTTTGATTGTACGAGCGTTTGATAAATAGCTTTGTCGTAAATTGCTAATAAATACAGTAACTCTAAAAGCTTAACTTTTAACAGAGGCGCTGTATTACACGTTCGTTTATGCAGTTTTTGAATTGAATCAAAATAGGTTTTCACTAAATCATCGCATTGAATTTTAAGCAACGACGTAGCGCGGACAATCTTACTCGGCTGACTTTTATTTACTTTGTATGTACTTAAAAATTCGCTGATCACATCCTCATCAAAAAAAGTTAAGTACGCTTTTAACGATGAGGTTGTTCTTACATAATCTGAATGCACGTTAAGCCCTTGCGGTAAAAATACAGCACTGCCAGCATGCAGCTCATGTGTTTTATTTTCAGATGTTGTAATGGTTTCTTGCCCACTTTCAATGTACACCAAACACGGTGTATTCGTATAAAATTCAACATCTACTAAATCATGGCGAAGGCTTTTATAAAAAATCCCTGTATTTTCGGTGTGTAGCAGCGGCACAACATCAGTCATTGTATAAAGTGACTGGGGTAGTACTAATATATTTTTTTTACTGTGATCAAATACGCTGTTCATTTATCACCTATAAAAACGTGCAATTAGTGTTCTTTTGTTAACATCCTGCACTGTATTTTATTAGCCGGCCGAGCATGGTAAATACGTGTAGTTGAGTATTAATTTTTTACTCTAACACTTTTAATATTCGTTCTTTACGCGGTATATAGTAATTATCGTAATTTAATGACACTATCACCCGCTGCGCTTTGCCGAGCAATTCTTTACGTGGCACTAAGCCTATCATTCTTGAATCTGCACTGTTGTCTCGGTTATCGCCCATTGCTAAATACATGTCTTCTGCGATTGTAATTGGCGCAAAGCTTTGTATGGTGGAGCCCTGCTTATCAACTTTTACAAGGTGTTTAATGCCATTTAAGTTTTCGATTCTTATTTGGTTTGTTGTGTTGTCTGTTGAGGTGTCATAACTGAGTTTTTTACCGTTAATAATTAGCTCATTATTAACTAATGCAACCGTGTCGCCAGGTACACCTATAACGCGCTTAATTAATCGGTTATCAGCTGCCACTGAATCAAATACTATAATATCGCCCGCACTTGGCTCAGATATTCTCGCAAGCGATATTTTTGTAAAAGGAACTCTTAAGTCGTAGGCCATTTTATCTGTGAGGATTCTATCACCTTCAACAATTGTTGGTTTCATCGAACCTGTAGGTACTTCATACCAATCAGCTACTGCGCTCCTAAATACACACATTAACGAAATGAAGACGATAAGTGAGCGATTATTTCGCCAAATTTTATATAGGCTTTTCATGTTAGATTATCCATAAAAGTGGGTTATATAATAGACTTGGCAAATAACCTTAGGTTCATAAAACATGTAATAAACAATGTAACAAACTATGAATACAAAAGAGGATAAAATATAGGACGATAAATAAAAGTAAAGCGCGCTTGGCGCGCTTTACTTTTATACATTACTTAGGGCTTAACGTGATTTTATTGCTTTTTATTATTGATTTTTAAACTGTGCTTTTGCTTGTTCAACTTGGCCTTGATCAATGCCAAGTGAATCAGCCGCTTCTTTAATTAAATGTGGTTGGGTCATTACGACCGCCATTAATTGCTGTAGTTTTTCAGGCGGTATACCAAGTTGTTGCACTAGCGCCATTGCCATCATAGGGTTTTGTGTAAATGCTTGAAAAAGTTCATGTACTTTTTCGTCACTTACGTTGTGTTCTTTTAGGGTTGCTATAATTGGGTTCATTGTATGCCTTGGATTGCTTTTTCAGTTACCCTAAGTTATATGGGCAAACTTTAATTTTTAAACTACTCAACGAGTAATACAACCTTTCCTGCATTTTCGTTTCGCTCAAGTATGGTATGCGCTTTTGCTGCGTCTTGCCATGGTAGGGTTTTATAAATATTAAAATCAAACGTTTGATTGGCTATATCGTCATAAAACCTTGCTACAAACGCATCGCGCAGCTGACGTTTAAAGGTTTGGCTGCGGTTGCGAAGTGTTGAAGCATGCAATGAAATGCGTTTTTGTAATAAGCGTGCAAAATCCACTTCTGCAAAGCGCCCGTCTAAAAATGCCAACATCACAATTTGGCAATCTAATGCGGCAATGGCTGCATTTTTATTTAAATAACGCCCTGATACCGGATCAACAATCACATTTGCTGTTAAATTATGCTGTTGCATATAATCAACAAAGTCATCTGTTTTATAGTTTATGGCATGGTCCGCGCCGAGCGCTTTGCCGTGCTGACATTTTTCATCGCTCCCTGCGGTGATAACCACAATTGCACCGGTGCGTTTAGCCATTTGAATGCAGGCGCCACCTACACCGCTGGCCCCAGCATGAATAAGCACAGTGTGCCCTTGCTGCAAATTACCTAGTTGGAAAAGCGCACCAAATGCCGTTAAATACACTTCGCTAATGGCTGCACCCTGCGCCATTGTTAAACCACTCGGTAAAACCATTAATTGCGCTGCATCTACTGCTACATATTCACTATAAGCGCCACCAGCGCACAACGTAAATACCGCTTTATTAAGCCAGCTATTATCAGCATCTGCGCCAAGTTCAATGACTGTGCCGGCACATTCTAATCCTAATATGGGGCTATCGCCTTGCGGAGCTGGGTATTTACCTTGTCGCTGCATGCAATCGGCGCGATTAACGCCTATCGCAGCCACTTTAATCAATACTTCGTGCGCTTTTAATTGCGGTTTAACGGTTTCGCTGAGTGATAATTGCGCATGTTGATGGGAAATAAATTGCATAGATGCCCCCTTTGTTAATCGATTTTACGCCATACTTCGGCTTCAATTAACTTACCATTTTCAGTTAAAGAATGATGCCACAAGTTCCCTTCAATTTTATAATCAAAGGCCATTGTTTTACCAAGTAATGAGGGGATATTGCCATATGCGAACGTCTCAACAAACTGTTCATTTTTTAAAGTGTATTGCCCGCCACCAGCATAGTGGAACTTGCCATTTTTTTGGGTAATATAGTTAAAATGCGTTGCAGTAATCAGTTTTACTGAGGTCAGCTCTGGTGCTTTAGCACTCACAAACCCATCTTCAACGGCGTATTTGCCTTGCACAAACTCCCAGCTGCCTAATAGTGGATTAGCCACTGCTATTGGCGAAGCAATTAATAAACTTGCTAACAATAAAGATTTCATACTCTTTCCTTGGTTTTATTTTGAGGAGTAATATACCCTTTTTCGCACCCAACATTCATTAGACTTTAATAGTGGTATTACTATACCCAAATCACCTCAAGATGCAGGATTCAGCGTTTCACAGGGGCTTAATATCAAGGCGTTACTTTGCAACAATGGCAGTCCCTTTTAAGAAGTAACAACGATGAGAGTAAGCGCCTGTGAAACGCCCAAAGGGTTGGTTTAAAAGCGATTTATACTGTGTTATTGATTTTAACAAGGGAACAACCATTATTTGCAATCAATGCCTTGTCTAAATCGCTTTTAACTCCAACTGCAACTCGCATCTTGAGGTGGTTTGGGTATAAAGCGCCAACTTTGTTTATAAGGGTACACATCAGCCAGATGCCCTGCATTGATTTGGTTTTGACATTGCTGCCAAAATTCAGGGCTGAATAAATTGTGATGTTGCTGGCAAAAATAACTAAACGCCTGCCTGTTTGCGCTAAAAAAAACGTTAAATTGACTTGGAAATACGTCGTTTTCGGCTACATCAAAATAGCTTTCGCTACTGATCTCATCAAAGCTATTTTGGCTCGTTGGTAAATCTCTAAATTCGCAATCTGTTAATGGGCATATTTCATCGTAATCATAAAACACCACACGACCCCAACGTGTCACGCCAAAATTTTTCATCAGCATATCACCAGGAAAAATATTAGCCTCAGCTAAATCTTTAATTGCTTTACCGTAATCGTGCATTACGTTACTAAGCTGTTTGTTGTCACACTGATTAATGTATAAATTAAGCGGGGTCATTTTACGCTCAACGTACACATGTTTTAGCACGAGCGCTTTATTTGAAATTGCCATGCTGTTGCCAATACTCGCGCGCATTTGCTCAAGCAGTTCATCGCTAAAACGGCTTAAATCAAATGCCAAATAGCGAAACTCATGCGTGTCGACTAAACGCCCTACTCTGTCGGCTTGTTTTACAAAATCGTATTTTGCCATTACTTGTGCTTTAGTGGATGTTTTGGGTGCGCTAAATCTATCTTTGATCACCTTGTAAACATAATCAGAGTGCGGTGTCGTAAATACCAGCATCACCATGCCTGGAGTCCCTGGGGCAATAATGTATTTATCGTGTGTGGGGCTATTTTTAGTCGTGTCTACTTTGTAACGGTAAAATTCAGTTTTAGCGTGCTTAATAAAACCTATGGCATTAAATAACTCAAATCGTTGCTTATGTGGCATTAATACTGACAGGTAATCTACATAACGGGCTGGTTGATCTGTATCAACCATAAAATAAGTACGTGCAAAGCCAAACAGTAAACTGAGTTGATCAGCCCCCATCATCACAGCATCAAGCTTTAAGCCATTTTCAGTATGTAATATCGCCACTGCAAAAGGCATATTATCGCCATTTTTAGCAATGCATCGGCCAATTAAATAACAGGCTTTATTTCTAAAAAATAATGAATTAGCGTATTCAATAAAACCATCATTTAGATTCATCAATTCATATACTTGGCGACATTGCTGCTTTGCACCTAGTGTTAAAGTACGCTGTAAAGCATCAACATCCTTGTTTAAATCTGTAAATTTAACCCGAAAAGCTTGGCGATAAATTAGTTGTGCTACAGCATGAGTAAAGCCATTTTGTAATGAAATTCGGCTCACTAAATTATCAAATGGTCTTGGTTTAGCGCGGTACTTAGCTTTTAAGACAAACAAATGTACAGTGCGTATTTTTTTATCGTCCCAAATAGAGCCAAATGTTGAATTAAAAAATGTGTGCGCAATGGGCTGATTTTCGTGATTTTCGACCATTTCTCCATAAATGTGTTTTGCTTGCTCCCATAGCCGTGGGTCATGTAATTCTTTAAAAGCAATTATTCGCACTGCATTACTCACGCTTTTAACTTGGCGCTCATACACTTGTAAACGCTCGCGCATTGCTGATTGCACATCTAACCATTGTCGTTGCTCAAAGCGACTTTGTGCACCCAAGGTAATATTTAAAAATGCAGCAAACATGCCTTCAAACCCAGCAAATACAGCCCGTGCTAGTTTAGTTGCAATAACATGCTCTATGGCATCATTCGGTGAAGCCGCTAACAGTGTTTGTGTGTTTTGTTTGGGCATATTTTTATCACTTATGGTGGCTATGTAATTTTATGGGTTTACACACCTTAGCAAGCAGGCTTTAATTTAGATAATTAATACAGCGAATGAATAAGATTGATCAAATGAATATAAGAAATGTCGATCTCAACCTACTGGTGTACTTAAATGTACTCATAGATGAGCAAAATGTCTCTAAGGCGGCAAATAAATTAGCGTTAACACAGCCTGCAATGAGTAATGCACTCAAGCGTTTACGTGATTTATTTGACGACCCGCTACTTGTTCGCGCAGCAGGCTCTATGACTCCGACTGCAAAAGCCTTAAGCTTAAAGCCAGAAATAGAGGCGTTGTTAAAAATGGCCGAGGCAATTACTCAGCCCAGTGATGTTTTTGATCCTACTACTGCACACATGACATTTAGAGTGATGGCAAATGACTATTTAGAATCAACCTTAATCGCTCCATTTATAACCGCACAGCTTAATAAACACCCAGGGCTTAATTTTGATGTACTCAGCCCTAGCGATGTAAACCTGCAAGATATGGAAAAAGGCACTATTGATTTAGCGATTAATCGCTTTAATGGTTTGCCGCGATCTTTTCATCAATCCAGTGTGTGGCGGGATAATTATTGCTGTTTAATGCACCCTGCAAACCCCTTTTTACAGCAGCCCAATTTAAACCAATATTTGGCCTCAGAACACATTTGGGTTAATCGTGCTGGCTGGGGGGCTGAAGCTGCGGTTACTAATAAATCAGGGAGCCAGAAATTAGGCTGGGTAGACGAAGCACTCTGGCAATTAGAGCAGACCCGCCATATTAGGGTGTTTACCCGTCATTACATGGTGGCAAGTTTATTGTGTCAATCTCCCCAGTTAATCGCAACATTACCAAGACGACAAGCAATGCTACTAACCAAACACACTAACTTAGTGATCAGCCCTGTACCATTTCAAATAGTGCCTATAGAGGTAAAAATGATCTGGAGCCCACTACTGCACCATGCAAGCCCGCATCAATGGTTACGCAGAGAATTACAAAATTTTGCTGCAACAATTGCGGATCGCTGAGATTGTTCAAACCAATCTTTAAATACTTATGCTACGATTCAATCCAATTCACGATATTGATTAAATCAATATCAGTTATTGAAAACAACAATTTCATAAATAGTGTTCTTAGGGCTAGAGTGAAGTCATACCAAATGAGTTAGCCACTAAAATTAAGAGACAACATTATGATGCAAACGACAGCAAGCTTTACCCAACAAGACGGATTATTCATCGATGGTCATTTACATGCTTTTATTGAGCAACAGCTATGTAAAAAAATGACGATAAATTGTGACGATGTGTATCAGGCATTAGCCACATTAGTTGATGAGTTTGGTTGCCAGTGCCGTAAAAACAAACACCTTGAAGGTGATAGCTTAGACGTGCAAACATTATTGCATGCGTACAAAGTTGAACATAATCACCCTCATTGTCATGTTGATGCGCAAACAACAACCGCGGTACTCGATGAATATTGTTGTCAGGTGCCTGCAATCATTGTGGTTGCGTTAATGGATACTCTAAGCGGCACACCTAGCGATGAACATGATGCAAAGGCTATTTATCACCGTGCTGCAACCCTTGTTAACCGCCCTTGTATGTATCGTGCAGAACTTAGTAACGCCAATGCAGCCTAAGCTATGAGTGCTTTAAATGCTCGATTATCCTTTGTGTAAAGTCACTGCAACTTAGGGTAGTCGAGTTATGTGGATCTTCTTGTAAATCAAAGGTCAATTCACCCGCTAAAAAGGTGTATTGCAAAGCATGCTCTATCTGATTAGCTGCTTCATGCCACTTCATAAATCGTAGCATCATTACCGCACTTAAAATGCTACTTGTTGGATTAGCGCTATTTTGACCAGCTATTCGCTCAAAAGTCCCGTGCGTTGGTTCAAAAAAAGCCACTTCATTATTTAAGTTTGCCGCAGGCATGATGCCAATCCCTCCCACTTGTGCTGTTAGCATGTCAGCTAAATAGTCACCATTTTGATTGGTTGTCACGACCACATCAAATTGCTCAGGGTTCATCAGCGCTTGTTGGTGCATGTTATCAGCAATCACTTCTTTAATAACCAGTGGTGCTAAGCCTTCTCGCGGAATTTCAAGCCAACGACCATTACTATGTGGTACTGCTGAAAACTCATTCTGTGCAAGCGAAAAACCCCAGCGTTTAAATGCACCATCAGTAAATTTAAGCACATTACCTTTATGCACAACAGTGACTGAGTCACTTTTTTGCTCCAGCGCATAATTAATTGCATAGCGAACTAAACGCTGTGACCCTTCTTTGGAGATATTCTTAATGCCAATACCACATTGCTGATCAAAGCGTAGACGAGTAACGCCCATTTCTTGACATAAAAAGTCCAACATTTTTTCAGCTTCAACACTGCCAGCTTGCCATTCTATGCCAGAATAAATATCTTCTGAGCTATCGCGGATCACCACAATGTTAGTTTTTTCAGGATGTTTCAGTGGCGAAGGTAATACACTGTAGCCTTTAATAGGCCGCATATTGACAAACAAATCCATTTCATGACGAAGGGCTACATTGAGTGAACGAAAACCACCACCAATCGGTGTGGTTAAAGGGCCTTTTATAGCAATTTTAAACTGCCTAACAGCATGTATTGTTTCTTGCGGAAACCAATCACCATCGTAAAGCTGCGCTGCTTTTTCACCATTGAACACTTCCATCCAGTGAATTTTACGCTGTCCTTGGTAACACACATCAACAGCGTGATTTACCACTTTTCGCATACAGGGTGATATATCTTGCCCAACGCCATCACCATCAATATAAGCAATAATAGGTTGTAGAGGAATATGCCATTGGCCTTGTTCATCAATGCTAATCTGTTCGCCATTTGGCGGCACGTCAATATGTTGATAGCCCATAATATTCCTATGTGTTTGTATAAAAACCATAACAATTAAACCATGCTTATAATGATCTGTCGTAGTTAGAGCATCTATAGTTACTATTCAACAATAAAATAATCATGCTAAAACAGTTTTTTGTTGAGCGGTATGTGAATAAAATGCTTAGGACAATAAATCTTTTGGGTTAACGCTCAGTAGCAGATCGCGTGGCTGTGGGGTCACAGTCTAAATAATAAATTCATTGTTTAACTGGGGATATAATCGAGTCCATTTTAGCTAATAATCCATTAACTAAACGACTATCCAAGGTGATGCTATCTGCTTTGAGCGACTTATCTAAACAAACAGCTTGCTGATAAAGCGCATCGCAATCAAACATCCCTGCTGTCCCTTTTATCATATGAATACTTTTTGCTAACCCATCTATATCACCGCTGCCAAACTGGGCCGCAATGGTATCTCTTTGATTTTTTAACCCTTCAATATACGTTTTTTTCAACGCATCAAATTCATGATCAGGCAATTTAACTTCTTCGTGCATTTCTATATCAAGGTAACTGGCAATTTTATGGCTAAACTGACTGCGATCTATTGGTTTTGCAATGTGATCAACAAATCCTTGTTTTAGATAACGATCAATCTCATTTTTCATCGTATTTGCCGTCAATGCAACTATTGGTGTTGTTAAACCCGTCGCCTGCATCATATGAATAGCTTGCTCACCATCCATCACTGGCATTTGAATATCCAATAAAATTAAATCAAATTGGTTATCAAGTGTTGCTTGCACTGCATCTTGCCCGTTTTCCACTGCCGTAACTGTTAACCCCATACGCTGTAAAATACGCTCGATTAACTGACGGTTCTCAGGGTGATCTTCAGCAACGAGTACTTCACCCACTAAGTTGCGTTGGCATTGTGAAGAGACTAAATCTTTTGGTTGCTCAATTGATATATCTTCAAAGCTGTTAACCCAGCGTGTTTTTTCAGTTATTTGTAACGCTAAAGCTAGGCTAAACTCACTACCGCTGCCTACTTCAGAATGAACGCTGATATCACCATCTAATTTTTGAGCCAAACTTTTTGATATATTTAAGCCTAATCCAGTTCCACCATATTTACGCGTGTTCGTTGCATCAGCTTGGTAAAATGGGGTAAATAACTCTTGCTGCTCAGCAAGGGTCATACCGATGCCCGTGTCTTTGACTTTGATCCACAATTGATCTTTTTCACAACTTACTGATAGTTCTATATTTCCAACGGTCGTAAATTTAATCGCATTAGCAGCAAGATTTAATAGTATTTGCCGTAAGCGTGTTGGATCAGAAATAATCCAATCAGGTAAAGGAAATTCATAATTTACATTAAATTTTAGGCCTTTATCTCTAATTTGTTTACCAAGTATAGATTCAATATGCGCAATGGTTGAAAATAAATCAGTTTCAACTAACGATATTTCTAATCGGTTTGCTTCAATTTTTGACATATCTAAAATATCATTAATTAAGCCTAAGACGTGCCGACTATTTTGCAAAATAACGCGAATACCGTGATTACGCTCGTGAGGCTTTATATCCCCTAAAATGATCCCATCTGCATAGCCAATAATAGATGTCATAGGGGTACGAATTTCATGGCTCATATTCGCTAAGAAACGGCTTTTTGCTTCACTTGCATCCCTTAGCTCTTCAGCTAACTGTTCAAGCTCTTGTGTGCGCAGCTGCACTTTTTGCTCTAAATTTTTAGTTAACTCAACATTATCGTCATGTAAGAGGCTAAATTTATTTGCAACTGCAAATGCCAAGAGCATCGCATCCAGTGATGTACCTATAAGACCCAGCAAATACAAATCAATCGCTATAGGAGGTATCAAACCTAGGTTAGTCAGATTCCCAACCATATTAGGGATCGCCATAGCAAGGTAAGCCATTACAAAATAACGCGCTGGTTTAAACCCACTCATCCAGCTTCGCACACCAATAAACATGCCTAAGCATAAGGTTGCACCGGTAACAAAAGTGGCCCATATAAAACCAAAACCAGGCCATAAAATTGCAAATGGTACGCCTAACGTAGCAACCGCCCCGAGTAATAACGACGCTATGGATAATCTCGGTGAGGTTTCTTTAAGCTTAAGTAAGCTGTTATAAAATAAGATGTTTGTAAGGGGAATAAGCGTAAAGCCTAACCAATGCAAATGTGCATTGTAATAGCCAAATATTTGATCCGGAATATGAAAAAACTGACTCCATGCAAACACCCAACATGCAGTAAACATTGCATAATAAAGGTGTGTCACATCGCGCGCACCAAAATAAATCAGTAAATTATATAACCCTAGAGCAATCCCCACCCCAAAACACAACAGCATTATCATGTTCTGTAAGGTGATTTGAGGAAAAAAATCATCGTAAGGTTTTAAAACTAATTTAGGCGGAGTATAAAAGTAGTCACTTTCAAATTTAGTGACTAATACATAACGCTTCCCTGGGATCAGCGTTATTTTATTACCGTATTGAAATGCGAATTCATTTTTTTCTAAGCCACCTGTAATATAACGTGCTACAGGTGCGCTAGGCGTATCGAGATCATAAATACGTGTTTCAACCCTAGACACCAACGTATTATATGGATACAGGACTAATTCAGTTAATTTAGTTTGGTTTTCTAAAGGTAAAACAAGCCAATAACTACCACCAAAATAGGTTGTACGATTTTGCGGCTTTTTATTTAAGATCCACGTTTCGAGCTCGTCACTTGTGCGCGCAAAACCACTGTGATTACTTTGCAACACAGAACCTACTTGCAAAAGATTGGTTTCATGCTGCTGTTCATCATAAATGAAAAGATCAGGCATACTCGCCGCAGTCGCTGTACCGCAATACAGCAAACTAAAAAGCATAAATATTATTACTTTAAGGCTTAAGGCTGCCTTTACTTCCATATAACGCACCTTAATCTATCTGCATGTTTTTAAAACTGATAGCTAACATCAAGCCCATACCGGCGACCTTCACCTTTAAAGTCTTCTAGCATACCTAAGAATGGGCCTAAATCAAATTTCAAATGAGAGTAATGCGTTTCAAATAAATTTTTTCCCCACAATACCATCGACCACTGATCCATCTGATAACGAATATTACCGTTAACTAAACTATAGCCGTCTTGAAAGGCATAGGGGTTTTGGTTCTGATCAAAGTAATAATCAGATTGATAATCAATAACCAGTTGAGTTGTTAGTGGATTATTTGCAAGCTCAAATGCATACTCTATCGCTGCCGAAACATTCCACTTAGATGTAAAAGGTAGGCGGTTATTGGTCAAACTATTGCCAAGTGGATCTACAAACTCTTCAAACTCGGCATGCGGTATATAACCCAGTGAAAAACGCATTGATAATGCATCATTGGCTTTATAATCAAACTCTGCTTCTAAACCGTAAATAGTAGAATCACCAACGTTTTCTAACAGCTGAACTGGCGGGCTTTGTGGCGATGCTGATGGTTGATTCATAAATACTTGTTGATCATTATAATCATAATAAAATGCAGCCCAATTCATTCGCACACCGTGCTCAGGCCACCAAGATTTAGTACCAACTTCATGGGAGTTTAGGCGTTCTTTATCATAGGCGGCCAACTCAGCTTGCTCTGGTGATGATAAAAACCCACCATTATAACCCCCGCTTTTTGCACCGTTTGCAAACCTATAATATGTGTTTGTGGTCTCACTTAGTTGATAATTTACAGACAACTGTCCTGAAAACCCGTTGTCGCTTTGCTCTCCTTTCACATGATAAAAAGGCACTATAGCGCCTTCTAGGTCGCTAGGATCAACAATGGCATTTAATTGAGAGAGTGAATCGTACTCCAGTGATTCATACGAATAACGAAGCCCTGCCGCAATCCACCACTTCGTACTTAGCTGATAATCAAGTTGGCTAAACAAAGCAAGACTTTGCGTATCAATTTGATTGTCGTAATAAAATGTTGCAGTTAAATTTGTGGGCAAAATACCACGATAATCACGTAATATATCATTTACATTATTTTGCTTTATCGATTCGTCAGCAAAATAAATTCCAGTTGTGAGAGTATGATCACCAAATTGTGTTGCTAAACGTAACTCTTGAGTAATAAAGTCTGTATCTAGCCCTAATGAACCTTCACAAAGACGCTGTGGAGAACCATCACAATTAAACGCATGGTCTCGCTCCAACTGATTATAACTTGATATGGAGACGAGCTCATTTTCAGAATTTATTTGCCAGTTTAAATGTGCACTAAAACCTTTACCGTCGCTTTTATGAGGCGAGTCATTATTTACGCTCACGGTATAAAAGTCGTCGCTGCCATCGTTAAAACCAAAATTATCAAAGCAATTTTGAGAGCCCGCTTGTTCAACAGAGCACGGCTGCAATGTTAGCGGATTAGCTACAATCCCAATACTCCCCACAGGCTGTACAATTCCTTGCCAATCTTCAATGTGTCCTTTTAATAATAGTTGAACATTGTCAAAGTCAGTTAACAAAGAAATACGCGCATTTGTTTGTTGCATACCTGCGGTAGGTGATTGAGTATAAATATTTTTTGTAGAATACTCATAGTCTTGATGATTAAGCGCCACGCGCAAAGCGCTATTTTCGCTAATTTGAGTGTTATACATACCATCAAGAGTTACTGAATTATTATTGCCAGCACCAACACTCAGGTAACCCGTTTGGGCAAACTCAGGGCGTTTTGTACGAATCAATATCGCCCCACCGGTAGAGTTTCTACCAAATAATGTTCCTTGGGGACCACGCAGTATATCCACTTGCTCAATATCAAAAAAGTTAACTATTTGATTGCTCGCAGAGCCAACCGCCACGTCGTCAACGTATATTGCCACTGGCGATGTATTCGCAGTATTATAATCTACTAAACCAACCCCACGAATGTTAACTGCCGGCGGTGTGCCTTCAGCTGCATTTTGACTAATTTTTACATTAGGTGCGAATACTGAAAGCTCTGTCGTGTCTTTGTAATGTTGAGATGTTAATGCCTCTCCTTTTACATGACTGACCGCAATACTTACTTTTTCAATCGCTTGAGCGCGTTTTTGCGCATACACTTCTATCACTTCCATGTTACTTTTTGACACCACAGCAGCTTCATTTTGCGCCTGAAGACTCAATGGCAAAATTAAACTTGATGAACACAATAACAACACATGATTTGAAATTGGTTTGCATAGGCTTTTCATTCGTAACAGACCTTTATCCTAGGAGTATGTAAATATACTGTAATTATTTATAATTATAGACTAATTAATTACTAAAAGTAGTCTAAATATCAGTAACTTTAGGTAGTTTTTGTCGGCTCAAATGCATTTGCTCCACTTATATATTGTGGATATCCACATAATGCTCGCGCTGTCTGCATTCCTGCCATAACAGCCGCTTCAACACAACCGGCATTCACACCCGTTTTGATCCAATCCCCTGTTATAAATAAATTACTAAACTGCGTACCATCCGTCGCTAAACGATACTGGCTCGAACCTGCTACAGACAAAACATAGCGTTCACTCGGGTCAACATTAACTCGCCAATATTGTTGATCTAAACGCGCTTTGCCTGACACATCATTTGCATATAATACTGACCAATCAAAGCCATTTTGATCATAAGCTAATGGCCATAATGGCTGCATATTAGTCGTTACCAATTGTGTTAAATTCGTTTTTACATCAGCTTTTGCTCGCGCTGGGAACGTGTGGTCACTTTGTGGTGGATATTCTGCACAGGCAAAGGCACTGCAAAAATAGGCAATGTTTTTTGGACTGTTATTCAATGGCCATTGCTCTTTGTCTACTAAGTTTTGCATTGCAGCCCACGTGTCAAATGGTTCGCTAAAACCACTTAAAATCGGCCCTTCTTCGCTTGGCGGCATATACTCCCAACCAAGCTGCTGATCTGTTTTATTTAACCAAAGCTGGCTGGCTTGCGTTGCTACCGTAAGAACATTTTTAGCTTGTGCAGCAAATGCATCATCAATAGCTAATAAACGCGGGCAAATATGTTCCAATGATGCAACAGAAACACCAAGAATAAGTTGATCAAAATCGTGTTTGAAACGCAATGTTTTGTGAGGCAATGGCTGACCAAATTCAGCTTGATAACGACTTGGCCAGTCTGTCCAAAAAGACTCTAAATTAATATTATATTGCTGTAATAGCGTCGCTTGCGCTGTATTAATTTGATTATAAAGGGGCTCACTTGGCCAGCAAGGTAAACTTTTAACATCAACAAGGGGTTGATATTCAATATTATTTTTCAGTTCAACTTGTTGTTGCAATTCAATTTCTGTTACACAACGCTTACCATTACTATCATAGCCAGGCGTAATATTTTGAAGTTGATGGAAAAACTCAAACTTAACCCCTCTTTGCTTTAAGAGCTCATAAAGTGGTGAAAAAATCACATCCCCCATTCCAGCCTGCATTTTCCACATAACACCACCACGATAGCATAATGCGATTCTCAACATTGCTAATGCTGCAACCCCAGCTTCTACATTCGGTTTGCTAAAATCCCCTTTAGGGTATGCAAACACTAAATCATAAAACCCACGCACAGGGGCCGAATCCACACTGTATTGTTTATTCGCGCCATTTTTTAGCAGCCATTGGCGAAAATCATACTTATTAATAACACCAAAACCATCACGGTAAACTTTGTCTTTGATTAGCCCGACAAGCATTGCAATTGCAAGATCAGCACAAATATATAAGCGTCTTAATTGTGCATTTTCATCCATTAACTCTGCCAATTCTTGATTAAGCCAGCGCTTTAACTTTCTGACGATATACCAAATTACTAAGCTATCTTTTTTCTCAGATATTTGAGGCTGTAATGTATTTTTATTTTGTGTAAATTCATTTAATTTATCGACCAGTAAGCTGGGCGTTGATGTGATCTCTTGACTTAAGTTTTGTATATCATGTGTAAACGTTTTCCACGCATCACTGCCATCAGTGGCTAGCTCTTGAACATGTTGGTATAGGTGTTGTAGTAAATATTTATCACGTGTTTTTTTAGTTGTTAATTGTGTACTTTTAGCTTGTTGATTTGCTGCAATTTCTAGTTGCGGGATCCATTTTTTTAACCACGCAAGGGTCATTTTAATAAAATCCCATGCTGTAATATCTAAACTGCCGTTTGCAGGGTTACCCGGTAAAACTGGAAAATCAATTGGCCACGTTTCCCACTCATTATCTATATGCTCTTCTAAGGCAATAAAACTATGTGGTTTAAACGCTTGTTGCCACGTGCTTAATGCGCATGTTGTAGGGCGATTTAATTTATTGTAAACCGTTTCGATTGCTTTAAAACTGTTCACATATGCTCCAAACCAAACATGTAAACCATGTTCTTCTATACGCTCGCCCATCGCTGCATTTCGCCCACTCGCTCCTTTTCCCCCTAAACGCCACCCTTGCTGATAAACAGTAATTTCGCGATGCTGCTGCCAATCATCTTGCTCAGTCAAATACAACGCAGCAGTCATAGCGGCAACTCCACCACCGATAATGGCTATTTTTTCATTACTCATACTATTTTCCTTTATAGAGGGAGGACTTGAGAAGCTTCAAGTTGGTCAAAATCCATGCATATATAAAAAGGTAAATACACATCTTGTGGGCCTACTTTTAAGCCAAACATTTCAGCCAATGGAAAACTATCCAACTGCTCTATTTGTAATTGAAAGTCTGGCTTTAAGAATTTAAATTTATGGATTTTTTTAATTTCTGATGGCGAGTGCATCACAGCTTGATATACCGCTAATTTGCCTTGACCATCTGGGAATTGCTTAAATAATATTTGGTCCATTTGTGGATTAACAAACCCACTAAGCAATTGCTTTAATAAGGAAAAGTCTATACCCATGTGTTCACCATCAAACAAATTTGCCACACGAGCACCAAAATCTTCCAACGTTGATAAAACACTTTCGTTATTTTCTTTAGCTGTGGTTGTTAAGGAAAGTAGCTGGTGTGTCTCTAATTTAGATGATGGAGAGAAATGTTTAAAGCAATCTAGCGATAATGAAAAATCAGTTAGTTTGTTAACAGAGCTAGGCATTTTATATTCACACATATATTTATTGTAGCCCCATGTCTCTCGTCCATTTATGAGTGCATAAATATTATTGACACAAATAAATGCTGGGTACCAATAAAGATGCGTAATATCTTCATCATCTCCTTGCTTTTCTACCTTTACAACTGGCAACCAAACAATAATATCTGTTTCTTGCATCCAACCATGTTCGTTAAAAGGTGGTGTTAATGAGGCGATTTTTTCAATATCAGTAAATGTCAGTAGCGCGTACTCACCCAGCCCTTTAAAGTAAGTATCCTCTGTTGCTACTGTATTAAGTGTATTACTTATATACGCTTGAACTTTTGTTTGATCTATTTTTATAAAAAAGCCATACATGTTTGCATTAGTCATCCGACATGGCGGCTTTGCTACAGGGTTAGATAAGAAGTGACGATATAGCTTATGTTGGTCAGTCATATAATAAATTAATCTAAGTTAAAAACTTAGTATAGCCATACAACTAATCAATATACTAGTTTGTAGCATTTAATTAATACAATACAACTAGGGCGTGTTGACCTTTGTGGATTGAAATTTGTTCAATCTAGGGGCGATTTAATCGCGGCGCGAGGTTTGTAACCTAGCGGGCTAAGTAAAAACCGAGCAAAGCTTCCGCGTCCTGCTCACGCCCCTTACCTACATCCGTGTAGGTAACAAAGAGTTAATCGTCCCTAGGAAAAACCCTTTGGGCAGCGCATATTTGGCATTTATACTGCGTTATCGCCTATTTATGGGGAACAACCACACATCATAGGCGCTGCCTTGCCTAAATACCAAATAGACTGCTGCAAAATTAATCATGAAAGGTCAACACGCCCTATAAATCATCACTAAACAGTCGTTTACTAAAATATAAGTAACCTTGATTATCAAAATTATTTGATAATGGATTCATAAAGCCATGACCATAGTCACACTGAAAACAGCTGACGTTCGCTTTTGTTTGTAGGCTTGTGATAATAACGCTCACATCAAAATGTGCCTCTTGATAAGGAAATATCAATTCGCATGGTATTGTTGCTGGTAAATTTAAATTATAACGAATTTGATTTGGATAAAATGCCACGAGCTTTTTGATATAGCGATTTTTAGTACATGCTTGGCTACGCCATGCGGCTGCCCCCCCAGCACTAAAACCAATAATTGTGGTATCCGTTTTTATATTATCTAACACTTTATTTAGTTTTTGAAAATAACCGTCATGCCCACACTGAGATATAAACTGTTGATATTGCAGCTCCTCGTCAATAACGGGCTGTAGTTGAGCATCGTATGGATCTACAATAATAAACTCACCATTCAACGTTTGTGCAAACTGTGTCAAATATGATGTTTTTCCAAAAATATCACTCACAATAATGTAATTCATCTATTGTCCTCGCTTTTTCGTGCCTCAAAATACAGTATTTATAATTAAAAAACTATAAAACAACAAAAATGCTTGCCTAAACAAATTTACTTAGGTAAAGTCTCTTCTTGGTCCTAAAAAAGCCTCGCGGTTAACCTCTTTACCCTGATCCAGTAAGCCCCGCAAAACGTATATTTTAAAGCTAAGTTATTGTACGGCGAGAACCCCAAGTCAAACTACGACATATTTTTTAAATAGTCGCATAAATGTCATAAAGATCGTCAACACTATAATGAAGCTAAACACGAAACAGTCTATCTAATCATGTTTTAACTGCTAATATGAAATTAGCGACATAGAAAAGATAACAAGAAAAAAGTGAGTTTTATTATGTCTTATAATTACAACGGATCTATGATCCAAATCGCACATCCAGTGCAATCAATTTCAGTAAATAAACAACGTGTTATTTTTTCTGATACGCAAGGTTTAAAGAATGCCTTGTTTACAAAAGCAAGTGACGCACGTCAGTTTGTTAAATGGCTGAAATCCAATTAATTTATATTGAATTGTATTATTGCTATTGAATTACGCCAGCCTTTGCTGGCGTTTTGCTTTTTCCAAGAAACTATTTAACTAACTGCTACACTTACTGATAGTAATCATTTTTTAGTGGTATAAATAATGACAGGTGTGTATCTAACTCTATTTTTATTTTTATTATCTAGCACCACGGTACACGCTAAAACAATTGACTGGGTAGTCACCGACTTCGCCCCATATTATATTTTTAATGATCAATATGCGGGTACAGGACGTGACGAAAGTGTTATCTCTTTACTTGAAGAACAACTACCAAACTATACCTTTAAGCGAGTTATTTTACCTTCGAGCAGAACTGTTCGCGAAGTCTCGAACCCAAATCACACCTATTGTATGCTCTCGCTGTATCAAAGTGAGCATCGCCGTGAACATATAGCATTTAGTGAGCAAGCTTCCACTATTGGCTTATCACCTTCCATCGCTATCCATAAAGAACTCTTACACAGCCTAAAATTAGATCCTAACGCTCAAATTTCACTAAAAAAATTGTTAAGTGAATACAAACTCACCTTAGGCATATCAATGAGCCGTTCTTATGGAGAAACGATAGACGACGTAATAAATACTAATGCTGATGCATCTATCATTATTCGTCCGGGACGAGATACACTCGCAAGCTTAACTTATATGCTAAAAAAGAAACGCATAGATATATTGTTAGGCTATCCGAGTGAGCATTTTTATTTAGCTAAATCTATGGGCTTTGATGATGAGTTGATACAGCTACCACTAACCGAGGCGTCAGAACTCAGCTTTGGCTATATTGGCTGCACTAATACCGCACAAGGTAAGCAGCACATAAAAACTTTAAATAGCGCACTGGCAATCATAAAAGAACAGCCTAGTTATCACGAAGTATTAATACGTTGGTTACCTGATAATTTAAAGCCCTTACTTGAGCAACGTTTACAAGCAAACAAAAACGCCTCAACTAAGTGAGGCGTTTTTTCTAACTATTTGTCCAAATATTACTGCGCCTAAACTTTGCTTATTTACGTATGCCTTCAATAAATAAACCAATATCAACATGTGTTGATGCAGGCCCAAGATTATAATCAATACCAAAATCAGCTAATTTCAGGCTGGTTTCACCTTCAAAACCAACACGATAACCACCCCATGGATCTTTTCCTTCACCTATTTTATCTATTTCAAAAGTAATGCTTTTAGTGACGCCATGTAATGTAAAGTCACCAGTAACTTTTGCTTCATCGCCTTTAGCATCAAATACAATACTGGTGCTTTTAAAACTTGCTTGTGGAAACTTATCAACATTTAAGAAATCTTTTCCTCTTAAATGTTTATCACGTTCTGCATGGTTTGAATCGATACTTTTAGTCTCAATATTTACCATGATCTGTGATGCATTTGGGTTAGCTGAATCATAATTAAAGCCACCATCAAATGTATTAAAACGACCATGTAACCAACTGTAACCTAAATGTTTAATTTTAAAGTTTACAAATGCATGAGCGCCTTGAGTGTCAATCACATAGTCTGCTGCGTGTGCAGTGCTTGCGCCAAATAATGTTGCTGCAACAGCAGCAGATAGTAGTAATTTTTTCATTTATTAATCATCCTTTAATGGTTTGATCATTCTAATTAAGGTTTTATCTTTATCGATAAAATGATGTTTTAATGCCCCAAGTGCATGTAACGTTACTAAGCCGATCAAACTACATGCCGCCCAGTAATGAACTTTACCTGCAATATCTGCCTGATTTTCTACCGATAAGTCAATTGCGGGAATACTAAATAACGTAAACACCTCAATCGCACGACCATCCGCAGTCGAAATCAAATACCCTGAAATAACAATACCAATCAATAACATGTAGATAAGTAAATGTGCAAAGTGCGCGACTTTATTCACTACTTTACTTGAACCTTCAACAGGTTTTGGCTGTGTGCCCATTACCCGCCACGCTAATCTAAATATCAATAATGCCGCAAGTGTGATCCCTATACTTTTATGTAAATCCATCGAACCACGATACCAGCTATCGTAATAAGTAAGCTCGACCATATATAAACCTAGGCCAAAAAGACCTATAACTATCAATACCATCAGCCAATGCAAAACAATGGTAACTAAGCCATAACTCGAGTGAGTATTTTTAAACATAGAAAGACTCCCTAAACCAGTAATGCCAGAATAGCCCGTCCCTAACTAAAAGAAAATAGCGAATAACAAACAAGTTGTGTGCATACATGCACATAACTTGTTACGGGTTTGCGAGTTAAAGCTTCACGACAATTACTTTGAGTGGGTGAAATTAGTTTTGTTCAACTAAGCCAATATATATTTGTGTGGTTGGATCGACTTGTAGGCAACTGATCAACCCTTCTTTAATTAGTTCTAACATCGCGATAAAACTCACTACCACCCCGCTGCGCCCTTCGTCAAAGGTAAATAAGTCAGTGAAAGGAAGCTGTGAACTGGCTTGTGATAGTTTTTGTAATATTAAGCTCATTCGTTCACGGGTTGATAGTGCTTCAGCTGTGATTTGATGGTGTTCCAGCGTTTTTGCTCGTGCCATCACATCGCTAAGGGCAAACAATAAATCCTTTAGATCTACATCAGGGAGTAACTGCGCTTGCTCATCTTGCTCTGGCACCAGCGCCTGTGCAATATAAATATCACGACCAACGCGTGGAATATCGTCAAGATTTTCTGCGGCTTGCTTAAATTGTTCGTACTCTTGTAATCGGCGTATTAGTTCAGCCCGAGGATCTTCTTCTTCTTCCAGTTCTTCATGTTTGGGCAATAATAAGCGCGATTTTATTTGCGCTAACAAGGCTGCCATTACTAA
Source organism: Pseudoalteromonas porphyrae (assembly GCF_001298125.1). Classification (NCBI taxonomy): domain Bacteria; kingdom Pseudomonadati; phylum Pseudomonadota; class Gammaproteobacteria; order Alteromonadales; family Pseudoalteromonadaceae; genus Pseudoalteromonas; species Pseudoalteromonas porphyrae. Next base: position 54,245 of record NZ_LHPH01000023.1, on the reverse strand, counting down.
ATACTCGCCTGCTAACTCAAGTTGAAACTCGGTCATCATTTCAACATAATGGACATACTGCTCTGTAATACTAAAAATAGACAATTCAAGAATATCGAGTTTATGTTTTTTAATTAGATACAGAAGTAAATCAAGCGGCCCTTCGAAGGTTTCTAAAATAACTTCAAGCGCATCAGGCGGAATATATAAGTCTTGCGGCGTATTCATTACTTCTTTGCCATGCAAAAAAGCCAGCGGCAGCTTTCGCTGCGCCAGCTCTTGTGTTTGAGCTACCTGTTCAGTGACACGCTCACTCATGGTGTTTAACAAGGTTATTCAAATGGAGTTGTATCACCGCAGCCAACACGTAGCACTTCAACTGTATCTTCTGAAAGATCAATCACTGTCGTTGCTTGTTCGGCTAAGTAACCGCCATGAATAATTAAATCAACCAAAGGGCCTATGCGATCGCGAATTTCATCTGGATCAGATTCTGTAAACTGCTCATCGGGTAATATTAATGAACACGACATCAATGGCTCGCCTAATTCAGCGAGTAACGCACAGGTAATTGGATGCTCTATTACACGAATACCAATGGTCTTTTTCTTGTCATTTAATAGCCGTTTAGGGACTTCTTTAGTTCCTTTGAATATAAATGTGTACGGCCCAGGAGTATTATTCTTAATTAGCCTGAACAATTGATTATCTACGCGAGCATAGGTCGAAAGCTCAGATAGATCGCGACACACTAATGTAAAATTGTGGTGTCTCTCAATGCCACGAATACGTTCAATACGCTCTTTGGCTTGTTTATTCCCTAAATTACAGCCTATTGCATAGCCTGAATCTGTCGGGTAAACCACTACCCCGCCTTTCTTAATTATATCGACTGCTTGATTAATTAATCGTGGTTGTGGATTATCTGGATGAATATGAAAAAAATCACTCATGTGTTACTCCTTCTTGCCCTTCCCAAGTTTGCCAAACGCCTTGGCAATCTTTTGGCAGATATAAGTTTTTTCCTAATTCTAGCCAACTAGTAGGAAAATGAAAATCAGACCCTTGCGAGCACAGTAAGCCGTATTCACGGCTCAATCCACCCAAGAACTGTCGCTCAGTGGGTGCTTGTTGTGGTTGTGCAACTTCCATTGCATCGCCACCAGCATCTTTAAACTGACTTAATAATTTGCGCAGCCATTTATTCGACATTTGATAACGCCCAGGATGGGCAACAACAGCGACGCCACCTGCGGCGTGAATTGCCGTAATCGCTGTTTTCATGTCACACCAATCACTTGGCACATACCCTGTTTTTGCACGACCAAGGTATTTTTTAAATACGCCTGGTATTGTGGTTGCAACACCACGCGTGATCAGCGCTCTTGCATAATGCGCGCGGGTTATCTGTGCATCACCAGCAAGCTCCTGCGCTTGTTCATAAATGCCATCAAAGCCATTTTTTTCTAAGCGTCGGCCAATCTCTATTGCTCTAGCAGCACGCTTTTGTTGCTGTATAGTGAGTAAACTGGTCAATGCTTCTTCATTGATATCTACATTTAATGCCACAATATGGATCTCAAAACTTTCCCACTTGGTGGAAATTTCAACACCTGTGATCAAGGTTAATGGCAGAGACTCGTTTTTTATATAGGCTTGAGCGGGTTTCACCGCAGCGATAGTGTCATGATCCGTAATCGCAAACACATCTATATTTTTTTCAACTGCACGCAATAATAACTGCTCAACACTTAGTTGCCCGTCAGAATGCGTAGTGTGGCTGTGTAAATCGTATTTTATCAAAAGAGAAGACTGCTCATATTAAATGTGCCAAAGTTGTTATTAAGTATAACAAAAAATTTTAATAAATTGTTTTTAATAAATACTTGACATTAACGCCGTTGATACGGTTTACTGTAGTCACTTGAGACACATTAAGAACAAAAACAATGACCAATTCAATCCAAAACACTATCTGGTGGTGGCACTCGTAAATTATCGGGTGACGAATTGTCGTGTCTAACACATTCAAACCCGCTTATTGCGGGTTTTTTTATATTTAAATTTTAGGGTAACAAACATGAATAACGTAGCAACTCTTACACATCATTGGTGGTGGCGCCTGGTATAGCGGGACGGTAATGGTCTATCTAAAACATAGATATCGTTATTCAAACCCCGCATAGCATAGCTTGCGGGGTTTATTTTTTTGAGGGAATGAGGTTTGATTTTTAGTCATATAACAACAACGCCAGGTGAAGTTACCAGCATCACCCAAGTGCGAGAGTACATCCATAGCCCATTAGCTCTTTACGGGCTGCTTGATAAAGACAACTCATTGTTATTAGAGTCAGCCGAAATTGATTCTAAAGACAGTGTTAAGAGTTTAATTTTAGTCGATTGTGCGCTTAAAATTATCTGCGCGGGCAAAACAGTTACGGTAACAGCGCAATCTAATAATGGTCAGCAATTATTGCCTTATTTACAAAGTAAGTTAGAAAATTGCCACACTCAACTAAGCGAACAAACCCTGACTATTGAGTATAAGGGCTGTGATAGCGACATTGATGAAGCCACTAAGCTTATCGCCGATAACGCATTTAGTGCTCTACGCTGCTGTATAAATAATATTAACAGCACCACTAACAATCCTTTTTCGCTATTCTTAGGCGGTGTATTTGCCTACGATATGGTGGCCAACTTTGAACAACTAAGTGATGTTCCTGATGGCGATAACAGCTGCCCTGATTATGTATTTTATTTAGCCGAAACCCTTGTCATTATTGATCATCAAGCTAAAACAACGGAGCTCATTGGAAATGTGTTTAACGGCCCTGATGTTCATGCTAATTGCTTTGAGGTAGGAAAGAAGCTTGAACGCTTAAATACATTATGCGACCAAGCTGATAATTTTAGTGCAACACAAACAATGGGCGCCAGTGATGTAACTGTTGATATCAGCGACGAAGTTTACTGCCAACAGGTCAAAAGTTTGAAAAAACACATTGTTGATGGTGACATCTTTCAAGTTGTTCCATCGCGCACTTTTTCACTGCCATGTGCAAACTCGCTACATGCTTACAGCCAACTAAAAAAACAAAACCCAAGCCCGTATATGTTTTACATGCGCGATAGTGAATTTGCTTTGTTTGGTGCATCTCCGGAGTCAGCTTTAAAGTTTTGTGCACAGTCACAACAAGTTGAAGTGTATCCAATTGCAGGCACCCGCCCCAGAGGTAAGTTTGCCAATGGTCAAATTAATCCTGATTTAGATAGCCGTATTGAGCTTGAGCTACGTAATGATCAAAAAGAACGTGCTGAACATTTGATGCTGGTCGATTTAGCACGTAACGACGTAGCCCGTATTAGCGTACCCGGTACTCGTCATGCCAAAGAACTATTAAAAGTAGACCGCTATTCTCAAGTCATGCATTTAGTGTCTCGCGTTGTGGGGACTTTAAAACCTGACCTTGATGCCTTGCATGCTTATCAAGCCTGTATGAATATGGGTACACTTGTTGGCGCACCTAAAGTCAGTGCCGCAGAGCTAGTACGTCAAACTGAAGGTAAACGTCGAGGAAGTTACGGTGGCGCGGTAGGTTACCTTACTGGTGATGGGGCAATGGATAGCTGTATTGTTATTCGCTCAGCCTTTGTAAAAAATAACATAGCCTACGTTCAAGCAGGTGCTGGTGTGGTACATGACTCTGACCCGCAATCTGAAGCAAACGAGACTCGCGCTAAAGCACAAGCAGTTATCACAGCGATTCAATCGACGTATCAAGGACACTAAAATGAGCGTAACTAACAATAAACTAACGGATGTAAAAATCTACTTTTTAGATAACTTTGATTCATTTAGTTATAACTTAGTCGACGAACTTTCTATGTTAGGCAGCGATTTAGTGGTATATCGTAACAACATAGATGCACAGGTTATTTTTGAAAAAATGTGCAACGAAACTAAGCCGGTCATTTTAGTGCTATCACCCGGTCCAGGTACGCCCTCAGCCGCAGGCTGTTTAATGGCATTGATTGAACTATGTAAAGGACACTTCCCCATGCTGGGGATTTGTCTTGGCCAACAAGCATTGACACAAAGCTATGGTGGGGTTATTGGCCATGCTGGCGAAACCGTACATGGTAAGTCGTCAATCATTGAACTTGGTGAACACCCCGTTTTTGCAGGTATGGGGGAGCGTATACCAGTAGCCCGATATCATTCACTTATGGCAACGCAGGTACCTGATAGTGTAAAAGTAATTGCTAACTATGAAGCAATTCCAATGGCAATCTATCATGCGCAAGATAATGCTTTGGGTTATCAATTTCATCCTGAGTCTATTTTGACGCCAAATGGCGCCGCGCTACTTCAACAAAGTATGCAATTTTTAGCTAACGCAAAGCAGTAGAGGACTTTATGTCAGTAAATCAACAATCAGCCACGCACAACACAAGTGCCCTCATTGATGTGTTACTTACACAAACATCATTAAGCTTTAGCCAAAGCCAACAGTTATTTGATGCGATAATGCAAGGTAAAGTAAATGATATTGCGCTCTCAGCATTATTAGTCGCATTGAAACTCAAAGGTGAAGTAAGTGACGAAATTGCAGGCGCAGCTGCTTCCATGCGTGCTAATGCCGTTCCTTTTAATACAAAATTAGCAATGTTAGCTGACAGTTGCGGCACTGGCGGCGATGGCTCAAACACCATTAATATTAGTACTACCGCGGCCATTGTTGCAGCCGCCTGCGGGATTAATATGGTTAAACACGGTAACCGCAGTGTATCGAGTAACTCAGGCTCCGCCGATTTACTAAAAGCGCTGGGTATTAATATTGATATGACACCAGATCAAGCCGTTGCGTGTTTAGAACAAACTGGGTTTACCTTTTTGTTTGCGCCGCATTACCACAGTGGCGTACGCCATGCGATGGAAGTACGGACAACGTTAAAAACCCGTACTATTTTTAATATTTTAGGGCCTTTAGCAAACCCCGCAGCACCTGAAGTGCAATTGCTCGGTGTATACGACGAAAACTTATGCTTAGCGATGGCGCAAACACTAAAAACCCTCGGTACAAAGCGCGCTATGGTAGTTCATGGTTCCGGCACCGATGAAATCGCCTTGCATGGTAAAACGACCGTTGTAGAGCTTAATAATGGAGAACTTCGCCAGTACACACTCAGCCCTGCTGATTTTGGTCTTGCAAACTATTCACTTGAACAACTCGCCGGTGAAGGTCCAGAATATAACGCCAATGCCAGTCGCGCCATTTTAGCAGGCACAGGGACGGATGCGCATAATGCAGCAATTATCGTCAATGTTGCCGCACTGTTGTATCTCACTGGTAAAGTCGAAAACTTTAAAGCAGGCGCACAACACGTCGTTGAGGTTTTAAAAAGTGGTCGCGCCTTAAACACATTAAACACTATTGTAGAGCAAAGCCATAAAGCCGTAACAAACTCAGAGGTAACCAATGGCTAACGTATTAGACAAAATCGTCGCAGATAAGAAAATAGAGCTGGCTGAGCGTAAAGCAAAGCGCCCCCTTGAGAGCTTTAAAGCACAAGCAGTACCAACAAATCGTGATTTTTATAAAGCCTTAGCAGCACCTGGTACACAGTTTATTTTAGAGTGTAAAAAAGCTTCTCCTTCGAAGGGCCTAATTAGAGAGCCATTTGACTTAGCTGAAATTACAAATGTTTATAAAAACTACGCCACCTGTATTAGTGTATTAACAGATGAAAAATACTTTCAAGGAAGTTTTGATTACCTAGAGTTTGTACGCAGCCAAGTTGAACAGCCACTGATCTGTAAAGACTTCTTTATTGATGAATACCAAGTTTACATGGCTCGAATTTATGGTGGCGATGCAATATTGTTAATGTTATCAGTGCTTGATGATAAACAGTATCAACTATTGGCAAGCGTAGCGCGCAGCTTAAACATGGCTATTTTGACTGAAGTGAGCAATGAAGAAGAAGTAGTGCGTGCATTAGCACTTGATGCACAGATCATCGGTATTAATAACCGTGATTTACGTGATTTAAGTACTGATTTAGCTACAACCGAAAGACTGCGTACACTTATTCCTGATGACAAAGTCGTGATCTCTGAATCTGGTATCTATACCCATCAAGATGTAAAACGCTTAGCACCTTTGTGTAATGGCTTTTTAATTGGCAGTTCATTGATGGCTGAACGTGATTTAGAACGCGCGTGTCGTCGCGTAATTTTAGGTGAAAACAAAGTCTGTGGTTTAACTCGCAGTGAAGATGCCATTAATGCTTATAAAAGTGGTGCGGTATTTGGTGGATTAATTTTTGCGCCTAAATCACCGCGTTATGTTGACCTTGATTGCGCCTTACAAATAACTCAAAGCGCCCCGCTCGCTTATGTGGGTGTATTTGTAAATGAAAGCATTACAAATGTCGCTGAGCATGCAACAAGCTTAAAGCTATCTGCAGTGCAATTACACGGCCAAGAAGACAATGATTACATAAATACACTGCGCCCTTTACTGCCGCGTGGCTGTCAAATTTGGAAAGCTCAAGCAATTAAAGATAGCTTGCCTGAACCTATTAGTGGCGTTGATCGTCACCTATACGATACCCACAGTGATACACAAGCTGGCGGTACAGGTAAAACATTTGACTGGGCAATTTTAAAAGATGTAAAACAGCCGTTTATGCTCGCAGGTGGTTTAAATGCAGACAATATTCAAGGCGCTTTATACCAAGGTGCTCATGGCCTAGATTTAAACTCTGGGGTTGAGCAAAGCGCAGGCAAAAAATGCCAACAAAAATTAAATGATGCGTTTATCAGCATCCGCAAATATTGAGGTTAATATGAATAATCCAGCTTACTTTGGCGAATTTGGCGGCATGTTTGTCCCAGAATTGCTTGTTCCAGCGCTAAAACAACTAGAAAATGAGTTCAATAAATCACAAACAGATCCGGCTTTTCAAGTTGAACTTGAAAAGTTACTTAATGAATATGCCGGTCGCCCTACACCGCTTACATTAACCCGTAACTTAATTAAAAACCCAAAAGTAAAACTATACTTAAAACGTGAAGACTTACTCCATGGTGGCGCGCATAAAACCAACCAAGTATTAGGTCAAGCATTATTAACAAAGCGCATGGGCAAAAAAGAAGTTATTGCTGAAACGGGTGCCGGACAACACGGGGTAGCCACAGCACTTGCATGCGCACTACTGGGTTTAAAGTGCCGTATTTACATGGGCGCAAAAGACGTTGAACGTCAGCAACCTAATGTATTCAGAATGAAACTAATGGGCGCAGAAGTTATTCCTGTAACCGCAGGCTCTGGCACACTTAAAGATGCTGTAAATGAAGCGCTGCGTGACTGGTCAGCAAATTATAAAGAAGCACACTATTTACTGGGCACAGCCGCAGGCCCTCACCCATTCCCAACCATTGTCCGTGAGTTTCAAAAGGTAATTGGTGAAGAAGCAAAAGAACAAATATTAAAAGCAGAAGGTCGTTTGCCTGATGCTGTACTAGCCTGTGTTGGTGGTGGCTCTAACGCCATTGGTATGTTTACTGACTTTATTGACGAACCTAGTGTTAAATTAATCGGGGTCGAGCCTGCGGGTAAAGGCCTTGATACTCACGAACATGGCGCAACAATTTGCAAAGGCACCAAAGGTATTTTACACGGTACATATACTTATATTATGCAAAACGATGATGGCCAGATAGAGGAATCATACTCTGTTTCAGCAGGTCTTGATTACCCTGCAGTGGGCCCACAACATGCATTTTTACATGAAACTGGCCGGGCTCAGTATGTGGGTATTACAGATACAGAAGCACTTGAAGCATTTCAGCTACTGGCTAAAAATGAAGGGATTATTCCTGCGCTAGAATCAAGCCATGCGCTTGCTTACGCACTCAAGTATGCGGAGCAGCTAACTGAGGAGTCCATTTTAGTGGTCAATTTAAGTGGCCGTGGTGATAAAGACTTAGCACATGTTATGGATGTACTTTCAAAAGGAGAAAACGCATGAGCCAAACTGACCAAAAAACCGACCGCTACGGCAAAATGTTTGCAGCATTAAGCGAGCAAAATCAAGGCTCATTTGTCCCATTTGTGACTATAGGTGACCCAAATAAAGAGCTTAGTGTTGAAATAATTAAAAGTTTAATTGATGGTGGCGCAGATGCGCTTGAATTAGGGATCCCATTTTCAGACCCTATTGCTGATGGCCCGGTTATTCAAGCGGCAAACATTCGCGCCCTTGATGTACACATTAACACGCAAGATTGTTTTGATATCATTAAGCAAGTGCGCCAATACAATGCAGATATTCCAATTGGCTTACTGTTATATTCAAACTTGGTGTTTAAACGGGGCCTAGAAGCTTTTTATAAAGATGCCAAAGCGGTCGGTGTTGATTCAATTTTAGTGGCTGACGTACCACTTCACGAATCTAAAATGTTTCGACAAGCTGCAATGAGTAATAACATTGACCCAATTTTTATCGCCACACCAAATGCGCCTGATGACACACTACGTCAATGTGCATCTTATGGCCGCGGTTATACCTATTTGCTTTCACGTGCTGGTGTGACAGGTACTGAGACCAAAGCACAAATGCCAGCGAACTCTATTGTTACTAAACTAAAAGAGTATCACAGTGCACCAGCATTACTCGGTTTTGGTATTTCAACGCCGGAAGATGTAAAGGCAGCCTTGGCTGCTGGCGCTGCTGGCGCTATTTCAGGCTCTGCGGTGGTTAAAATTATTGAAACAAACCTTGATAACCCGCAAGCTATGTTAAGTGGTTTAAAAGAGTTTGTAGCTACGATGAAAGCGGCTACAGTACGTTAAAACACCATTCATTAAAAAAGGGCCTGAATAGGCCCTTTTTATTTAACAATGCCTCAAAGGTTATCTTTTAGCGCTTTGGCGGGCTTAAAAACCGGCTTGTTAGCGCCTTCAATTTCAATCACTGCGCCCGTTTGCGGATTACGCCCTGCTCTTGCCGGATAATAACTTAACGCAAACGTACCTAAACCATTAACTTGCACTTGATCGCCTTCTGATAATGACTTAGTTATAGCCGCTAACATACTCTCTAAAGCTGCTTTAGAGTCTTTTTTAGTTAATTCACTGTGTGCTGACATGGCACTGATAAGTTCTGCTTTATTCATAAAATGCTCCTAAAGACGCCGCTAAACCTAACTAGGTTCACGGATTTTGGTAATGGTCGAATACAAAGCCAAGCAGGCTAAGGGTTAGTTACCCCTAAGTCAACCTTGTAAAGAACACAATAAGTTGATACAACCACTGCAATTATTTTGGTGTTATACAAGTTTTATCAAATTGGTATTAAAATTACGGGCATTCTATGCATGCAATAATTGAATTCATTCCGCTTATTTTATTTTTTGTGGTCTTTAAATTGACTGATATCTACTGGGCAACAGCCCTATTAATGGCTGCCACATTGATTCAGGTGACTTACTCTTATTTTAAAACAGGTAATGTCCCTGTACGCCAATGGCTATTTTTTGCCATTGCCATCATTTTGGGCACGCTGACACTGGTTTTTCATGATGAACAGTTTGTTAAATTTAAAGCGACCATTATTTATGCGGTAATTTCTTTAAGCTTACTCATCAGCCGCTACTTTTTTGGCAAAAACTTAGTCAAGAAAGCACTGAGTTCAGTTTTGCAAACAGCATTTGAATCAGAGCAAGAGGTTGCCGTACCAGAGTCTCTCTGGGATAAACTCAACATGTTATGGATGGCCATTACTGCCGGAATATCAGCATTAAACATTTACATTGCCTATAACTTCTCACTCGATTTTTGGGTTAACTTCAAAGTATTTGGTTTAATGGGGATTACTTTTATCAGTATTTTTACCACTATGATCATATTGTATAAATACTTACCTGATGAAGATGACGAAGTCGATAGTAAACACCTTTAACGTCATAAATCTGTCGTCTTTACTTGTTAGCCTAGGATACAAAATCACGCTGAGACGACCTTGAACGCCAATCAATACCGCTGGTTTGAATTTACACTTATATTTATTTGCTTGCCTTTAATTGGGTTTTATCTGCGTGCTTATTTAGCAAACTGGCTGATCCCCGCACTTATTATATTAATGAGTGTATGCGGCATGCTCTTACTTGGTGATCCTCACTTTAAACGCTTTAGGATTACCAGCCTTGGCCAATTTTCGGCTGTTAAACGTCGGTTGTTTAGTTTCTTTTTTATAGGTGCTCTATTTTCTGGCGTATTCTACGGAATAATTAATCAAGGAAATTGGTTTGTTATGCCACGAAACTCACTTCAAGACTGGTTAATGTTACTCATTCTTTATCCTGTTTTGTCTGTGATGCCACAAGAATTAATATTTAGAACCTACTTTTTTCATCGATATAAGCGCATTATGCCAAACAAAACGGTGCGAATTCTCGTCAGTGCCACGGTGTTTGCATTAGCGCATATTGTTTATGCTAATTGGGTGGCTGTAATACTCGCATTTATTGGCGGTTTATTATTTGCGTTCACCTATGCACAAAGCCGTTCGACGTTTGTGTGTGTAATTGAGCATAGCTTGTGGGGCTTGTGGATGTTTACATTGGGGATAGGACAATATTTAGATTCTGCAATAGTGCCTTAAACAAAAGCCGCGCTAAATAGCGCGGCTTTTGAATCAAAAACTACCTAACTTAAAAACCAAATATACTCACTGCAAAAAATTTCGTCGCAACAGTATTTACCAATATTACTGTTAATATCACAGGAATAAACGTAGAAAGAGAAAAGTTTACGTACTTTTCAGTAAAGCTACCCGCATAACTAGGGCAACCTTGGCTTAATTCTTCACTTAAGCGAACTTTCTTCCAGCGGTACATAACAAATAAACATACCATCAAACCATTAAGCGGTAAAATTGTGTCGTAAAACACATCATACACAATATCAAATAAGCTTTTTGAACCACCGCCATAGTTGGTAAATGATGTTAATCCTTCAACCATACCAAATGACATTGTGCACAATACTGTCAGTACACCAATACTACCCGTTAAGATAAGCAACGCCATTTTACGGCTGATACCTTTACGATCACATAATGTTGCCGTTGGTACTTCAACGATTGATACTAATGATGTTATCGCCGCAAAAAATACTAATAAGAAAAAGATAAACGCAACAATTGATGCGCCTACATAACCAATATCAGTTTGTAGTGCTAACAATATTTTTGGTAAAAATTCAAAAATCATTGATACAGAAGAATCTGAAAGCTTAGTTGGGTCTGTCTCAGGATTAAAACTAAAGATTGCTGGTAACACCATTAAGCCGGCAATAAATGCAACTAACGAATCTGTTACCGCAACCATTTTAGCACTGCCTACAATGTCGTCTTTTTTAGAAATATACGATGCATAGGTCATTAAAATACCCATACCTAAAGACAATGAAAAGAATGCTTGTGCTAATGCACCATTGAGTACGCTCGCGTTCATTTTAGTAAAGTCAGGGATAATATAGTATTTAACACCTGCCATAGCATTATCAAGGGTCAGTACATAAACAACCAACGCGATTAATAATACAAACAACGCGGGCATTAAAAATTTCGCTGCCTTTTCAATCCCTTGCTTAACACCACCGACAAGAATCAAGTTAACAATTAGCGCCACAACCGCCATATAACCGAACACGCTTGAGCTATTTATAAATACCCCAAAACTTTTAGGGTCAGCCAACATATCTAAATTACCGAGTGCTACTTGACTCAAATAACCAAATATCCACACGGTGATAACCATATAAAAAACAGCAATCATAAAGGGGGTTAATACAGCTAAAAAGCCTGCAAACGTCCACTTTTTATCATTACCAGAGAGCAACTTATATGCATTTAATGGATCTTTTTGTGCTTGGCGGCCCATTGCCATCTCAGCCATCATTACGGGTAAACAAATAAAAACGACAAACAGTGCATAAATAAGTAAGAATGCACCACCACCATTTTTTGTTGCCGAGACAGGAAACCCAACTAAGTTACCTATACCAACTGCAGAGCCTGCCGCTGCTAATATAAAACCTAGGCGAGAGCTAAAGTGCTCACGATTATCGCTCATTTAAAAACCTTATTATTATTTTTTAACATCCCAGCGACTCTAACAGTGTTGTGCTGGGCTTTTCAAGCATATTCAGTTTAAAAGTATAATGTGGCTGTAAACCACACAGTCAACAAATCAAAGGTTAAGTAATCGCAATTTATTCGCCTAACAGATCTGCTGTGCTAATATCGAAACAATTTCAATAATATTAAAATGTAGAGAACACACTATGCTGTATATGATTTACTCAACTGATGTTGACAAGAGCTTAGCGTTTAGAAAGGCAGCCCGACCAGCCCATTTAGCACGTTTACAAGAGCTAAATGAACAAGGCAGATTACTCACTGCAGGCCCTCTTCCTGCAGTTGATAATGATGACCCAGGTGAAGCTGGTTTTACAGGCTCTTTAGTTATTGCTGAATTTAACTCGTTAGAAGCTGCACGTGAATGGGCTGCTGCCGACCCTTATGTCAGTGGTGGGGTATATGACAATTCTGTTGTTAAACCCTTTAAAAAAGTATTCCCAGCTTAAACCTTAAAATTATACCCAAACCAACTCAAGATGCAGAATTCAGCGCTTCACCGAGTTGGTTTAAAAGCGAATTATACGGGCGTTATTGATTTGAACAATAGAACCACTATTATACCAATCAGCGTAGATATGGGGTCTATTTAATGACAAGAACACTGCGCTATAACGGGCGTGCCTAAATCGCTTTTAATTCCAACTGAAACGCGCATATTGAGGTGGCTTGGGTATATCCCTAGTCTCATAATTGCAATTTGAGCTGCACAGTTCAGTGTTTGTTCACGAGTTGTTAATTAAACTCATCCAGCTTAAATCATGTTTTTCATGATTTTTACTTGAGTTTTAGCTAGTTGGTTCATTAAACTAACAAGGTCTGGTTTAGGAGTTGCCCATCATGCGTATGTTATTAGCCCTTGGCGTCGTCATTTTTACACTATTTTCGTTCTCTTTTTCGAATAATAGTTATGCTGACTCTCAGGTAAATAAAACACCCATCACAAAAAAACAAGCGGTTGAGCTTGCTAAAAAAATAGAAGATGGTAAAACTCTCAAAATTACCGTACAAAATGACGTTTATACCGTAAGAATATTAAAAGCTGACGGCCATGTTGTCGACATTCACGTAAATAAAAAAACCGGCGAAGCGAAAAAGGATTAAAAAATGCGAATTTTAGTAATTGAAGATGATTTACACCTAGCAGATAATCTACGCAATGCATTAGAAAAAGAACGCTATAGTGTTGATCTATGTCATGACGGCGAAGCTGGTTTATTCCATATCACTGAATACCCTCTTGATATGGCGGTCGTTGATTTAGGTTTACCAAAAATAGATGGTATTGAACTTATCAACAAAGCGCGAGCGCAAGGGATTACCATTCCTATACTTATATTAACTGCACGCGATCGTTGGCAAGATAAAGTAGAAGGCCTTGATGCGGGCGCTGATGACTATCTAACAAAACCATTTCATGTTGAAGAATTGATTGCACGTTGTAATGCCCTCATTCGACGCAGTGCAGGTAAAGCAAATCCAGAAATGACTGCTGGACCAATTAAAATTCATACGCGCTCACAACAAGTATGGGTTGATGACAGAGAATTAAGCCTGACGGCCTATGAATACAAAGTTCTTGAGTATTTAATGGTTAACCCTCAAAAAGTAATCTCTAAATCTGAATTAACCGAGCATATTTATGATCAAGATTTTGATTTAGATTCAAACGTCATTGAAGTATTCGTACTGCGCTTACGTAAAAAGCTCGACCCTGATGGCACACTAAACCCGGTAGAAACCCTACGTGGACGTGGTTACAGGCTCAAAAGCCAGTGGTAGCGTCGCAAATATCGCTTAAAATAAGGCAAGGATTTATCCTTGTCTTTGTTTTATTGGTCGCCTTACCTATTTTATTTTTCTCAATTGGTAAGGCGTACTACGCGTCATTAATCGAAGCCACCGAAAAAACCCTCGAAGCCCATTTATACTCATTAATTTCAGAGGTTGATTTTACGGAACGCGGCATTATTATGCCCAGTACCATTTTAGCCCCAGAACTGAACCGTTTAAATTCTGATACGTATGCAATGATCTATCGCGATGAACAGCCCGTTTGGCATTCTGAGTCTGCGGTTAATGTAAATTTTGCCCCACAAAGTATCGAAGCACGTGCTGGCTCTGCTGATTTTCGCCGTATTGAGTACAAAGGGACTGCTTATTGGCAATTAAGTCTAACGGTCATTTTAGGTAATATTGATCAATCGGAACAAGCGCGCTTTATATTATTAAAGCGTAATGATGCCCTACTGCGTTTAATGGACGGTTTTAAACAAACACTCGTCAATTGGATGTATGTAATGGGTGTTGCAATAGCAGCATTAATGGCTATTGGGTTTGTTTGGAGCGCACGTCCGCTACAGCGTCTTGATAAAGAGATAAAAGCCATTGAATCGGGTGATATTCAAGAGATAAAAGGCCTATATCCCATAGAGCTGCAAACAATAAAAGCTGATTTAAATCTACTACTGCAGACCCAACAACGTCAAAAAGAGCGTTATCGAGCTTCTTTAAGTGACTTAGCACACGCGCTTAAAACGCCTTTGGCCGTGTTAAAATCAAGCCCACTGGCCAATGACGCTGATGCTCAAGAACAACTTGATCGTATCAACGTAATGATCGAACATCAATTAAAGCGAGCTGCAACTGGTGCAGCTGATACATGGAAAAAACAAACCATGATCAAGCCTGTTATTGATTCAATACTCAGTGCTATGAGCAAAGTTTACCGAGACAAAGATATTATTTTTACTTGCGATGTCACTGACAAGCAGTACTTTTTAGGTGATAAAACCGATTTGCTTGAACTATTAGGTAATTTAATTGATAACGCATGTAAAGCGTGTCGTTCACAAGTGGCTATCCATGTAATACAAGATAAAAACCTCAGCGTTGCTATAAGTGATGATGGCCCTGGCGTACCTATTGATAAACGTGAGTCTTTACTCACTCGCGGAACTCGCTTAGATACATATGAAAATGGCCATGGTGTAGGAATGGCAATTGTGTCAGATTTAGTAAAATCGTATAACGGGACACTTACCATTTTAGATTCTCACACCTTAAATGGTGCTAACTTTATATTAGAGTTTAATTATAATGATAAAAAATAATAGCTTAACTTTACTATGTGCATTAATACTGCTCTTTACTGAAAATGCTTTAAGTATGGATGACTGTATCTTAGATGATAAAGCGACTACCAATGAAGCTAAAAAGTATATTCAATGTTTAGATAGAAACATTGCTAACTTAAAGAGAACACAAAAAACGTGGATCAATAAGCTCAACTTAGATTTAGAAAAAATTCAAGAGGATACGGGGAACACGCAACTTTTACCTATATTTACTCGTAGTTTAACTTCTCACACTCGCTTTTTAGAAGACAGCTGCCGTTGGCGCTATCTGCAAAAGATGCCCAACGCCACCCAAGCGGCAATAGTATATAAACGCTGTGAGATTTTACTGTTAGATCAATACATAGCCACTTTAAAACAACCTTTATAGGTAGCGTAATGCGCACCTAAGTAACCAACACAGGTAACGTGTTGGTTACAATTTTAGTCAAAGCTATTCTTTTGACCCTTCTAGTTCTTCACCATTTCCTAATAAAGTTGCTAGCCATCGGCCTTCTTCACTGGTCTCGAGTGCGATTTTCACTATCATTGTTAATGGTACAGACAGTAACATGCCAACCGTACCTAATAGCCAGCCCCAAAAAATCAATGACAAAAACACGACCAATGTAGATAAACCAAGCCCCTTACCCATGTACTTTGGCTCAACAATATTACCCATAACTGTATTAATTGTTAAGTAACCCGCCCCAACAAAACCAGCGATTAAAGGGCCTTGGGTTATTAATGCAAGGAGAACCGCAGGAATAGCAGCAATAATAGAACCGATATTAGGGATATAATTAAACATGAAGGCGATTACCCCCCACAACACAAAGTAGTCAACGTTCAAAGTCCACAATAATAATGCTGCCAGTAAACCCGTACCAAGACTCACCACCGTTTTAATCGCTAAATATGAGTTAATTGAATTTAAGAAGCGGTCTATCTGCTTCATCTTCATATCAGGATCATCTAACGCCATATGAATTTTATGGCTTAACATTGGCCCTTCAAATAACATAAATACTACGGTCAAAATAATTAAGAACAGGTTTGCCATCACCCCACCAAGCCCAGTTAACATACCTGTGGCAACATCAATCATTTTTCCGGGATCAAACATCGCTATGAGCTGTTCTTTATTAATTAATATGTTATAGCTCGCAGCGACATCCACCAGCCAAATAAACTCTTCTTTAAGTTGTGCTTTATATTGTGGTAAATCTTGTGAAAAATCAGTGAGTGATTGACCAACTAGGCCACCAAGACTTACACCGACACCCACTACCATTAGCATGACAAGCATAATGGCAATACCTTTAGGTATTTTATAGCGACCAAAAAAACTTAATAAAGGATTACAAATAATGGCAATAAATCCAGCTAATACAAACGGGATAACAATAACACTTGCTGCTTTTATACCTGCTAAACCAATTACTAATGCCGCGAAAATAACTAAACTTTTGTTTACTCCAGTTAATCCAGCCAAACTATAATCCTTGAAAATAAAAACTGCGGTTAGTGTATGTGAAAAGTTAATCAAATGAAATATTTGCAAAGTGATCAAAGCCGTCTATCTTTCGTATAACATTAATATTGCTACTAAAAAGAAACCTCTTATGCACATATTGATCACTGGCGCGACTGGCTTAATCGGCGGCTATTTATGCTCCGCATTGAACAAGGACCATAAGCTAACAGTACTTACTCGCAATATAAGTAAAGCAACGCAACAACTTGGACCAAACATTCATTACATTGATGACCTCACTAGCGTTGATTTTAACGACCTAGATTGTGTTATTAACTTGGCGGGTGAACCCATTGTAAATAAACGTTGGAGTAATAAACAAAAGTGTATTCTGCGTAATAGTCGTATTACACTGACCCAACAAATTAGTAATGCGATAAAGCAATGCCATACACCACCGCATACGTTTATATCAGGCAGTGCTATAGGGTTTTATGGCAGGCAATCCAGCACCCACATTGACGAGCAGTTTGTTGATGTAACACCTGAATTTAGCCACCGCCTATGTAATGATTGGGAACAAGCAGCACTGAGTGCTCAGTCAACTGATACCCGCGTATGCTTACTACGTACCGGTATCGTCTTAGCAAATAATAACGGTGCTTTAGCAAAAATGCTGCCCCCCTTTAAACTGGGTTTAGGTGGACCTATTGGCAGTGGTCGCCAAGGTATGTCATGGATACATATTGAGGATATGATTAATCTAATTATCCACATGCTCACGCATTCACAACTCAGTGGTGCAATTAATATGACCGCACCAGCGCCAGTATCAAATGCCGAGTTTAGTCAACATTTAGGGAAAGCATTGAACCGCCCCGCTAAAATTCCAATGCCTGCATGGATACTAAAATTAGCAATGGGTGAAATGGCTGATTTATTACTTTACGGTCAATATGTACAACCGAAAAAAGCACTTAATAGCCACTATAATTTTAGTTACCCTACATTGGACCTAGCATTAGAAAACCTATTGGGATGATAATAAATAACCATAAGATGAGGAATCAAAAAACAATAATTTAATACTACCTTGCTATTTAAACGCTAATAAATAATACTTGCATCACAATTGTAATTATTGACTTAAATCGGTCAATCGAGCTGAGCAAATTATTAATGCTTCATTTACCTACTGTAATTAGCATATCGCTGCTGTTGAATATACTCATCGGCGGCTTTTTTATTACCGTTTATAATTATAAAAAACAACGGTGTTACTTATATTTAGGGGCTTCTTGTGCTGTGTTTGTTGTTGCACAAATTTTTGCTTGTTTACGTATTGTTTTAGACAATACATTTATTACCCACTACCTTGCTGATTTGTGTATAATAATTAGCCCTGTATTGGCGATTATTGGTTTACAAAAAGTGACTCATACTCATAGCCGTACTAGCCGTCATTTTTTAACCTTAATTTTTGTAAGTGCTATTATATTACTCCCTATTTACGCGGTTACCGCTGGGCAAATGGTCACTAGCATTATTATTGCAACGCTCTTTATGTACGCAGCTTATCTAGTACATAAAATGAAATGCGCCGCTCCTATACAGCAAAAAATACTCTCAGCGTGTTTTATTAGCCACAGTATTATTATGTACATACAAAGTATGATGCTAGCAGCCCCGCATATAACAAATACAGTGCTTGATTTTCATCAACCTCTACAGGCTATTTTGATCAACCACATTATTTTGGCAACTGCTACAGCCCTAGTATTACCATTTTTATTATTTGTAAATATTGAAGAAAAACTTCAACGCCTTGTCAACCACGATACGTTAACGTGCTTGTTAAATCGTCGTGGGTTTTTTATGCAAGGACAAGCACTGCTAAAACAAGGTATTGCACATCAACAATCTTTTGCTGTTGTTATGATCGATATAGATCATTTTAAAAGAGTGAATGATAGATATGGTCACAGCACGGGTGATACCGCAATAAAATGGATTGCTCAACATATTATGGCACAGCTGAATGACCACGATATTGCTGCGCGTATTGGTGGTGAAGAGTTTGCCTTATTGCTCCCAGATCAATCGTTATATCAAGCTAAAGAAACTGCACAGCGCTTGTGTGATGCCATAAGGGAACATAGCTTACACTTTAAAGGTAACTCTATTGATTTATCAGTAAGTGTAGGGATCAGTAGCAGTTATGATGCGAATGCATCTATTAAGACATTGTTAGATCAAGCTGACAAGCGTTTATATATTGCAAAAGCTAAAGGCAGAGATCAAGTTGTTATTTGCGACCATCAAGCAGGTCAAATGGTAAACAACACAATGTAAATGCAGCTTTCTTGATTCACTTTTAGAGACTGGATTTACATGCTTAATCAGGCTCCAAAATTAGCATTTCCTATCGCTTTATAGATTATACTAATCTGCGTAGATATGGGGTCTATTTAATGACAAGAAAATTGCGCTATAACTAGGCAAAAATCTTTATATCTAGTTGTTCTAAATAAAAATTTCAACAACGTTATAGCGTGATTTAGTTCGTTAAATTGTTCAAATATTTATGCCGATTGGTATTACCCCAGACAATATGCGTAATCCCTTGCTTTTTGAATATATCAGTAGCTTCAAGACTCAAACTCAATGGCACATCATCCGCTACAAATAACCACACTCGATCAGTCGGGAGCTCAGAGAGCATCTCAAAAATCAGTTGGTTTATAGCTTCTTTTTCACTGAGATTGTATGTTGTTTTATCATGTGAAAATCGCAACGATCCACTGCGATTCAATGAGACTCTAATGGCTGGGTTGTGCGCGCACCAGTTGCGATAACTACCACAATTATCAAGCATTGTGCCTTTAATTACCTCAACTGCGGTCTCTTTTTGAAAAGAAAACAACATAACAAAAAAAATTAACAATACAAAACCTAAATCCATGTAAGGCTGAGTATTTAAAACGCCTGTAGTTAATCCATTTTTTCGTTTTTTTCTCATACTGTATACTCCTGCCTAATACAGCCATTCATTTATTGGTAACTTTATAGTTTTATTATTTATAAACAATGCGCTAATGGTCGTTTTTGTATCTCAGCTGTGACTAACTCACTGAGTATTTCTATAAACTGCTCTATACCTCCTTGCGCGACACTTCGGCTTAACCACCAGTGTGAATAACATTTTTAACGAATAACACATGTTTGTGCAAACTTTGAAATACTGTGCGCGGTATCTGACATGCTTTTTACACAGTCTTTTTTATTACTTTTTATATCTATTGCCATTAATGTTTACAGTAAACTTTACATCTGCACTGTTTAGTCACACACTAAATCATCACTAATAAGTTTCTAAAATCAGAATGAAATCATTTATTACACTTTGCACTATTACGCTTATGTTACTTTTAAACGGTTGTGGTAGTGAAGATTCACCAAAAGGTGAAAACAATACACCAGGCAATAGCGCCGCATTATTCTTTGATGTGTTATATAACGAAAAAGATCTTACTAAAGCCAGTAGTATGGCTACGCCAAAAATGGCTAGGATCATGAAGTCCTACGGCACCGCTAAACAATTTGCACGAAACTTAATTAACATGCAATTTGATGAGGTGACGATTGAAGTTGATATGACCAATATGAGCTTGAGAGAGCAATATGGTGACAAAGCAAATATTAACCTCATTTTTACCGGCTATCTTAATGGGAATAAAGTCGATGATATGCGCAGTGTAAAAATGGTACGTAAAAAAGGCAACTGGTACGTTGATAAAATAAATGCAGACCCTTTCGCACGCTAAATCTAAACATAATTGCAAGCCTTGTTTATAACAAGGCACGTACTTTAACTGACTTTGCAGCCTCTAACAAATATCAGGTTACCGAGGTTTGGAATCGAGCGGGCTAAGTAAACCCGCGTCCTGCTCACGCCCCTAGAAAGAACCCTTTGGACAGCGCGCCTGTTTGACATTTATACTGCATTATCGCCTATTTATGAGAAACACCAATCACCATAGGTACTGTCTTGCCTAAATACCAAATAGACTGCTGCAAAATCAATCACTAAAGGTCAACACACCCTAGCTATATTCAGCCTTTGATGATTGCTCACGCCCCTAGTTCAAAATCCTTTTACATGTATAGCCACCCCATTCGCTAAGTGATTAAAACGCCTAAATATTGAAGCAATATGTTGTGTTTATAAAGTATAAGTAAATGCAATTTTCTCGCATTAAGATACAATGGCGCCACAATCAAAGTTATTAAATATTAGCCCCTAAGCGCTACTTTGTAGACTACGCGAAAAAGAGAACTTAAGATGATCCGAACGGTACACCTCACTCTACCAGCCTTATTATGTAGTATATCAACGTTGTCATTCGCAGCAGACGAGACCGATACAAAAAGTATAGAAAAAATCACTATTGAAGCGTCACCAACAGCGAACAAAGAACCTGTCGGTACCTTCGACTCTCCAGTTTCTAACTTAGAATACGACCCTCGGGTTGATTTACAATCACGCAATATGGCTGAAGCGCAAGCTGATGTGACTATTCGCGGCGGTATTTTTGAAAACACTGGTTTTAGAGTCGGCAGCGCCACTTTATTTGATCCACAGTCAGGCCATTACTTTGCTGAAATTCCTATTGCGCCACAGATGTTAACGAGCCCTAAAGTCATAACAGGGGTAGATAACGCACTTTATGGTGTCAATAGTTCAGTCGGAACGGTCTCTTTTGGTTGGAAACCAATTAACACAGGAGGTAGTGTATCGCTTGGTGCTGGTAATAATGATTTTAATCGACAAAGCTTACATGGCGCTGTTAGCCTACCGCTAGAGGGAGTTAATGAGTGGCGTGTGGGAGTTGAAGGTGAGTTTTCTCACTCTCAAAGCGATGGCTCAATTGATAATGGCGATCATGACTTTAGCCGCGCATCAACACGTGTACAATTAACCGGCCCTCAATCACAAACCGACCTGTTCTTTGGCTATCAAGAAAAGTTTTTTGGCTGGCCAAATATGTATACGCCATTTAATGTAAATGAAACCGAAGATCTTGAAACCCGCTTAGTGATGCTAAACCATAAGCAAGAATACGCAGCCGACAGTGAGTTTGAAATATCTGCATATTATCGTAAACATAACGACCATTATGTTTTTTCACGTGAAAACCCATCTATGTTCGAGGCGTTTCATGAGAGCGAAGTAAAATCACTGGCGCTCTCAGGTCGTCATGCTCGCAATGATTCATTCGCGCTCAATTACTCTGCGCAGTATATTGAAGATTCGATTGAATCAACGACTTTAGAAAATAACTTTACGTCGCGCAGTTACTATAAGGTCAGTATTTTACCTGAATATAAAGTAACACTTGAAACTAATCAAAGCATTACTATGCGCCTTGGTGCCACTTTTGACGATACAAATAGAGACGATTCTGACATTTCACTCATTGGTGATGTTACTTGGAATACAGTAACCCAAGATGGTACTGAACGAGCACTTTATTTATCGTACGCACAAGCAAGCCAAGTGGCTGGTTATACTGCCATTGGCGGTAGTGACTCTGGAGGCTTATTTAGAAGTAACTATTCGCTTGAACGTGAAGTAACTAAAAACCTAGAACTAGGCTTACTTTTTGAGCAGCAAAATTGGGTGTTTAACTCTGCCCTCTTTTATCGCCAAGATGAAAATTTAACTGATTGGACCTACAGTTTAAATTCAACATCAGCTCGCTTTGCAAACCCGGTTGATATTGATACATCTGGCGTTGAATTTTTTGCCACTAAACATTTTGATACCGCAGAAGTTATTGCAAGCTACACCTTCTTAAATAAATCAGAAGATTATGGCGTTGCAGACATAGATGCCAGTTTTTACGCATTAAACTACCCTGATCACAGGCTAACCCTTGGCGCGATTTGGACCCCAAGCGATTTACTTGAGTTTCGCATTGATAATGAATGGCGTAAACAACACGAAAACACGCTTAGAAATGGTGATGATGACGCGTTATTTACGCACCTAACCTTAAAAATAACGCCACATCAATTTGAAAACTTTTTTATTACGCTTGCAGCGGATAACGTGTGGGGCGAATCATTTGAAGAGATCCCAGGCACCCCAGGACGTGGTGAACAATATACACTCAGTGCAACCTACAGCTGGTAACAGCATATAAAGCCTTCGCAAAGGAGGCTTTAGTTCCTATACCAAACCATCTCAAGATGCTGTTTCAGTAGGAATTTAAAGCGATTTAGGCAAGGTATTGATTGCAAGTAATAGTGGCTTTATTATTGAAATCAATGCTTTATAAAGTTAACGCAGTATAAATCGCTTTAAAACCAACCCGTTGGGCGTTTCACAGGGACTTACTCTCATCGTTGTTACTTCTTAAAAAGGATGGCCATTGTTGCAAAGTAACGCCTTGATATTAAGCTCCTGTGAAACGCTGAATTCTGTATCTTGAGGTGGCTTGGGTATATAACCTAAGCAAAAACGCCCTATAAACATTCTTCAAACCAATGACGCGTAAAAAATGTGTGTATAAATTTTACGTTAGGTCAGCTCTTCTAGCTCTGTGATCAACGTTAAAGCATGTGCGTTACTGGTACCGCAAACATCCAAAGTAGCACTAAAATCACTGCATACTTTAGGGCGACTTTCATCGCCAAATAGTTTGCATAAATTGCCTTCATCCAGCTGAATACAACGCTCTCCGGCCTTTTTACCATTAGGCATGCCGGGAATTGGCGAGCTGATACTTGGCGCAATACAGCACGCACCACACCCTAAACGACACGTCATTGTTAATGTATTCATACTTGCCCTTTTTGTACCTTACTTATCTACTTTGTTAACTGTGTAATGACTTGTTACATCTTCATACGGTTTTAAAATATTTTATTCTCTATAATTACTCTGTCACCTAATTATGAGGAAAGCCCTGTGGCTACTAAAAAACAAATTATTCTACCTATCGCGGTACTGGTTGGCGGGATTGCACTTGCTGCAGGCTTCTCTTCAATGAAGAAACCACCAGAAGAAAAACCAGCAGTTGATACTCGCCCGTTAGTATCAACAACGGCTGTCCACCTTGACCCAATAAACTTGGATGTAAAATCCTATGGTGTAGTAAAAGCAAAAGATCACACCATGCTAGTTGCCCAAGTAAGTGGGCAAGTTGTATTTGTCTCTGAGCAATTTGTTCAAGGCGGATTCGTCAAACAGGGCGATATTCTAGCACGAATTGATCCAAATGATTATGAAGCTGCATTGATTGAAGCACAGGCTGGCATGGCACAAGCAAGCGCTGATTTAGAAATTGAACGTGCTCAAGCACATGTAGCACAAGCTGAGTGGGATCGCATCAAAGATAATTCAAGCCAAGTAATTCCATCGCAGTTGTATTTACGTAAGCCACAACTAGCAGAAAAACTAGCCCGCTATCGTGCGGCGCAAGCCTCTGAAAAACGAGCTAAACGTAATTTAGAGCGTACATATATCAAAGCCCCTTATGATGCAATTATTGCAGCGCGTGATATTAGTTTAGGCAGCGTGGTCAATCCAGGTAATAAATTTGGTGAATTAAGCTCAACTTCCATTGCAGAAATACGCCTTCCAGTTGCAGACAAAGAACTGCAATATTTGATTAATGGTGGTATTGGCGCCACAGTCACTCTTAGTGCTGATTTTGCAGGGAAACCAACGCAATGGCAGGCAAAAGTAGTTCGCAGTGAAGGTGTGATTGATCAAAAAAGCCGCATGAGCTATTTAGTCGCACAAATTGCAACCCCTTATGCTAGTGAGCAACCTTTGCGTTTTGGCTCTTACATTAATGCGACTATTTCAGGGCGTGAATTAAACAATGCGATTGTTGTACCGCACCATTTAGTAAAGGACGGCAAAATTGTCGTACTCAACGATGATTTAACATTATCATTCAAAACAATTGATATAGTTAGAGAATACAACGGCATGGTGATTGCATCACAAGGCCTAACGGAAGGTCAGCAACTAATAACCTCTGCGCTTGAGTACCCAAGTGAAGGTATGCTGGTAAAAATTAATGATGCTGACAAGCCTCTTGGTGCAACCCAACTTGCATTGAAAGAGGAATAAAAAATGACCATTCATAGCGAAAAGGGCTTAATTGCTTGGTTTGCTCGCAACCCTGTTGCAGCCAACCTATTAATGATTTTTATTCTCGTGGGCGGTATTTTAACAGCGTTTTCTATTCGTAAACAAATGTTTCCGCAGTTTGAAAATAACTGGATCAGCGTGCAAGCGGTGTATCCTGGTGCAGCACCACAAGAAGTAGAAGAAGGCATTACCATCAAGGTCGAAGAAGCACTTGAAGGCCTTGAAGGTATAAAACGTAAAATCACCTACTCAAACCGCAGTTTTTCTCAGGCATGGATTGAAGTCGCAGAAAAATACGACACCCAAGAAGTACTCGATGAAATAAAGATGCAAGTTGACTCAATCAACACTTTTCCAGCTGAAATGGAACGCCCTGTTGTTCGTCACGATAAGTTTGAGCAAGAAGTAATGATACTCGCTCTGTATGGCGATATGTCGAACCATCAGCTCAAAGAGCTGGGCAATAATATTAAAGATGAACTCCAAGCCCTGCCATTAATAAACCTCGTTGAATTTAACAGTGGCTTAGACTATGAAATAGGCATTGAAGTCAGTCCAGATAAACTACGTGAATATGGCCTAACCTTTAGGGATATTTCAGGGGCTGTACGCGCGTTTTCAGCCAATATGTCAGCGGGGCAAATACGCTCTGAGAATGGCTATATTTCAATGCGGGTTGAAAAACAAGCGTACCGTGGTAATGAATTTGAAAAGCTTCCTCTAATTTTACTCCCTGATGGCGCACAAGTCTTTTTAGGCGACGTTGCGACCATCAACGATGGCTTTGAAGAAGGCTTACAATACTCTAAATACAATGGTAAAAACTCACTCTCATTTGAAGTCAACGCGTCAAAAGATCAAGACATTACTAAAATTGCTAAAGTCCTCAAGCAATACCTTGCAGATAAAGCCGATACATTACCTGCGGGCGTAAAGTTAACCCCTATTGTTGATCTAACTTACTACCTTGAAGGTCGATTAGATATGATGATCGATAACATGGTATGGGGCGGCATTTTGGTTATGGTGGTACTCGCCTTATTTTTACCACTGCGCTTAGCTTTTTGGGTAATGATGGGTTTACCTGTGTCGTTCCTTGGCGCATTTTTGATGATGCCAGTGGGCTTTTTAGATGTCACAATTAACTTAGCATCGCTGTTTGCCTTTATATTAGTGCTAGGAATTGTCGTTGATGACGCGATAGTCGTAGGTGAATCTGCCAGTGCCGAAATAGAAAAGTACGGCCACAGTCTTGATAATGTTGTACGCGGCGTTAAACGCGTTGCTATGCCCGCCACTTTTGGTGTATTAACCACCATTGCAGCTTTTTTACCGCAAACTTTAGCTACAGGCCCAGGTGCTGCGTTTTCTAAAGCCATTGGTGGCGTTATTATTCTATGTTTGATTTTCTCGTTAATTGAGTCAAAACTTATTTTACCTGCGCATATTGCCGCAATGAATCCACGTAAACCAAACCCTAAAAATCCACTGCACCGCTTACGTAACGTAATGGATGGCGGATTAAGACGCTTTGTAGAAAATTATTACACACCGTTTATTAGTCGCTGTATTCATTATCGCTATACCGTTATTATTGGCTTTGTCTGTGTATTAATCGTCAGCGGCGGTATGTTTGCAGGTGGCCTCGTTAAGTTTGTTGCTAACCCTAAAATACCTCATGACTTTCCGCGTATTTCCGTCGAAATGAACTTAGCATCATCAGAGCAAGCAACACTAGAAACTGCGCGTAAAATTGAGCAAGTCATTATAAATGTTGATAATCAGCTTAAAGAACAATATGGCACTGCTATGGTTCGTGATTTATCCGTAAGCTTACGCGGTCGTACTAATGCCAGCATCATGGCGATATTGGTTGAGCCAGACCTACGCCCTATTGATACCTTTGCATTAAGTGCACTTTGGCGTGAGCAAATGCCACCTCTGCCTGGTGTTAAAACATTAACCATTCAAGATAGCATTATGAATGGGGGCCGAGATGATGGCGATATTAGCTTCCGTCTTGAAGGTAAAAACGTTGATAAACTTAAAGAAGTTGCCGCAAAACTGAAAGAAAAACTTAATACATTGGAAGGCGTGGGTGATGTAAATGACTCAATGCAAAGTGCAACAGATGAAGTACAACTTGATTTAAAACCACTTGCTTACAGTATGGGATTAACCCTTGCTGATGTTGCTTCCCAAGTAAGCTTTAGCTACTACGGCCTTGAAGCACAGCGCATTCTTCGCGATGGCGAAGAGATTAAGGTGATGATCCGCTACCCTGAAGATGCCCGTAACTCAATCAGCGACATTGACAGTGTACGTATTGTTACGCCAAGTGGCGCGGAAGTACCGCTGGCTGAAGTCGCCGAAGTTAAATTAGTTGATGGTGTGAATAGCATTCGCCGTGAAAACTCTAAACGTACCATTAATGTGTGGGCATCTGTTGATACTGATCAAGTTGAACCGTTTGCCATCGCAGAGCAAATTCGCGATGAATATTTACCTTCATTATTAAAAAGTTACCCCGGTGTACAGAGCAGTGTTGCTGGACGTATTCAAGAAGAGATGGACAGCGTTGCAGAGCAAGTACGTGATTTTGCTTTATCAATGATGATTATTTTTGCACTTTTAGCAATTCCGCTACGATCATACTCGCAGCCATTAATTATTATGTCGGTGATCCCGTTTGGTGTCATAGGTGCCATGTTTGGCCACATGGTACTGGGTATGACGATGAGTGGTTTGTCAATTTTCGGTATTATCGCGGTGGCCGGTGTGGTGGTAAATGACTCGCTGGTTATGGTTGATTTTGTAAATAAAGCGCGCGCTGATGGCGTTGCAATTAAAGATGCCGTAACTCAAGCAGGCGCACGACGCTTTAGAGCAATACTACTCACCTCTATCACTACATTTATTGGTGTAATGCCCATCATTATGGAAACCAGTCTACAAGCGAAGATTGTTATTCCGATGGCAGTGTCACTTGCGTTTGGCGTACTGTTTGCCACGGTTATCACTTTAATACTGATCCCATGCCAATACGTGGCGCTTGAAGATGCCAAACGAGTTATTCGTAAATGGCGTGGTAAAGAAGCGCTAGTCGATGGTCAACCTGTTGCAGTAACGCCAACCAATACATAAAATTTAACATCCCAACCAACTAGCCCGCACTGTTTACAGTGCGGGCTTTTTTATATTAATAATCACAACAACCGTGCATTTAGTACATAAAATCAACATTATAATTATTTACTTAGCACACAATCCACGCTACAAATAGACGATAAAACGAACTAAAAACAAATAAGGACGCACATGCTATCAAAACAACTCGTGTTACTTTACTCTTTTTTAATAGTATCCCTCGCATTATTCTCTGGTGCTGCAAACGCCAATAATCAACAGCAAAAAATGGATTCTTTTATCCAAAAATACCATGACTTAAAACAGTTTAACGGCAATATTTTAGTGGCAAAACAAGGCAAAGTGATTTTTGAAAAAAGCTATGGTTATGCCAATTTTGAATGGGATATTAAACATACACCCAATACAAAATTTCGTATTGGCTCAATCACTAAGCAATTCACCGCAATGCTGACTTTACAACTAGTACAAGATGGTAAAATAGAGCTAGACAAACCCATCGCTACTTATTTACCCGATTACCGGCCAGACACCGCGCAGCAAATTACCGTCAGGCAATTACTTAACCACACCTCTGGGCTTACTAATTACACTCAAGCTAACAACTTTCGCCAGAACTATAGCCGTAATCCGTATAGCGTAGATGAGTTCATTAAACTGCTATGCAGTGATGATTTACTCTTCGAACCCGGCAGTAAATTTCGCTACAGTAACTCAGGGTACTTTTTATTGGGCGCAATTATTGAAAAAGCATCAGGCAAAACGTATCAACAACTTTTGCAAACAAATATTTTAACGCCTCTTGGTATGAGCGACAGTGGTTATGATTCAAGTAGTAATATCATCAAATATCGCGCTAGTGGCTACAACAATAACTTAGATGGTTATACTAATACTGCTTATTTGGATATGTCGATCCCCTATGCGGCAGGCTCTATGTACTCGACTGCTCGTGATTTAGTTAAGTGGGATCAAGCACTTTACACAAATAAACTGCTCAATAATGAGCTAAAAAGTCAAATGTACACCACCTCAACACAACGTAATTACGCACTGGGTTGGGAAGTAAATCAATTAAAGACTCAAAAGTATGGCAAGCCACTAACTCAAATCCAACACGGAGGGGGGATTAATGGTTTTAATGCATTTATTAGTCGTATTGCTGAGGAGCAATTATTGGTGGTTATTTTAAATAATACTGGCGGAGCGCCATTAACTCCGATGGCCGAAGGATTATTAAATATTTATTATGACAAACCCTATAAAATCGCCACAGAAAATGTTGATAGCCAACTATATAATGCTTTACTAGCTGGGGGAGTTGCAGGACTGAAAAGTAAGTATAGTGAGCTAAAAGAGCAAAATAACCCGCTTCGAGAAAGAACCATCAACTACTTTGGTTATGAATTAATGACAATGAAAAAACTTGATGCCGCCATTGCAATCTTTGAACTCAATGCAGCGCAATACCCTGACTCTGCGAACACGCATGACAGTTTAGGAGAAGCTTATTTAACTGCAAATAAGCCAACACTCGCATTAAGGAGCTATCAAACTGCACTTGCATTGAACCCTGAGAGTGAAAGTGCAAAAAAAGCCATCAAACAACTGCTATTAAAATAAACGAAAAAAGAAACTGCCGATAAATTTATTATCCAAAGATCACGTAATTAGGGTGTACTTGTTGCTTTAGTTTACCAATACACTGGTGTCAAGTATCCCCTTCTCAACAAGCTGTTTTAGTGTTTCGTGTGCTTTTTGTCTGCATACATCACGCAACAACCGCACTGCGGGCGTAATTGATTGCCGACTTGGGCAAATTAGCCACAGCTCGCCGCAGGTATGTTGATAATCAGGCATAACTGTAACGACCCTGTCATTAAGCAGGTCATCTGCAATATCCAGCGCCGATTTTACAGCAAGTCCTTTACCGCCAACACACCAACGCCTAACTAAATCACCATCGTTTGAAGCTCGCCTTCCCTGCATTTTTACTTTGTATTTATTTTCGCCATCGGTAAATTCCCAAACATTATTGATAATGTCTTGTAGCTGATAAAACAGTCCTTGATGCTGTTCAAGATCATCGGGATGTATGGGGTTAGTGTGCTCAGCAAGATACTCTTTGGTTGCACACAATAAACGCGGCACCGTACAAATTTTAAATCCATACACGTTAGCATCATTAGGCGAGCCATAGCGAAGCGCTATATCAACTGAATCACGATAAAAATCTATGTTACTGTCACTTATGTGAGTACGTAAACTCACTTTAGGATAGTTGTCCATTATTTCATCTATCCAAGGGATCACTAAATTTCGACCAAGATCAGATGACAATGCAACCCTCAGCTCGCCTTCAATTTCATCGTGTTCACCTTTAATGTTTTGCTTTGCCTGCTCAAGTATTGTCAGCGCTTGCTCACACTGCACAATGTACCGCTCGCCTGCACTTGAAAGCCTTAGGTGACGTGTAGTACGTACAAATAATTCACAGCCTAATGCTGATTCTACTCGTTTAATTGCTGCACTGGCAGTGGCTGTACGCATATCTAGTTTTGCTGCGGCGCGCGTAATACTTCTAAACTCCGCTACTTTCAAAATCAGTTTTAAATCTTCAATCTGCATATTATCTATTTTTATTTGATAATGATTCAATCATTATGGTGTTTATCTAAAGCAAAGCAAGGATTACTATGCATGTATAGAATAAACCTAGCTTAGATACATTCATTCGTAGGAGTTAAAGTGGCACAACTGACCATTGTGGCAAATATTATTGCCAAACCTGAACACATTGATTTAGTAAAAGTGCAATTAATAAAGCTTATTGAAACAACACGCGCTGAGCAAGGCTGTATCAATTACGACTTACATCAAAATAATGATAGCCCCGCTCATTTTATGTTTT
Source organism: Pseudoalteromonas porphyrae (assembly GCF_001298125.1). Taxonomy (NCBI): domain Bacteria; kingdom Pseudomonadati; phylum Pseudomonadota; class Gammaproteobacteria; order Alteromonadales; family Pseudoalteromonadaceae; genus Pseudoalteromonas; species Pseudoalteromonas porphyrae. Next base: position 23,235 of record NZ_LHPH01000023.1, on the reverse strand, counting down.
ATGGAAACTGGCAAACCCGCCAATTATGGCAAGCACATATGAACAACCAACACCTTCAAGACTATGTTGAAGCTGTTGATGGTGCAATTGAGTCATTTACACTTAATGAAATGACGATTATTAAGTAATCAAGGTTTAGCTAATTTAAACTATTCGCTACAGGAAAAAATATGACACACCCAATTATTAATGACTTAAATACTCGTTACACAACAAAAAAATACGATGCAACCAAACGTGTTGCTGCTGACGATTTAGCCGTATTATATGAAGCAATGCGCCTATCACCTTCATCTATCAATTCGCAGCCGTGGAAATTTATTGTGATTGAATCAGATCATGCTAAACAACGTATGCATGACACTTTTGAAAACAAATTTCAGTTTAATCAGCCGCATGTTAAAACAGCCTCGCATATTATTTTATTTGCCCACAACCCTAAATACAGCCGTGAAGATTACGCCAGAGTTATTGATGCGGATATTAAAAATGGTCGTACACCAGCAGAGAACCGTGAACAAGCATTTGGCGCTTACGCATTTGTTGACCTTAACACCGATGAAAATGGCAATAACGAAGCATGGACAAAAGCGCAAACATATATTGCACTGGGTAACACAATGCATACCGCGGCGCGCTTAGGGATTGACTCAACACCAATGGAAGGCGTAGATCCACATCTTATTAGCCAAATATTTGCAGATGAACTCGACGGATACATTTGTGATGTTGCACTTGCTATTGGCTATCATGAAACGGTAACCGACTATAATGCTAAATTACCAAAATCACGTTTGGGCCAAGAGCACGTGATCAGCATTTTATAACTTACAAATATGCATCGCTATAATTCCAAAATTAAATGCACAAAAATACAACGTTGAGTTAGTGGAACAAATGTCGGATTCAAAATAATTAACCTCCGCGCTACTACAGTATGGTTAATAGATTCTACATACGTTAAATGAAAGAGTGGCTTATTTCCCTAATAAGTCACTTATTATCCGAATTTAGGCCTCATTAAATTAAGCATAAAACAGTTAATACCAAACAGCGAAGATATGGGGTCTATTTAATGACAAGAAAATTGCGCTATAACTAGGCAAAAATTTTTATATCTAGTTGTTCTAAATAAAAAATTTTTAACGACGTTATAGCGTGATTTAATTCGTTAAATTGTTCAAATATTTAGCTGATTGGTATAATACAAATCTTAGAGCTGCGCGAGGTAAACTCCCGCCTACGATACAGATACATGCATAAAGATCTAAACCTGCCGTAGGCGGGGCTTTATGCCGCGCATGTTTTACTAATATTCACAAAAGAAGGTACTACTCTAAATACGTTATTATTTTAGCGTTTTTAACGAGTGTGTTTTCAAGCCTTGCACTGATCTTCACTTTTGCTCCATTAACTAAACATAAATTGGGCGCTACATGACCAATATCTGCATCTATTATTACTGGAAATAAACGATCACTGAGTGCAAGTTCCAGCGCTTGGTAATAATCAATATCTTGCTCTTTTGTACTTATAACCGCACTTCGACCAATAATTAAGCCATTAATAAGACCAAATATATCATTTAGCTTAAGTGAAATAATAAACCTTAATACAGCTGCCGGCTGAAGCTCTGCATTTTCTAGATACAAGACCAAACCATGCGGCGCGAACTGCTTTTTAAATTCATGTAGTGATAAAAAAGGTGACGTAAGCAATAAACCTAATGTATCCAAACAGCCACCAAATAGTCGCCCAGAAAGCTCAACATCACGGTTGTCTTTTACATTGAGACAACGCCATTGGCTAGGCTTTGACAGTGAAAATAACGCATCCGGTGATTGTGCATAATTAATTGCATCACCTTGATAAAAGGCCGCAGGGGTTTGAGTAAACTCATTGCCCGCTTCAAGCTCAAGCGTTTTAAATACTTGTAAGCAATGAGTATCTTGTTCGTCTGGATGTAATTGCATTAAATTTGTACAGTGCAATGTGGCCCAACCGCATTTCGCTGTTATTACACAAGCAAGTGTACTTATATCAGAGAACCCAACCAGCCATTTAGGGCGAGACTTTTTAATCACATTAAAATCAAGGTGTGGAAGTATTTCCATAGCAAGCTCACCACCCCAAGGTGGCATAATTGCGGCAATGCTATCATCAGTCAAAAAAGTCATTAACTCATCTGCACGTTGCTTTGCAGAGCAATTTTTTTGCCTTAAACACTCCCCTTCTATTACTTCGTAGCCGCGCAGTGTTAAACCATTCAATACAATATCAAGGCGTTTATGGAAAGGGCTTTCTACACCAGAAGAAAACGCACAGATTGCAATTTTATCGCCACTTTGTAATGCTGTAGGGAAAATAACCTTTTCCATAAAAAACCTAAAGTATAAGAAACAATTACTTCTAACGTACCTAGTTTATTAATAAATGTCGAGGTTAGCATAGGCATAAAAAAACCGATGCTTATTGCTAAGCATCGGTTTTTAATAAAACGTGAAAGTCAGTAAAGTAATTAAACGTACTCAACCTCAAGGATTTCGTATTCCACGTCGCCTTTCGGGGTTTTAATGATCACAGCATCATCAGCTTGTTTACCAATTAAACCACGGGCAATCGGTGAATTTACCGAAATACGGTTATCTTTAATACTCGCTTCATCATCACCAACTATTTGGTATTTAACTTCAGCGTCAGTATCAACATTAACGATTGTTACTGTCGTACCAAAAATAACTTTACCTGTATTTGGTAACTTAGTTACATCAATGATTTGTACATTTGAAAGCTTTGCTTCAATCTCTTGAATACGGCCTTCACAAAAACCCTGCTGTTCACGCGCTGCGTGATATTCAGCGTTTTCTTTTAAGTCACCATGTTCACGTGCCACTGCAATATCAGCAACAATTTTTGGACGGGTAACTGTTTTTAATTCGTTAAGTTCTTTGCGCATTAAATCTGCGCCACGAACTGTCATCGGAATTGTCTGCATACTTTTCTCACTTAATCCCAAGGCCGATTAAGGCCTTGGCACATTTCCTTAGTTCAATCGCTGGTGTAGTTCTTGAACTGACGTCACTTTGCTGCGGTCGTCTGCTTGGTTAGCAGTACAGTTAGCAAATGCCGCATTCAAGGTCGTAGTATAGTTAGTCTTGTGTTGCAATGCACCACGACGTAACACCTTCGAATCTTCGATCGCTTGGCGACCTTCGGTAGTATTAACGATATAGCTATACTCGCCATTTTTGATTCTATCAAGAATATGCGGGCGACCTTCAAATACTTTATTTACACGGCGTACCGCAATACCAGCATCTTCAAGTGCAGCAGCTGTTCCACCGGTTGCATCTAGTTCAAAACCAAGATCTGTCATGGTTTTAGCTAGCTCTACAATACGTGGTTTATCGCTATTACGCACAGATAGTAACGCGCGACCACCGCGTGGTAAAGTATTGCTTGCACCTAATTGCGCTTTTGCAAAAGCTTCAGCGAACGTATCGCCTACACCCATCACTTCACCAGTAGAACGCATTTCAGGGCCACGGATTGGATCCACGCCTTGGAACTTAGCAAATGGTAATACCACTTCTTTTACACTGTAGTAAGGTGGAATAACTTCTTTAGTAATACCTTGGCTTGCTAAAGATTGACCTGCCATACAACGCGCCGCTACTTTAGCAAGTGCAACCCCCGTCGCTTTAGAAACAAACGGTACTGTACGTGCTGCACGTGGGTTAACTTCGATTAAATATACTTTGTCTTCTTTTACAGCAAACTGTGTATTCATCAAGCCAACTACACCAAGCTCAAGTGCCATATCAGTCACTTGCTTGCGCATTACGTCTTGTACTTCTTGTGATAACGAATGTGCTGGTAATGAACAGGCTGAGTCACCTGAGTGAACACCGGCCTGCTCAATGTGTTCCATGATGCCGCCGATAATCACTTGCTCGCCGTCGCAAATTGCGTCAACGTCAACTTCAATCGCATTATCTAAGAAACGGTCAAGCAATACTGGCGCTTCATTTGATGCTTGTACAGCTTCGGTCATATAACGACGTAAGTCTTGCTCGTCATACACGATTTCCATCGCACGGCCACCAAGTACATACGAAGGACGTACTACTAATGGAAAACCAATTTCAGCTGATTTTAAAATCGCTTCTTCTGTTGAAGTCACTGTTGCATTTTCAGGCTGAAGAAGGTTTAAACGCTCAACTAATTGTTGGAAACGCTCTCGGTCTTCTGCACGGTCAATCGCATCTGGCGAAGTACCAATTACTGGCACACCGTTCGCTTCAAGTTCACGAGCAAGTTTAAGTGGCGTTTGACCACCGTATTGCACGATTACACCAACTGGCTTTTCAACACGTACGATTTCTAGCACGTCTTCAAGGGTAATTGGTTCAAAGTATAAACGGTCTGAAGTATCGTAGTCGGTAGAAACCGTTTCAGGGTTACAGTTAACCATGATAGTCTCAAAACCATCTTCACGTAATGCAAGCGCTGCGTGAACACAACAGTAATCAAACTCGATACCTTGGCCTATACGGTTAGGACCGCCACCAATAACCATGATTTTATCACGATCAGTTGGGTTCGCTTCACACTCTTCATCGTACGTTGAATACATGTAAGCGGTATCAGAGCTAAATTCAGCAGCACACGTATCAACGCGCTTGTATACTGGCAAGATGTTTAATAAATGACGCTTCTTACGAATCTCAGCTTCAGATACACCGGCAATTTCAGCAATTCGCGGGTCAGCAAAACCTTTACGCTTTAACTTACGTAGGAAGTCAGCATTTAAACCAGCCATACCTACATCGCTAATTTTTGCTTCGTCTTTTAAAATGTCTTCAATTTGTACTAAGAACCAGCGGTTAACTTTAGTCAATTCGTAAACATCTTCAACACTCATACCATGACGCATTGCATCGGCGATGTACCAAATACGCTCTGCACCTGGTTCACGTAGTTCACGGATGATTTTTTCTTTCGCTTTAGGGTCATCAAGTGCCACAATTGGGTTAAAACCCGTTGCGCCTACTTCAAGACCGCGTAATGCTTTTTGTAACGACTCTTGTTGGTTACGACCAATCGCCATTACTTCGCCTACAGATTTCATTTGCGTCGTTAAACGATCGTTTGCACCGGCAAATTTTTCAAAGTTAAAGCGAGGAATTTTTGTTACGACGTAATCAATCGATGGTTCAAATGACGCAGGTGTTTTACCACCTGTAATATCATTTTGTAATTCATCAAGCGTGTAGCCAATCGCAAGCTTAGCCGCGATTTTAGCAATCGGGAAACCTGTTGCTTTTGACGCGAGTGCAGATGAGCGTGATACACGAGGATTCATCTCGATGATAACCATACGGCCATCTTCAGGATTAATACCAAACTGTACGTTTGAACCACCTGTTTCAACACCAATTTCACGAAGAACCGCCATAGAAGCGTTACGCATTAATTGGTATTCTTTATCGGTTAATGTTTGTGCTGGTGCAACAGTGATCGAGTCACCTGTATGCACGCCCATAGGGTCAAAGTTTTCAATGGTACACACGATAATACAGTTGTCGTTTTTATCGCGAACAACTTCTGTTTCGTATTCTTTCCAACCAATGAGTGATTCATCAATCAGTAATTCGTTAGTTGGCGAAAGGTCTAAACCGCGCTCACAAATTTCTTCAAACTCTTCTAAGTTATACGCTACACCGCCGCCGGTGCCGCCCATAGTGAAAGAAGGTCGAATAATACACGGTAAGCCAATACGCTTGATGATGTCTTTTGCTTCATCCATTGAATGAGCGATTTCAGCACGTGGGCATTCTAAGCCGATGCTTTTCATTGCCACATCAAAACGTTCGCGGTTTTCTGCTTTGTCGATTGCATCAGCCGTTGCGCCAATTAGCTCAACACCGTGTTTAGCTAAAACACCATGTTTGTCTAATTCTAGTGCACAGTTTAATGCTGTTTGGCCACCCATAGTAGGCAGTACTGCATCAGGCTTTTCTTTTTCAATAATTTTTTCTACAACTTCCCAGTGAATTGGCTCGATGTACGTCGCATCAGCCATATCAGGATCAGTCATAATTGTTGCAGGGTTTGAGTTAACTAAAATAACTCGATAGCCTTCTTCTCTGAGTGCTTTACACGCTTGAGCACCAGAGTAGTCAAATTCACAGGCTTGGCCGATTACAATCGGGCCAGCGCCTAGGATAAGAATGCTTTTTATGTCGGTACGTTTTGGCATTGTTACTCCGGTCTAATTAGTTGTTACGCGCTTGCATCAAATCGATGAAGTGGTCAAATAATGGGGCTGCATCGTGTGGGCCTGGGCTTGCTTCTGGGTGACCTTGGAAGCTAAACGCTGGTTTATCGGTGCGATGGATACCTTGCAACGTACCGTCAAATAACGACTTATGCGTAGCACGAAGGTTATCTGGTAACGTTGTTTCATCAGCAGCAAAACCATGATTTTGCGCTGTGATCATCACAACACCACGGTCTAAGTCTTTCACTGGGTGGTTACCACCGTGATGACCAAACTTCATTTTCACTGTTTTTGCACCCGAGGCAAGAGCTAGCAATTGGTGACCTAAACAGATACCAAAAATAGGTGTTTCAGTTTCTAAGAAGGTTTTAATTGCATCGATGGCATATGTACACGGTTCTGGATCGCCCGGGCCATTCGATAAGAAGATACCATCTGGGTTTAGTGCTAACACGTCAGCTGCCGAGGTTTGTGCAGGTACAACGGTTAATTTACAACCACGATCTACAAGCATACGTAAAATATTACGCTTTACACCGAAGTCATAAGCAACAACATGAAACTTTTCATCGGCTGCGTTTAGAGTTTTGAACCCTTCGCCTAATGTCCAGCTTGATTCACGCCACTCAAAGTTTTCCTTGGTTGAGACTACTTTCGCTAAATCCATACCTTTTAAGCCTGGGAAGGCTTGCGCAGCTGCGAGCGCTTGGTTTTCGTCTACTTCGTCACCGGCAACAATACAACCGTTTTGAGCGCCTTTATCGCGCAAAATACGAGTCAGTTTACGGGTGTCGATATCTGCAATACCTAAGATATTACGTTCTTTTAAATAATCATCTAACGATTGCTCGTTACGAAAATTACTTGCTAGCAGTGGCAAATCACGGATCACAAGGCCTTTAGCCCAAATGTGACTCGCTTCTTCGTCTTCGCTGTTAGTACCCGTATTACCGATATGTGGGTACGTCAAAGTTACGATTTGTTCCGCGTATGAAGGGTCAGTCAGAATTTCCTGATAACCAGTCATAGACGTATTGAATACTACTTCACCGACAGACATGCCGTCGGCGCCGATTGCAGTACCGCGAAACACTGTGCCGTCTTCTAGAACTAACAGAGCGGATTTAGTCAAGTTAACCTCCTAACAGTAAAAAACGGGCGTAAAGTCATTTGCTTTACTACCCGTTTATAGCGATTGGAAACACGCAATTATGAATTTTTGGCAAATTAGCGCTATTTTATAGCAATTTGGCTTTTAGGTCTAACCCTATTTCAATAATTAGCAGAAATAAGCCTTATTAGCTAAAAAAGCCACCAAACACCCAAAAATGCAACTAAACTACTTCAAGTCAAGCACATCTTGCATATCATAAAGTCCTACAGGCTTATTTTTCAACCAGCCTGCAGCTCTTACTGCGCCTAATGCAAAGGTCATTCGCGAACTGGCTTTATGAGTTAATTCAAGCCTTTCGCCAGAAGTTGCGAAATATGCGGTATGTTCACCAACTATATCCCCCCCTCTAAGCACCGAATAACCAATTTCATTTTGCGATTTTTCTTTTTCTACTTGGCTACGATCAAATACCGCAACATCATCATGTACCCAGCCTTTTGCCTCTGCAATGGCTTCTCCAATGGCTAACGCAGTGCCCGATGGGGCATCGATTTTATGGCGATGATGCGCTTCAAATATTTCAATGTCTAAATCGTCACCAAATTTAGTGGCGGCAGTTTGTACTAAGTTAAGCAGTAAATTCACACCTACGCTATAGTTGCGCGCAAATACGATCGGGATATGCTGTGCTGCCGCTTGTAAGGTTTGCATGTCATTATCATTTAAACCGGTAGTACCAATAACCATTGGGATTTTTTGCTTGATGGCCGTCTTTAAGTGCTCACGCATACCGGCAGGCAATGTGAAGTCAATCAGCACATCAATGTCTTCAACATTACGCTCATCACTAAAGTCCATAGCAACTGGCGCTGCACTATTTAACTGATTAACCGCTAAATTAAGTAAGGGCGAACTACTACGGACATAGGCTGCGCCAAGCTCTGCATTATTATTTTTATGTGCGGCTTCGACTAATGCCAGCCCCATTCTTCCATTTGCGCCAAATACGCCGATTCGATTCATGTTATTAACCTATGCATGTTTGAGTTCGCTAGATTTTATCTAAAACTCGTGTAATAGTCAGGTAACCCTTTAAAATAATAATAACAGATACCCATAGACTTTAGCCATCTATACATTTAAACTTCCTTCTTTGCGCCGATTTGGTCTTTGGCTTGCGGGCGCTGTTGAGGTACTTATCTTTTTTGATGAGACAAACAACTAAATTCAGCTAAAAGAGGGAAGTTTTGGCTGTTGTAATGAGTTATCTAACGAGGAATATGATGCAGCCAGCATTTAATAAAACAACAGCAAAATTATCTTTGCTCCCCCTACTTACCTTTGTGGCCTTATTTTTAGGTGCTGGTTTATACCTGCAATCACAAGGGGTTGATTACGCCTTTTATCAACTTCCTGCCCCCGTCGCGATTTTACCTGCGATTATGCTAGCGTTTATCCTTAATAAAAATACCATCAACCACAGTGTCGAAACCTTTATAAAAGGCGCAGGCCATAACAACATCATTACCATGTGCTTGATTTATTTACTTGCCGGTGCGTTTTCTGCCGTAGCGGGTGCCACTGGGGGTGTTGATGCCGTTGTTAATGCGGGCTTATCGCTTATTCCACCAGCCTTTCTTTTACCTGGTTTATTTTTAATTGCTGCGGTTGTCTCTACAGCAATGGGAACGTCAATGGGCACCATTGGCGCGATTGGCCCTATCGCCTATGCCGTATCAATTAAAACCGGTATTGACCCTGCATTGATGGCCGGTACGATTGTATCTGGTGCTATGTTTGGTGATAATTTATCTATTATTTCAGATACGACGATTGCCGCAACACGTACGCAAGGTTGTGAAATGAAAGATAAATTCCGCGAAAATTTAAAAATAGCCTTGCCTGCTGCAGCGCTAACAATTGGCTTATTATTTTATTTAACACCAGCTGCGCAAGCTGTTGAAACGAGCGATTACAACATTTGGTTAGTGCTTCCTTATGCGTTTATCTTAGTGTTAGCCGTAATGGGCTTTAATGTTTTTGTGGTGTTATTTAGTGGTATTATTTTCGCCGCACTCATGGGCTTTACGGGCAGTTATGAAGGCGCAAGCTTTGTAAAAGATATTTATAAAGGCTTTACCGATATGCAAGAGATATTCTTGTTATCAATGTTTATAGGTGGCTTATCTGAGTTTATCCGTATTAACGGCGGCCTTGATTATATAGCGCATAAAATTCAGGCTATCACCAAGGTAATTGCCAAATGGCACCGTAAGGTAGCAGATCAAATTGGTATTGCCGCATTAGTAATGACCAGCAATATGTGTATCGCCAACAATACTGTGTCGATTATTGTTGCAGGTCCTATCGCTAAGAAGCTAGCCGATGATGGTAAAATTAGTGGTAAACGCTCAGCAAGCTTGTTGGATATTTTTGCCTGTGTAACACAAGGCTCGCTGCCTTATGGCGCACAAGCTTTACTGTTAGGTGCAACATTTAAAATTAGCCCATGGGAAGTATCAACCTCCTCGTACTACTGTTTTATATTGGCGTTTACCGCCATCACTGTAATTTGCTTACGTCGAAATAAAGCATAAAAGATAATAAATCCCGTGCTGCGCCCAATTCTAGGCGCAGCTGCTATACTTTGCTTTGAATTTTCCATTAAGCATAACGTTATGAACTTAAAAACATCTTTACCTTTAATTACGCTTTGCATACTAAGCACTTCAAGCTTTGCAGCTAGTTGGAGCAAAACCCAGTTACATATAAATCGTGGTGATATTACAAACCCATTCACTTCATTAGAAGCAGGCACTACCAATGTTTCTCTACAACATGCATCTGGTTACGATTACGGCGATAACTTTTTCTTCATTGATTATTTAAATGATGATTTAGAAGATGATTACCAAGATCGTGACTTTTACGGCGAATGGTATTCAACTTTCAGCCTGTCTAAAATATCTGGTAATGACTTTTCATTTGGTGCCATTTCTGATGTCGGTTTAACCGCTGGGTTTAATGCCTCAGGAGAGGCTAAAGTATTAAAATACTTACCCGGGGTAAAAGTTAATTGGCAAGCACCCGGGTTTAGCTTTTTATCGACCTTAGTGACCGCCTACATTGATGATAATGAAGGTATTGCACGTGGTGGTGCACCAAGTGAAACTAATAGTTGGATGCTTGATATTGCGTGGGGGTATCCATTTACGATTGGTTCTCAACACTTTAATATTACAGGCCACATTGAATACATTGCTGAACGCGAAAATGAATTAGGCAATGATGTTAAAGCGTGGATTTTAGCGCAGCCAATTATTACTTGGGATTTGGGCAATGCCATAGATATGAAAAAAGACACACTCTTAATAGGTTTAGAATGGCAATACTGGCATAACAAGCTAGGCACTGATACCAATGAGTCTGTGCCACAACTTCATGTAGAATGGACCTTTTAACGTCAAATATTATAATATAAGCAACGTATTAAAATACGTTGCTTATATCTACCTTAATTAATACCAATCAGCATAAATATTTGAACAATTTAACGAATTAAATAGACCCCATATCTACCCAGATTGATATAACCCATCAATGGTTATTGCGTATTTGCTGACACTTTCACCCAGTCGTATGCTGATTGACCATACAACCCAATGGCAAGCACCTGTCCTGATGTAACAGGCACTGTGCATGTCTGTGCTGAACCACTCGTTACTGACTTACAATCATAACTAGTCAGACTAACCCCGCCCGCTACTTTTACGTATAAATTAACATCACCTATTTGTCCTGACGTTTCTATCGTTACGCTACTTTTGTTTGCAGGAACTGTATACGTATATTTATTCCATAAACCCGGGTGCCCATAAGCACGTGAGGTAATGATTGAACTTGAGCCATTACCTGATCCTGGTGGAGGCGTAGGTGTCGTTGTAGGCATATCATAATCTGCTAAGATGCTGACATTACTAAAGCTGGCATACCCCTTAAGCATAATATGGTATCGACCTTGGCCAGTATTTAAGCTACATGTTTCATTATTGCCATTTCGATACGGACGGCAATCGTAGCTAGCTGACGTTGGTTTACTGCCTTTTTTAACATATAAATCAACATCACCTGAACCACCTGACGTGGTAACTTTTATGTTCGTTGCTTGAAATGGAATATCGATAAAATAACGTATTTCTGAGCCTTTATTACCGGCTAGATTACTAATCGTCTGCCCTTTGGTTAATTTATTTACTGGAGGCTGAGAGTCGCTGCTGACAATGATTTGTTTTGTAATCGTGTTTGTTTGATTATTGCTATCGCGAATTGATAATGTAACGTCGTAATTACCCGCTGCATTATATGTATGTACGGCAGTTACACCATTACTTGTTTGGCCATCGCCAAATTGCCAATCAAAACGGTTTACCGTTCCTGATGAACTTGAGTTTGTTGCATCAAAACTGCATTGCTCAAAATTACATTGATAACTAAAACGTGCAACAGCTGGCGGCGTTGTTCCTGCGTTATCTCCAACGGGTACCACGCCATTGAAAAAAGTAGATACTTGTGGCCAAATTCTACTAATTTTTGCACCTTTATTGTAACAACCGCCCAAGTGGTGCAACGCAATTACCCTATTACTCGATGCTGCGATAACAGGTGAGCCCGAAGACCCTCCTATTGTGTCACAGTAATAGCCCATATCTGTGTTAGTGCCTCGGCCATTCACTGAGGCATTATTTATTTGGCATAATCCGTTAGTATCGCGATCAGATTCTATAGCGAGCTCTTTAGGGTTTCCGGCACCATGTTGAGGTATATATATTCGTTCGCCATTAATACCGCTGCGAACATCAAGGCCCAAATGCCCAAACTGGGTTATTGAAGAAAAGTTGTTAACACTAAATAAGGTGTAATCAAGCATGACGTCCGTTTTTAAAAAGTCTTTTCCTGACACTTTAACAACCGACTCCCGAATCGTCCCATTGCAACTTTTATGTTGATAATTAAACCACACTTCAGTTGATGCAAGTTCAGCGGCGGTTTCGACGCAGTGGTTATTAGTAAACATTTTATTGTCACTACCTACTCGCCAGCCCGTGCATAAACTACGCCCACCTATAACAAGGCGTGCAATAGGTCGGCTTCGCTCGAATTCTGTTGGGTGAGTATTAGCCCAACACTGAACATCTTGACGTTCATTTACGCCACAGGTTGATGATGGCGCTACGTCACTCAAATCGTACTGAGCTGTGTGGCTTTCTGTACCATAAAAATAGTTATCTATATGGCCAAACTCTGTCAATGAAGTAGCATCAAGGGGATCTGGATAATACTCTATGATAGCGCTGTCATTTGAGACCGACATAGACGAAAAAGAATGGATACCATCATCACCTTCACGTGAATCAAAAGTAGCAAATCGCATATTACTTGCGGTGTATTCGTATCGTTCAGAATTATCTGCATTTCTCACGACCAGTTTAGCATTGCCTTGTAAGTGTAAATCTTTAAAGTGCACTTTTATAAAATCGGCCCCAGGGTGGCTTACTTCATGGCTTATAACCACAACCCCGTCTGCCATAGTTTTATATTGATTGGAAAAACTTAAATCAATATCAGCGCTCTCACCTATTGTGCTTTTTCTTGCTTCACTGGTGTATTGTAGTATTTGTAGTTCATTCACCTCTGCCTGACTATACTGGCTACAAAGTGCGGCGGCTAACAAAGGGATACATTGACGTAACTTCATCTTCATTCCTGCTTTTTAATTGTTGTAATAATATTTATTAAGTTAAAACTAAAAGCACCTAAAAGGTACACGCTAAACTTAGAGCGTATTACAAACAAAACAAGTTTATGATTAAATTAAAGCCCCCCAACAATTACTGCGTTAAATGAAATAGAAAAAGTTATAATGATCCATACTAAATTTGCAACCCCCCTTTTTTATAGACTGCTTTATAAAGGCTTTACATTATAATTTGCAAACACCCCGCTGTAAGCAAAAGGTTAATAGTGAGTTTCAAATTGTAAATATATACATACAGCTATGCACATATCTAATCACAGAAAAACTCACTAGAAGTACCTGTATTTAGTGCAAAATAAAGTATTTAAAGGCAAATTAAATATTTAAGAGGGTAAATTACATTAAATTAGTGAGCTGTAATAACGATAAGGAAATAACTCATTTACTGAATTACCTCCTTTGACAAGATAATCACATTTTTAATAATATTAAGCGATTTAATTGTAATTCTGTTTTGCAGCCCATTTTGAAATGTAGCGACCACCTGCTAAGGCTATTTTTTCAAGTCGATCACATGCTCCAAACGCTGCACCTGAGCCAATTTCTTTACTAATAGTGGCGACAACCTGATCATTTTTGAGTATTTCAGCTTTAACCGTTGCCGACGAACTAGGCCTTAAAGATGGAAATACCCACCTGTGCGCATTTACGTTTGTGTACGTTGCTTTTAGCACAAATTCTGTTTGAGCGACTCCAGCTATTCTTTCTTTAACGACTAAAGGATACCTTTGTGATGATTTTAAAATAGCAGTCGTTAAACGCTCTAACATCAAACACTCCACTTTTACTTTCGCACCTGCTGTATCAGAAGCAAAATCAACAGTGTCTAGCGTAAGCGAAATAGCCTTATTGTTTTGTTCTACGGGGTTAGACGGGTTAGTCTGTTGTTTTGGGCTGCTATTACATGCACACAAGAGTACACTCGCGACTGTAATAAATGCCATGTTCTTTTTCATTGTTAACTCGCTATTTTTATTATTCCATTGATGATAAGCCGTAATCAAAACGTCCCCGTTATAAGCATTTCGGTGTCTTTTGATTTTAAAAAAGCCTGTAAATATTGATTCACAGGCTTGTTATATTACAGGTTACACTGCGGGTTTTTACCCGCTACTTTTTGCTCGTTCAATGCACCAGGCATTTTATTTTGCAGCTCTTTAATACGATTACTCGGTGATGGATGAGTTGACATAAACTCAGGTGTATTGCCACTGCCTGCTTGGCTCATATTTTGCCAAAGTGTCACGGACTCCTGAGGGTTAAAGCCCGCTTTCGCCATTAAATCTAAACCGATTACATCAGCTTCTGATTCGTGTGAGCGACTAAATGGTAAAATTACGCCATACTGCGCACCTAAGCCTAATGCCTGCATAATTTCGCCACGATATTGTACATTACCCATATCAAGTGCAGCGCCGCCAACTTGCATACCGGTTTGGAGCAATGCGCTTTGTGAAACACGTTCATTAGAATGTTCTGCAATTACATGGCCTACTTCATGGCCTATTACTGTTGCTAATTGATGTTGGTTCTTCGCAACTTTTAATAACCCCGTATGCACGCCAATGTAACCACCTGGTAATGCAAATGCATTCGCTGAATCATCTTCAAATACAACAACTTCCCAAGCCTGAGTTGCATATTGCTGTGGTAAAACAGCAATGACATCATCAGCAATACACTTCACATACGCGTTAACTCTTGGGTCATTATTTATTTTTTGATTCTTTTTCATATCAACAAAACTTTGCTGACCCATCTGGCTCATTTGCTGATCTGAGTAAAGTGCAATTTGCGTGCGCCCTGTCGGCGATGTTTTACAACCGGCAAGTACCGCTGTTGCAAGGATTGCTATAACTAATTTTTTCATTGTATTTCCAAAAATCACAATTTGATTCCCTATAGAATAACAAACCAATTATCAATTTAACATCACCATAAGTTCTATAAAAAGGAACATATGTTACGCCGATGTTAAAGGCAATCAATATCAGCCAAACTAAGTACACAAGGGTGTTCGGCACTGCTACAATGCGCTTCTTTTTCAGATGGATGGATTCGTGATGCAAGCCTCAGCTGCCTATTTAAATAAACGTATTCTACTTCCCTTATTAGCAAGTATTGTTGCCATCACTCCACTGGCTATTGATATGTATTTACCAGCAATGTTAGTCATTGCTAACGATCTAAATACCACAATGCCAAATGTACAAATATCATTGAGCCTATATTTAGCCGGTTATGCGCTTGGGATGCTATTTTTTGGCCCTATAGCGGATCAAATTGGACGCAGAGTACTTGCAAAAGTCGGGTTGGCTTTATTTGGTGCCAGTTCGTTAGCGCTGGCATTTTGCAGTGACATTCATCTATTTTGGTTTTTAAGAGTCGTACAAGCTTTTACCGGCGCTGCTGCTACCGTGGTTGTGCCCGGGATCATCCGCCATATTTACCAAAAAGATACCGCAAAAGGAATGTCTTACGTATCAATGATTATGATGGTTGCGCCATTAGTCGCCCCCACTGTTGGATCATTAATTTTAGGGTTTTCTCACTGGCAAACCATCTTTTTAGTGCTAGCCAGCTACAGCTTTTCCATATTAGCTTTAGTGCAAATTTATTTAATTGATATCCCTATTTTCAAAAGTCCCTTAAAAGGTTTTGCGTTATTTTTTGATAGCTATAAAACAGTTTTTAAAAATAAAGATACCCGCGCTGATATAGCAAGCTCAATGTTTGTGTCTTTCGGTTTCTTTTGCTTTCTAACAGCGGTGCCTTTTGTGTACCTCGACTACTTCAAAGTATCAGAACAACTTTTTGGGCTACTCTTCGCTTTTAATGTGATGGCATTAATGGTGGGTAATTTTTTAAACACTCGACTAGTGCCGCGTATAGGCTCACGAAAAATGCTCTACTACGGATTAACGGTAGGCTTTATATCAGGCGGCGCATTACTCACCTTTAGTATTTTACATTTATCGTTGTATTTTATTGTAGCCGCAATTGCACCTTTGATGATGAGCTTAGGTGTTACAGCAAGTAACGCAGATGCGCTAATATTAATGGAATTTGAAGAAAAATCTGGTACAGCAACGGCTGTCATCGGTACGCTTAGATTTGGCAGTGGCGCATTAGTGGGCCCCATACTCGCGCTTATGCATGCGCAAAGTGCGGTCCCCTTCTCAAGTTTAATGTTTAGCGCACTGGTACTTACTTTAATTGCCCAACTTTGGCATCGAGCTCGAAACAAAAAAAATGCCCGTTTATAACGGGCATTTTTATTTTGTTACTTTAAGCATTGCTTAGTCAGCAGCTTTAGATACCATTACCATTGCAGGGCGTAATAAACGACCATTTAATGTATAACCTTTTTGCATAACAGCTAAAACAGTATTAGGTGTTACATCATTACTCGGTTGAATAGACATGGCTTGATGAAACTCAGGGTTGAACTGCTCACCCTGTGGGTTAACAATTTCAACACCAAACTTTGCAACCGCATCATTAAAGCTCTTAACTGTCATATCAATACCTTCAAGCAATGGCTTTAAGGTTTCGTTCTCTTTATCGGAAAACTCAATAGCACGCTCTAAGTTATCAATAACAGGTAATAATTCGTTAGCGAACTTTTCAAGTGCAAACTTATGTGCTTTTTCTACATCTTGTGCAGCACGACGACGAATATTGTCAACATCTGCAGCAGCGCGAACTACACCATCTTTTTGATCAGCGATTGTTTGCTTAGCATCTTCAAGCTCTGCATACAGCATAGCAATTTCAGCTTCAGGGCTTACTTCTTCGCCCTCATGTGCATCGGCAGCTTCTACAGCGGCTTCAACTTCTGCTTTCATCTGCTCTAGCTCTTCGTTTAGTTCAACTTCTTGCTCTGGTGATTTTGTCTGCTCAGACATAGTTTAAATGCTCCAATTCTTTTCAATTGCGGTAATTATGGGGATTGAATCAAAAGATTCAAGAGTCAGGTGACTCGATTAATTTAAATTCTTGGATGATTGCTTCAATTTGCGCCGATTTAGGGCAAATTACACAAAAACGACTTTGGTATTCATGATTTTGAAAATACGGCACACTTATCACCATTAACTCATCGCAATCAGTAAAAGGCAATTGCGCTGTATTTAAAACCGACACGCCATTTTTGAACGCTAATTTATCTTCTACAAAGTTCAAAAATGAGACACCGATATTTAAACTTTGTTCACAATCAATTTGACGATATAAATAATTTTCGCCAACAACAATACTGTTGTCTGAGCCTAACTTTTGGCTTAATTCACGTGTCCATTGATTTAATGAATCATGACAGTTTCGTGGTGCGGTATTCGCCATTGCTTGCATTCGATACAATCCTTCCATCAACGTTTGTTGACTAAAAACTGTATTTAACCACGTAGCAAATTGATAGCGTATTGTATCTGACGCGTCATCTGGCTTATGAATACAAATATTATGGCTTTGCCCTGCCCGATCAAGCAACAAAATAAGCCAGTCATTACCATCAAAGTCTAGCACTTCAACCCTAAACACTTGTTGCGAACTAACCTGTGGTAATCCAACGCAACAACACACTTGATAGCGCTGACTAATACCATGCGCCATTTCGACTAGTTGCGCCTGTGCTGGTTGCCAATACTGAGCAATTTCAGTCAATGGGAAAAACTCATTCAACCAATAATCGAACCCGGCATTGGTAGGCACGCGCCCAGCGGAAGTGTGCGGTGAGTACAACAGGCCTATCTTTTCAAGACGCGACATGGCATTTCTCACTGTCGCAGAGCACACAGCCATGCCTTTTTGTTTAGCAATACGGCTAGACGCCACAGGCTGCCCTTCACCATTACAGTAAAGGCTCATTACCGCTGAAAATATTTGTTGATCTCGGGGATTTAAATTCATAATTTCTACATCTTGCTGCATACAAGGTATATCGGGGCAAAGAGAAGTTATTTCAAGGCACCGATGTTTTCAAAGCGATCATTTTTGAGTTACTCTAGTAATATTATAACTATTTGCGTAAACATCATGGAATCACCGTTTAAAACCATAGGCTTAATTGGAAAAGCAAATCACGATGGCGCAGCTGCAACATTACAGCGACTTTATACATTTTTAAACGCACTTGGCTTTAATGTTATTGTGGAGCAACGTACAGGGCATCAACTAGCTGGCGTTCCAAAAGAAAAACTCGTTAAATTGATCGAACTTGGCGAGCAAGCAGATTTAGCGATTGTTGTTGGTGGTGATGGAAATATGCTTGGTGCCGCGAGAGTGTTAGCACGCTTTGATGTGGCTGTAATTGGCGTTAACCGGGGTAATTTGGGCTTTTTGACCGATTTGAATCCGCAAGAGTTTGAACCAAGTTTAGAGCAAGTATTAAGCGGCCAATATATTGAAGAAAAACGCTTTTTATTAGAAGTTGAAGTATACCGCCATGGTGAACTCAAAAGCGCTAATTCAGCAGTCAATGAAGCGGTACTGCATGCCGATAAAGTCGCCCATATGATTGAGTTTGAAGCCTTCATTAATAACGACTTTGTGTTTTCGCAGCGCTCAGATGGCCTTATTGTATCTACGCCAACAGGATCGACCGCCTACTCTCTTTCTGGTGGTGGCCCAATATTAACCCCTGAGCTCAATGCAATGTCACTGGTGCCAATGTTTCCGCATACACTATCAAGTCGCCCTTTAGTTGTTGACGCTGATAATGAAGTGCGTTTAAAACTCAGTTTAGAAAATACGGATAGCTTACAAGTTAGTTGTGATAGCCATGTTGTATTAGCTGTTTTACCCGGGGACGAAGTGGTTATTAAAAAAGCAGACAAAAAACTACGTCTTATTCACCCTAAAGATTACTCTTATTACCACGTACTGCGCACCAAATTAAATTGGGGTAGTCGTTTGTATTAACACTATTGCGGTTTCCCATACTTTATTGCAAAATAGCTAAAATTAATTTAATACCCATATTAGGGAATTCGACACAATGACTTACGTTGTATTTTTTGCCATATTATTACTTATCACCCTGCTTGGCAGTTATTTGGTGATTGAGAATAACCGTCGAAAAGCGGTCGAAGCGAAAAAAAAGTTATTTAATGCACGCGTCACAGAAGTGACAAACAATTTGAAAGCGAAGCTCAATGAGTTTAGTGACGCAAAAATACTACGCCCAAAATATATCGCACGCACTCAAGTTATCGCCAGTAATTTTTTTGTTGTACAGCCACACACTGATGAAAATTTATTGTACCTAGAAGGAATTATAGAGTCATTAATAAGCACCATAAGCAGTGAACTTGCAAAAACCTATGTGACTGGTGAGCGTGACGCATTAGCCGAAAAGTTAGATTACTTTGTTGCAGACTTACCCCAAACTGGTATTGCTTATAACCATGGGTTTTATCGTGAAATACTTCCCTCCCTGATCAAAATATTACAATCTCCTGAGCTGCAAAATAATGATAACGAAGACTATTCAAACGCAACAGAACAAACTGAAATTACACCTCCTATTTCACCTCCTAAAATAGACACACAAGAAATAAACTTAGCTTAATAATAAAAATTTATTTGCAAAAACCCAAAACACTGTATAAATTAACAGTTAATTGACTGGATGGATAAACAGTATGTTAATTGGGTTAGAAATTAAAAATTTTGCGATTGTAAGTAATTTAAGCACTGAATGGCACAGTGGCATGACCGCTATAACTGGTGAAACAGGTGCCGGCAAGTCTATCGCTATTGATGCGTTATCACTGTGTTTAGGTGAACGTGCTGAAGCCTCAGCCGTTCGTCCTGGCACTGAACGCGCTGAAGTTTGTGCCGCGTTTGATTTGACCTCACTGCCCTTCGCTAAGCAATTTTTAGAGCAAAACTTACTCTCTAATGATGAGCAAGAATGCCTACTACGACGTGTAGTGTGCAAAAACGGGCGAAGCAAAAGTTACATTAATGGCAGCCCTGTCACCGCAGCACAACTTAAAGAGCTCGGTCAGCATTTAATTTCTATTCACGGGCAACATGCTCATCAGCATCTGCTAAAAAGCGAACATCAGTTACAGCTACTTGACGCCTACGCGGGACACCATACATTAGTGGATACTGTACGTACGCACTATCGTAATTATCATAATTTACAAAAAGAATTTACGGTTCTTGAACAAGCACAATTACAGCAAGCTGCACAAAAACAACTACTTGAATACCAAGTGGCTGAGCTAGATGAATTTGCTTTACAAGAAAATGAATTTACACAAATTGAAGCCGAACATTATAAGCTCAGCCATAGCCAAACCATCATCGACGCGTGCCAACGTGAATTGCAAAGCTTGTATGAAAATGAAGAACAAAATGCATGCTCACTACTGCAACACAGTGCACAGCAATTTGCTGAACTTGCTAGTTTTGACGAAAGCTTATCAGGTGTTGCCGCATTACTTGAAGAGGCAGCAGTACAAGTTGAAGAAGCCAGCCGTGAAATTCGCAACTATGGCGAGCAAACAGATCTTGATCCAGCCCGCCTTGATGAAGTAGAAGCACGCCTAGCAGGCATAATGGACCTTGCGCGTAAACATCATATAAAACCTGAGCAATTGGTTGAGTTTCACCAAAATATAACGCAAGAGCTTGAGTCAATAAGCAACAACTCTACCCGATTAGCTCAGCTGGAAAGCGAAATAGCCAACGCATTTGACGCATACCAACTTGCAGCACAAAATTTAAGTGACAGCCGATTTATTTCTGCACAAACATTAAATGAATTGATCAGTGCAAGTATGGCGCATTTATCAATGGAAAATGGCGTATTTGAAATTGCGTTATCACCGCAACCAGACAAAGCCCCTAACAATCTAGGGTTTGATAATGTCTCGTTTTTAGTGTCAACCAACCCAGGGCAACCATTACAACCATTATCAAAAGTTGCCTCTGGTGGTGAATTATCACGTATTAGCTTAGCTATTCAAGTGATCATTGCACAAAAAGTAGTAACGCCAACACTTATTTTCGATGAAGTTGACGTAGGTATTTCAGGCCCCACAGCATCAGCAGTTGGTAAGCTTTTACGACAACTAGGCAAATCTACTCAGGTAATTTGTGTCACTCACTTACCGCAAGTGGCCAGCTCTGGGCATCAACAGTTTTTTGTAGCGAAAGAAATTGCAAATGGAGAAACCTATACGTCCATGCTTCCACTGAATAAACATGGCCGAATTGATGAGATAGCGCGCCTACTTGGTGGCGATAACATTAGTAAAACCGCCAAAGCTAACGCCAAAGAGCTTATAATGGCGCACGCTTAATGACTATTTAGCTTAACGTTTAAAAACGTTTTAGCTAAAAAAATATATAAACATAGCTTTGTATGGCTGTACTGCAAAGCGACTATAACCACAAAATAAAGACACGACACATAATGATAACAACACACACCTTGCAACCATTATTAATGGCAGCGTTTAGCTGTATATTATTAACCCCATTAGCGAGTACATTACTTTTAGTATTTAGCCGCTGGAAGCATCTGCAATTTAAAATAATGTTACAGCGTTATTTACATGCATCACTTATTTTTATGCTTATCCTCGCATGGTTTATCGAATTATATTTACCAACGAGGGCTGCTAACCGCATAGAGCTATTACTTACTCTTTGTGCATTAGCCATGCAAATGGCGTTAGTCGTTTATGCTTTTTTAAAAGTAAATAAGCAGAAAAAACAACACCACAGAGCAAAAAACTTTTTGTAAGTGCTTATTTTAAAATACAAATAAAAACAATTAATTTACATAATTGACACATCTAATTGTGCAACTTACACTGAATAAAATAAAAAATCGATGGAATGAATAATGAAAGCAGCACAATCCAAACTCACACAGCTCAAACGCTGTTATGCAACATTACAACTGGGTGTTGCTAAAGCAGATGGTCGTTTAACACTCACTGATAACCTACTGCATTTTGAAGCCCTAAATAAACAACTTAATTTAGGCAGTTATGCCATCAAACTTAATAATATTTCCCGCGTTGAGAAATGTTCAGGTAAAGCTGGCGGTTTAATCCCCATAACCACCGCGGGAATCAAAATAACCACCAAAGAGAACCACCACTTAGAGTTTATTTTAGCCGAACCCGATGAGTGGCTTAATTGCTTGCAAGCTAGTCATTAAATTGGGAAGAAAAATAGCCTAGCTGCTAGATTCTGGGCGCTAGGGCGTGTTGACCTTTGTGGATTGAAATTTGTTCAATCTAGGGGAAATTTAATCGCGGCGCGAGGTTTGTAACCTAGTGGGCTAAGTAAAAACCGAGCAACAAAGAGTTAATTGTCCCTAGAAAGAACCCGGAGGGTAGCGCATGTTTGGCATTTATGCTGCGTTATCGCCTATTAATGGGGAATAACCACACTACATAGGCTCTGCCTTGCCTAAAAACCAAACATACAGCTGCAAAATCAATCACGAAAGGTCAACACGCCCTAGGAAAAGCCCAATCAACTCGGCGTTTAATTCACTACTGTGGGTTAGGTTGAGGGCAACGAAACCCAACGGTGAAAGATTAAACTAAATGACGGCTTTGAGTGATAAGCGGCCATCGAGATTGGATAAATATCGTAGTTAATTAATTGGCCAAATAGCCCTTTGCGCATATATTCATGAAAATGAGCGGCGCGCGCATATTATTCTGTTTAACTTTGCTTTAAAGTTTTAGAAAACTTAGTGATAGTAATACCTTAGGTAATTTGTTAAAACTATATAAAGTAGATAAATGAGCGTTAAGTCGGCAGAAATATGCCCGATGAGCGCACTATTTAATTGTTGAACTAAGCCGCTACGCGGAGATCCTATTCTTATCATTTGAGCCACACTTACCTTGGGGTTATCCCATATTTGGAGGTAAGTAATGAATACACTCATTGAACAAGTCAAAACTGAAATAGCCTATCTTGGTTATTCACAAAGTACCTGTAAAAGTTACTGCGAGCATTTACTTAAACTCAGCCTCAGCC
>NZ_LHPH01000022.1:0-85254 GCF_001298125.1 Pseudoalteromonas porphyrae | reverse complement strand
TTTTTTCTGTTCTCATCCAATAAAGAATGAAGAACCTGCTCAATGAATTCTGAATTTATTTAATATCTTTCGATATTGAATTGACTGTGCTGCAATAAATAAATTTATTGCTGTTGGTCACTCAGTTTCAATTGAGACTCTAAATTTTTTGCCTCACTACCGAAGTAGCTTGGCTGTTAGAACTCAATCTGTACGAGTGCCCACACAGATGATTGCTTTATATTGTTAAAGAACGTTGCGATTAAAGTTAAACTTTATCTCGCTAGGGCTGCGCATGTTACGCTTTCCTATTTTTTTGTCAACACTTAATTTTTAGTTTCTTTTAAAGAATTTCAAAGTTAAGTTTTACTCGACTCACTGATTAACTGTTGCCCCGCTAAGCGTTGCTGTCTGCCGTCTCAGTGGGGTCGCATTATAGGGCGCGGCTGATTTTACGCAAGCGTTATTATCACTAATATTGCATTTATTTCGCTTTTGTAAGATACACAAAAGAAACTGACATGTTACCCACAAACACCTGTGCATAACATGCACTGTAAAACGATGAAATCGTAATAATCACGATATGAGTTATCCTGAAACATTGATTTATTATTCTATTTTTAAAATCAAACACAGCTAACAAGTAATATAAAATATCAACCTCAGTAAACAGATAATAATACTCCAGCGATTACTATTATTGGTTTTGGAAACTAGCTAGACCCAGCTCCTCTGATTCATAACGTGTCCCGGTTAACTTTATCAACCAAACACTATCGATAAAAGTACGGCTAAAATATACAGTTTGACCATTAGGAATGTTAGGCATAAAAGACGTTATTGATTGCCATTGGCCATCTGTTTTATCTTTTAACTTCATCGCCGCATTAAAAAACGCTCCATCTTCGTTTGCCTTTACCTCAAGTGCTGTTAATTGTTTTTCATCTCCTATTTCTATTAATGCACTCTCATTTAATAAGGCTAATAGCACTGGTTGGTGAATTGGAGCCAATGATTTTAGTTTTTTAGCAATTTTACTATCAATTGTTATCTCATTTTTCAATTTATAAATATCGGCTTTAACTGCAAAAACAGGTTCGGCATTAGTTTGATAACTTACCAATAATAAAGCCATGGAGCTAAGTAATAAATAGACGTGTTTTTTCATAATAAAATATATCCTTTCGTTAGTTTGATAATGCTAGCATAATTTAAAACAGCCCATAAAAAACGCTAATCCATTAATATTCATAATATTCTTTTATTCATTTACATGAATATAATCATAAGCTCTATCTCTGGATTAGCTAATTGGTGATAATAATACGGCAACAATTAAGGAGAGAGTAATAAGTATGCAATCACTAGGAATAGAATTAAAACGTCTTCGAACAAACAAAAAATGGACTCAAGCATTTGCTGCTCGGGAAATAGGCATCCAACAATCTTATTTATCAAAACTAGAGAATGGTCAATTCATTCCCTCTCCTGAAGTGATCGAAAAGCTAAAATTGTGCTACGACGAAGTGTGTTTTAATAACTATTTACCTACAACACCATCAACAAACGTGCCGCTGAAAAAACTGCCCATATTAAGTTTTGTGCTGTTTATAATTGGTCTTATAGTTTGGCTATGTGCAACGTATGAAATTTTTTATTCTGAAACCTACTTTACTTATCAGGCAAAACAAGGTGAATTTTTAGCGTTTAATGTTAGTCAGCAATATCAAGGCGAACGCTTTATTGAAGGTGATGTTACTTATCAAATTGTCGGCGAAAGACAAGTTAGCAGGATCGAAAACCGCTTTCTAATTGTAGGTTCTGTAGTGTGTATTTTACTATCTATAGTTGCAGGTGTATTTTCACAAAGGTATAAGTTTCGTAAATTATAAACCCGATACTTAGTTGTTACTTAATTCTAAGAATATTATTTCAGCGCATTTATGGCGCTCTTTCCTCCTCGGGTTTCTCAATACTCAACCCAAGCTACGGCGCTAACACTTACTGCGAGCAACTGAAAGCTGACAACTTACCGCTTATGGCTTCTTTAAAAACAAAAAGCCCCGGCTAATGCCGAGGCTTTTATAAAACAGACTTAATTAAAAATTAAGCTTGTTTAGGACTAGAAATAACGTCTACTAATGTCCAAGACTTAGTCTTAGAAATTGGAGCGCATTCACGGATAGAAACAACGTCACCCGCTTTTGCTGTGTTATTTTCGTCATGTACGTGTAATTTAGTCGTACGTTTGATGAATTTCCCATAAATTGGGTGCTTCACGTAACGTGCGATAGCGATAGTGAAAGATTTTTCCATCTTGTCGCTGATTACAGTGCCTTGAAGAGTACGGATTTTATCGCTCATTATTGACCTGCCTTCTGGTTAATAATTGTTTTTACACGCGCGATATCGCGACGTACTGTTCTTAGCGTATGTGTCTGAGCTAACTGACCAGTGCTTGCTTGCATGCGCATATTAAATTGCTCACGAAGAAGTCCTAGAAGTTCAGCATTAAGCTCTTCTACGCTTTTGTCTTTTAGTTCGCTTGCTTTCATCACATTACCGTCCGAGTTACGAAAGTTGTTTTGAATGGCAGTTTACGAGCAGCAAGGTTGAATGCTTCACGAGCAAGCTCTTCAGAAACACCTTCCATTTCGTAAAGTACTTTACCAGGCTGAATTTCAGCAACCCAATATTCAACAGAACCTTTACCTTTACCCATACGGACTTCAAGCGGTTTGTTTGTAATAGGCTTATCAGGGAACACACGGATCCAGATTTTACCTTGACGCTTTACGTGACGTGTCATGGCACGACGAGCTGCTTCGATTTGACGAGCAGTCATGCGGCCACGGCCAGTAGCTTTCAAACCGAAAGTACCGAAGCTTACTTTGTTACCGTTTTGCGCAAGACCACGGTTGCGGCCTTTATGCGTTTTACGGAATTTTGTACGTTTTGGCTGTAACATTACTCGCTACCTCTACTTAGCACTTTTCTTGGCTTTCTTTGGTGCGCGTTTAGCTGGCTTCTCTTGCTCTTGTACTAGTGGTAAACCACCAATAACTTCGCCTTTGAAGATCCAAACTTTAACACCAATGATACCATAAGTGGTTAAGGCTTCAGAAGTTGCGTAGTCGATATCAGCACGAAGAGTATGTAGAGGTACACGACCTTCACGATACCATTCTGAACGTGCGATTTCTGCGCCGCCAAGACGACCGCTAACTTCAACTTTGATTCCTTTTGAACCAATGCGCATTGCATTTTGTACCGAACGCTTCATAGCGCGACGGAACATAACACGACGCTCTAGTTGAGAGGCAATGCCATCTGCAACTAACTGTGCATCTAGTTCTGGTTTACGTACTTCAGAGATATTGATCTGAGCAGGTACACCAGCAATCTTAGTTACCGCTTGACGTAATTTTTCTACGTCTTCGCCTTTTTTACCGATAACAACACCCGGACGAGCCGTGTGAATTGTTACGCGGATTGATTTTGCTGGACGCTCAATAACGATTTTAGACACAGAAGCCGCTTTCAATTCCTTAGTAAGGAATGTACGTACTTTGTGATCGCCAAAAAGCTGTGCAGAGAAATCTTTTGAACTCGCGTACCAGGTAGAAACCCAAGGTTTAGATATACCTAGGCGAATACCAGTAGGATGAACTTTTTGTCCCATTACTTATACTCCTAGCTATCTGAAACCACAACAGTGATGTGGCTTGTACGCTTAAGGATGCGGTCAGCGCGTCCTTTAGCACGTGGCATAATACGTTTCATTGTAGGACCATCGTCCACAAAGATCGTTGTTACACGTAGCTCATCAATGTCAGCACCTTCGTTATGCTCTGCGTTAGCAATAGCAGACTCAAGTACTTTCTTAACTAATACAGCCGCTTTTTTAGGGCTGTACGCCAGGATTTCTAGTGCGCGATCGACAGGTAACCCGCGGATCTGATCTGCAACTAGACGTGCTTTTTGCGCCGAACCAGAGGCGAATTTATGTTTAGCTAATGCTTGCATTTATCATTCCCCTCTTAACGTTTCTTCGCTTTCTTATCCGCAGCATGGCCACGGTAAGTGCGAGTTGGTGCAAATTCACCTAGTTTGTGACCGATCATTTCGTCAGAAACGAAAACTGGTACATGCTGGCGACCATTATGGACAGCAATGGTCAATCCGATCATGTTAGGTATGATCATTGAACGACGGCTCCAAGTTTTAATTGGCTTCTTTTCACCGCTTTCCAAAGCTTTCTCTACCTTCTTCAGCAAGTGTAGGTCTATAAAAGGACCCTTCTTGAGAGAGCGTGGCATGGCTATTCCTCAATATTACTTAGTACGACGACGTACTATAAATTTATCCGTACGCTTGTTCTTACGCGTCTTAGCACCTTTAGTCGGCTTACCCCATGGAGACACAGGATGACGACCACCAGATGTACGACCTTCACCACCACCGTGTGGGTGATCAACCGGGTTCATGGCAACACCACGAACTGTCGGACGAATACCACGCCAGCGATTTGCACCTGCTTTACCAAGTGAACGAAGCATATGCTCAGCATTGCCTACTTCACCTAGTGTCGCACGACAATCAGATTCAACTTTACGAACTTCGCCTGAACGAAGACGTAATGTTACATATTGACCATCACGAGCAAGGATTTGAACGTATGCACCAGCAGAACGTGCGATTTGAGCACCTTTACCTGGTTTTAATTCTACGTTGTGAACAGTCGAACCTACAGGCATATTGCGCATAGGTAATGCATTACCAGGCTTGATTGGTGCATCAACACCAGACTGGATTGCATCACCAGCTTTTAAGCCTTTTGGTGCGATAATGTAACGACGCTCACCGTCTGCATATAATACAAGAGCGATGTTTGCGCTACGATTTGGATCATATTCTAAACGCTCAACAGTGGCTGGAATGCCATCTTTAGTACGTTTAAAATCGATTAAACGGTAATGCTGCTTATGACCACCACCGATATGACGAACCGTAATACGACCATTGTTATTACGACCACCTGATTTAGAGTTTTTCTCTAAAAGTGGTGCGTATGGCTTACCCTTATGTAGATCAGAGTTAACCACTTTAACTAGGTGACGACGGCCCGCAGAAGTAGGCTTACACTTTTGAAGTGCCATAATTCTAACTCCCCTTATTACTCGGCGCCGCCGACAAAGTCTAGTTCGCTGCCTTCTTTAAGAGTAACGTAAGCTTTTTTCCAGTCGCTACGACGACCGAAACGTGCGCCAGTACGTTTTGTTTTACCCTTAACGTTAAGTGTGCGAACACCAGTTACTTCCACTTCAAAAAGCTTTTCAACAGCAGCTTTAACTTCAGCTTTAGTTGCGTCATTTACTACTTTAAAAACAATCGTGTTGTTTTCTTCAGCAGCAATGGTGCTTTTTTCAGAGATATGTGGAGCAAGGATCACTTTTAAAAGACGTTCTTCACGGATCATGCTAGCGTCTCCTCAAGTTGCTTAACAGCAGCAGCTGTAATAAGTACCTTGTCGAAAGCAATTAAGCTTACAGGGTCGATACCAGCTACATCACGCGTGTCAACCTTGTACAGGTTACGTGCCGATAAAAATAGATTCTCATCTACTTCTTCAGTTACGATTAGAACATCTTTAAGCTCAAGTTCTTTAAGCTTAGCAACTAGTTCTTTAGTTTTAGGTGCTGCTAGAGCAAAACTTTCAACAACGATTAAACGCTCTTGACGAACTAATTCAGATAAAATGCTTTTGATCGCACCGCGGTACATTTTACGGTTTACTTTTTGACTGTGGTCTTGTGGTTTAGCTGCAAAGCTAACGCCACCTGAACGCCAAATTGGACTACGGATTGTACCAGCACGTGCACGGCCAGTACCTTTTTGAGCCCATGGTTTTTTACCACCACCGCTTACTTCAGAACGTGTCTTCTGAGCACGAGTACCTTGACGAGCGCCTGCTGCGTATGCAACAACTACTTGATGTACTAATGCTTCGTTAAACTCACGTCCAAAAGTAGCTTCAGAAACTTCAAGACCGCCAGAAGCGTCTTTAATTGCTAATTCCATCACTAAATCTCCAGGACTTATGCTTTAACAGCAGGTTTAACGATAACGTCACCGCCGATAGCTCCAGGTACTGCACCCTTAACTAAAAGCAAGTTACGCTCAGCGTCAACGCGTACTAGTTCTAAGTTTTGAGTCGTTACACGCTCAGCACCCATATGACCGGCCATTTTCTTACCTTTAAACACCTTACCAGGTGATTGGTTTTGACCGATTGAACCAGGAGCACGGTGAGATAGAGAGTTACCATGTGTAGCGTCTTGCATGCTGAAATTCCAGCGCTTAACACCACCTTGGAAACCTTTACCTTTAGAAGTACCGGTTACGTCAACCTTGTTGATTTCGTTGAATAATTCAACAGTAAGCTCAGCGCCTACTTCAAAATCGCCTTCACCACCGTTAAGGCGGAATTCCCACAGACCGCGACCCGCTTCAACACCAGCTTTAGCGAAGTGACCCGCTGTTGCTTTGTTTACACGGCTTGCTTTTTTAGTGCCTGCGGTTACTTGAAGCGCGTTATAACCGTCTGTTGCGTCAGATTTGATCTGAGCAATGCGGTTAGGTGTCGCTTCAATAACTGTCACAGGGATAGATACACCATCTTCAGTGAAGATACGTGTCATACCCACTTTACGACCGACTAGACCTAATGCCATTTTCCTAAAACCTCTCTAATCTTTCGATTAACCCAGGCTGATTTGAACATCAACACCAGCAGCAAGATCTAAACGCATAAGTGCGTCAACAGTCTTGTCAGTTGGTTCTACGATGTCGATCAGACGTTTATGGGTGCGGATCTCGTACTGATCACGCGCGTCTTTATTAACGTGCGGTGATGTAAGTACAGTAAAACGTTCAAAGCGTGTAGGTAGTGGAATTGGACCACGTACTTGTGCGCCAGTGCGTTTCGCAGTTTCCACGATTTCCGCCGTTGATTGGTCAATCAAACGGTGGTCAAAAGCTTTTAGGCGAATACGAATGCGTTGATTTGACATTCTTAAACCTCAATATAAAGAGCATTTAAAGAGCATAAAAAAACGACCGAAACAATCTTAATAATTAAGATGCCGGTTGTTGATTTATATCTACGTTGAGTTCCAAATCGGAACTCCTGTTTTATTAGCTTGAAATCCAAGCTTAATGTTCCTTCCAAGTTCCCGAGGGAATTTTGAAAGCCTGCGTATTATAATGATATTGGTGATAAATGCAACAACTATTTCAATCAACCCGAATGACTGTAATTTATACTGTAAAAAAGGGCCTGTCATCGTGTCGTCATTACTGTGGATTTACTATAGTGAGATCATGCATAGTATGAATGATAATGGTCAGTCCAGTTTTTAATTGTTATTATTCCCCCTTGTTTGCTTTTATCTCTTAATCCTTAACCTTGGTGAGTTGATGCGTATTTTTAATTATTGTTTGAACTTTATCTCAATGGTGACCAACCGCCTGCTTGTAAAAAGTAAGGTGCTGCCAGAGAGCCCTATTGAACAATATGCCCTTAACCCGGCTTATCCCACTTTTTATATCGTTAAACTCAATGCTCGATCTGATTTAGCTGCACTCGCACGCGTATGTAAAAAGCATGGCTTACCAAATCCGACCGAACAACAACTGCTTGGTAATGCCTCATTAGATCGCTTTATTGGCCTACAGAACCCACCACCACTGTTTGGTGACAAGGCAAAGCCTACTGACGCGTTAAATCAAGGTAAGCAAATCATTGAACAGTTAATCGCCAGTGGTGAAAAAAACGTACAAGTCATTCCGGTCACTATTTTATGGGGTCGCAATCCGGGTAAAGAAAAACCAGGTTTAGGTACACTCGTATCACACTCTTTAACGCCTAGCTGGTTTCGTAAATTTTTTGTTTTACTGTTCTCTGGCCGTGATAATTTTGTACGCTTTAGTCAGCCGTTAGATTTATCGCTATTAGTAAACGAAAAAACCGATGTGGATGAGCTGCCGCATAAATTATTGCGTGTAGCCCGCGTACATTTTCGTCGTCAAAAATTAGCGGCTACGGGCCCTAAAATGCCCTCACGCGAGCAATTATTTAATTCGCTATTAGCATCCCCCACTATTAAAAAAGCTATTAGCGATGAAGCAAAGAGTAAGAATATAAGCCAAGCACAGGCACGTCAAAACGCATTAAAACTACTGGATGAAATAGCCGCTAACTACAGTGACGCGACCATCCGCGTTGCTGAGAGGGCATTAACTTGGTTATGGAACAAGCTGTATAACGGTATCGAAATAAAATACACCGAGCAAATTCACGACCTGACCAATAAAGGCCATGAAATCATCTATATGCCGTGTCATCGCAGTCACATGGATTATCTACTGCTAACCTACTCTATTTATCATCTTGGTTTAGTACCGCCACATATTGCTGCGGGTATTAATTTAAACTTTTTTCCAGCAGGTGGAATTTTCCGTCGCTCAGGCGCCTTTTTTATTCGCCGTTCATTTGCGGGCAACAAACTTTATTCAGCGGTGTTTAAAGAGTATTTAAGCCAACTATTTATTAAAGGCTACTCTGTTAAGTTTTATACCGAAGGCGGGCGTAGCCGGACCGGGCGTTTACTGCCACCAAAAACCGGCATGTTGGCTATGACACTGCAAGCCATGCTTCGTGGTATTGATCGCCCAATTTCAATTGTGCCTGTGTACATTGGTTATGAACACGTTATGGAAATTAATACCTACCTTAAAGAGCTCGCCGGTGATGATAAAAAAGGTGAATCAATATTTGGGATTTTTAAAGCAATTAAAAACTTAAAAAACTACGGCCGTGGTTATTTAAATTTTGGCGACCCCATTTCGGTCAATCAATATTTAAATGACCAACAACCAGATTGGCGTGATTCTATTCATCCTACGGATGTACAAAAACCACAATGGCTTGGACCACAAGTAGCCACCTTAGCCGATAAAGTAATGGTTAACATTAATAATGCGGCCGCGCTTAACGCTGTTAATTTGCTTGCTATGATTTTATTAGTAAACGATAAGCAAGCCTTGAGTAAACCAAAACTGCTTGCACAACTTGATTTTTATCTGCACTTACAACGCAATGCTAGTTACAGCGCAAAAATCACCATTCCAAATGAGAGCCCGGAAGAGCTATTAACTCACGCCTTAAAGCTAAATAAATTTGATGTAATAAGCGATGAGTTTGGCGAGATTATCGCGATTAACGATAAAGAAAAAATCCTCTTTAACTACTATCGTAATAATATTTTGCATGTGTTTTCTGTACCAAGTTTACTGGCGCTGCATATATTTAAAAGCCATAAAACCACCATTTCGCAGTGCCAAGCATTGATTAACTGCTTTTACCCTATGTTTGCTAAAGAATGGTTTTTGCACGCGCTTGATGAAAATTATATTACCCGAATTTTAGCCAGCTTTGTTGATCAAGACCTGATAGAGATTGAGGGCGACAATATCAAAATCACGAATAGTAATGACTGCTTAGCCAAGCTTGAAATACTTGGTCGTGCGCTGAGTTTAACTCTACAACGCTACGCCATTGTGATTGGCTTTATCCAAACGAGTAAAGGCATTGAACGCGCCGAACTTGAGCGTGAAAGCCAAGTACTCGCGCAGCGATTAGGTACATTGCACGGTATTAAAACTCCTGAGTTTTTTGACAAAAAAGTATTGGTAGGTTTTATTAGTAATTTGCGTGAACAAGGCTTAATTAGCGAAACGAGTAATGGCTTAGAAGGCAGCACTGAATTATGTGAAGCCTATATGTACCTTAAGGCGTTACTGCCAGCACGGATCTGGCAGTCTATTAGTGATATTGTACTGAGCCAAGCACAACACTCAGCGCATGATTAGCGCTGACGCATGACCCCTTCTTGAATCGTTGAGGCAACTAAATTGCCTTGACGGTCAAAGAACTGCCCGCGAACCATGCCACGACCAGAACTCGCACTTGGGCTATCAATAGTATATAAAATCCAATCGTCCATTCTAAACGGACGGTGAAACCACATTGCATGATCAATCGTTGCAACTTGCATATTTGGCTGCATAAACGATACGCCATGCGGCTGTAATGCAGTTGGTAAAAACTCAAAATCAGACGCATACGCTAGTAAGTAATTATGAATGCGCTGATCATCTGGCATTTCACCATTGGCTTTAAACCAAATATGCTTAACGGGTTCCATTTCTTGTGGTTTGAACGGGTTATGAAATGTCACCGGACGCATCTCAATGGGCATTTCGCGGATAAACTTATTCCGAATTACCTCTGGTATATGCTCGGCGTTTTCTTGATAAAACTCTAATGATGAGCGCAGTTCTTCAGGTGCAGGTACGTCAGGCATAGTAGCTTGGTGAGATAAGCCTTCTTCAACAGCCTGAAACGACGCCGTCATATAAAAAATTGGCTTACCGTATTGAATGGCACTCACACGACGAGTACTAAAGCTTTTACCATCTCGAATGGTTTCAACATCGTACACTATCGGCTTTGCTGCATCGCCCGGGCGTAAAAAATAAGAATGCAATGAATGAACAATACGCCCTTCAGGTAAGGTCTCTTTAGCTGCTGAGAGCGCTTGCCCCATCACTTGACCACCAAATACCGCCCGAAAACCTAAATCTTGGCTTTGCCCACGATATAAGCCCTGCTCTATTTCTTCTAGCGTTAATAATGACAATAAATCATCTAAAACTTGGCTCATTTTTAATATCCTCAATCCCACAATAGTTAAATCATACTATACAATGACTCTAAGTAAATCTTTGTTAGGAAACCTTACTATGGCTTATTGGCTATTTAAAACCGAACCCGATGCTTTTTCAATTGATGATTTAAAGAGTGCACCCGCACAAACAACAGCCTGGGAAGGTGTACGTAATTATCAAGCTCGCAACTTTATGCGCGATGATGTAAAACTTGGCGACCTAGTGATGATCTATCATTCAAGCTGTAAGCAAGTAGGTGTAGCCGGTATTGCAACAGTGACCGCTGAGGCCTATCCAGACCCGTGCCAATTTGATTTAAGTAGTGATTATTATGACCCTAAATCAAGCAATGATAAGCCACGCTGGGTGGTCGTTGAGGTCAGCTATCAGCAGCACTTAAGTAAACTTGTTAGTCTTAAAGCGATTAAGAAAAATGATGCCATTACCGAAATAGCGCTAAAAAAAGGTGGTCGATTATCGGTAATGCCGGTCACCCAGGCTGATTGGAATGAGATAATGAAAATGGCGCAATAGAGCGCTAAGCAGTAAGCGTGGCCTTATCCCGCGCTTTTATTCACAATGACAACTGCCGGAATTAACCTTTCGCTTTTTTTCTAGTCCCTTTTTTCTTATGCCCATGTTTGGGCACGATGGCAAAATACATTATCAGTGCAAGCCATGAGAAGAAGATAATACCGATTAGCCAGCCGTTTTTTTCGTGGCCTTGAGTGCGTTTAGTATTGAGAACGATCACTACAGGTAGAATATAGGCACTCAATACTAAAATTAAAAACGCGACTTCATCCATTACTTAGCAAGCTCTTGCCAGTTAACTTCACTGCTTAATACGCGGTCAACAGCAATGTAATGCAAAATATCGCCACTATTCACAGGGTAAGCAAGCGGTGGATTTAAATCCATATTTTGTGCGCTTAAGTTATGTGCTACACCCAATAAAATAGCATCGTGATCGTGTTTAAAATGGTGAAAAAGTTTACCGAATTCCATGGTATTTAAATCTTTTGGTATCGTTAAGCTAAACTGTGTGTCGCCATGTAATGTAGATAGTAATTCTTCTTGCACACGACTAGACCCTGGATCTTGCATTGAACGCACTAATATTTCAGCTGATTTAGCACTACTACATTCAACATTACCGCAATGCTCTAACAACATTTCAATTTTACTCTCGTCATTAAAGTGTGCGCTGATATGGCAATCACCTTTGACTAGCTTGCTTATGCGCAGTGCGGTAGTAAATGTTTGATCGTCATCTTGACCATCAATAATAATTTTATCTGCCTGCTTGATAGCTACGCGTTCAAGTTGCTCGCAATCTGTAAAGCTTGTTAAACGTGCAAAATCAACATGAGCATTGGTTAAAAATGGGTGCTCCATAGGCTCTGTTACCGCAAGTAAAATACGTCGCTCAGTGCGTTTCTGGTCAGCCAAAATATAGTCAACCATTTTTTTTGTGCGCGTTGGGTGCCAGCCAAAAATAATAATATGGTTGTTGTAATGTGAAAAACTTTTATCACCTGTCATAGCGCGCCTAATTAAATAAGTAACTGTTTGCCCTGTTTTTCCTAACAGAACACCAAATAATGCCAACCCAAAAGGGATTTGTAATAGTGCAACAATCCAGCGACCTAGATCTGTACTCGCACTAAAGTCACCGTAACCCACGGTTGATGTAGTCACTATATAGTAATATACAAAGGTGCTTAAAGGACTTAATGCGGATTCTCCGGCAAGCACTAATAGCAACCAAATTAATGCCATATGCAATAATGTGGCAACAGCAACCGCCTGCCAACTTACCTGATCTATATGGCTTCTAACTAACAAAAAAAGTTGTTTAAATATAAAAGGCATGCCACCACTTGGTTAATCCGTTATCAATTACCCAATAAGTTACTGCAATGCTTTATTGAAGGCAATGTTTGTAATATGTAAGATTATTTTCTAGGATGCTTTTCTCAACTGGAACAGTGTAAGCTATACTTAAATTCGTTAACCATAAAGTCGAGCGTATTATGTCGGGTGTATTAGCTTCTGTAGATCAACGAACTCAATTAGTCGGAGAGAACCGTCTAGAGCTTTTACTGTTTTATTTACATAGTCGCCATTTGTTTGCACTCAATGTATTTAAGGTTAAAGAGGTGGTTAAATTGCCACATTTAAACATTATTCCCCATGCACACCCTAAAATTTCTGGTGTAGCGAATATTCGTGGTGAGTCAATCCCTGTTATCGATTTACGTAAAGCCATTTGTATGTCTGAGGCGCGTAATATAGAAGACTGTAATCTTGTAATTACTGAATACAACCGCACAGTGCAAGGGTTTTTAATTGGTAAGGTTGATCAAATCGTCAACATGACATGGTCAGATATCATGCCGCCGCCAAGCTCTGTAGGTAAAAATCACTATCTAACCGCACTAACAAAGATTATACGTGATGACCAAGAGCAATTAGTCGAAATCATTGATGTAGAAAAAGTACTCGCTGAAATTATTGAATATGAAGTTAAAATTTCTGATGACTTAGTTGATCAAAGTATCGTTAATGAGTTTGCTGGACGTAAAATTCTCCACGCTGATGATTCACCGACAGCACGCAAACAAGTCAGTGATACACTGTCGCAACTGGGTATTGAAATTATTCCTGCTAGTAACGGCCTTGAAGCGCTGAATATGCTTAAGAGCTGGGCTGATCGGGGTGATAATGTTGAGCAAGACTTATTAATGGTGATCACCGATGCTGAAATGCCCGCAATGGATGGATACCGACTAACGCATGAGATCCGTAATGATAAACGGTTGAAAAATTTATTTGTCGTTTTAAATACGTCTCTCAGTGGCAGTTTTAATCAGGCCATGGTTGAAAAAGTGGGCTGCAACTCATTTTTATCTAAATTCCAACCAGACTTATTAGTCGAAGAAGTGCAAAACCGTCTTAAAGTTGTGCTTGAGAAAAAAAGTTAGGCTATTTGCCAATTAACTACTTTCATGGTTAATTGGCACTCTCTATAAATAATAAAAATACTTCTATGCTCAATTCAGTTGCCAAACCGTTCACAAAATTAGTTGAGCGTTACCTCCCCGATCCATTCGTGTTTGTGATTTTATTAACCCTGGTTACTTTTGCCCTTGCCTGTATTTTTACACCTTCAAGTAGCCTTGAAGTGCTTGATGCATGGGGAAGTGGGTTTTGGAACTTGCTAAAATTTGCCATGCAAATGCTACTGGTGCTGCTTGCAGGTTATATGCTTGCAAGTACTGCTGCTATTAATTCAATTCTAAATAAACTAGCCACGTATGCTAACACACCTGCCAAAGCGATTATTTTTGTTACTGTGGTGTCATTGTGTGCAAGTTGGCTTAATTGGGGATTTGGCTTGGTGATTGGTGCGCTATTCGCTAAAGCGATTGCTCGACAAACAAAAGTGGACTATCGCTTACTCGTTGCCAGTGCTTATTCTGGTTTTATTGTATGGCATGGTGGTCTTGCAGGTTCAATTCCACTCACTATTGCTACTACTGGTCATTTTTCAGAGCAAAGTATTGGGGTCATTAGTACTGGAGATACATTATTTTCAGGGTTTAATATTGCCATCGTCATCGGTTTATTTATCATTATGCCGTTGGTTAATCGCTATATGTTACCTTGTGATAAAGACAGTGTGTATGTCGATCAAGCTAGCCTTAGCGAACCAATACCTAAAAAATTAGACTTACTTCGCCCTGCTGATCATATTGAACACAGTCGCTTATTAGGTATGAGTATAGGCATTATGGGGTTAGCATATTTAGTTTATTATTTTGCCCTTAATGCCGGTTCACTTAATCTAAACAGTGTGATTGCGCTGTTTTTATTTTCAGCCATATTACTACATCAAACGCCATATAATTTATTAACCAGCTTACAACAAGCAGTGCCCAGCGGCGCAGGTATTATTATCCAGTTCCCATTTTATGCAGGGATCATGGCGATTATGGTCGACACTGGATTAGCACAACAAATTTCACAAGGCTTTATTGCTATTGCCGATGCTGAATCACTGCCATTGTTGAGTTTTTTAAGTGCAGGATTAGTGAATATATTTGTGCCATCAGGTGGCGGTCAATGGGCGGTACAAGCCCCCATTGTAATACCCGCCGCACAAGCTTTAGGGGCTGATATGCCCCGGGTTGCAATGGCGGTAGCATGGGGAGATGCCTGGACTAACCTAATTCAGCCATTTTGGGCTTTGCCAGTGCTAGCAATTGCCGGCCTAAAAGCCAAAGACATCATGGGCTTTTGTTTAGTGCAATTGATTATAACCGGCGTGTTTATATCGTTGGTATTGAGTTTTTATTAGTGATGGCATTATCAATAGGCGCCTGCATGATCAGTCCTATTGATAATGTTTGATTTTAACTCGATAAAATCTTCATCGGTAAGCTTAATATCGCGTTTTCTGAATCAGCAAAGTGCATCATTACCGCGACGTGTCCTGCAACGACGAGTGCATACATTACTGCTGAAAAGCCTTGGCCATATTTATCTAGCGGTACTAGGTGTGAGAAGTGGCGGCCGCGCCATTCAAAGGCAATTTCCAGCGCACCGATAAATAAGAAAAACACGAGTAACATTAAGCCAAAGGTATAGCTTATCCACAATCCAAATAACACTCCTAAAATACATATACTCAAACCTACCCATGAGCGCATTGAAAAGCTTATGCTTTTTAGCACATGACCACCGTCTAGCGGAAGAATGGGCAATAAGTTAAATAAGTTAAGTAATGCGCTGAGCACCGCGACACCTGCGAAAATTTCCATCTCAGTGGCGTAATAAAGCACTACACCCAATACAGAGGTGATCAAACCAAACGCGGGCCCCATAAGTGAGATAACTACATCTTGCCAGCGGGTGGTAATTTTATCATCAGAGACGGCAAGCCCCCCGACAAATGGAATCAAGTAAATCCCTTTGGTTTTAATACCAAAATACTGCATAGCTCTAACATGACCGTATTCGTGGATCACCAAGCACGCTATTAACATTAAAGCGAACTCAAACGTAAATAGCCAGGCATAACCTGCAACTGATGCGCCGGCTAGTGCTACTTTAACCACTTTTGCACTTTTAAAAATTTTAAAACCTAACGCAAACAGTCCAAATAAACCTTGCTTTGGTTTAGTTTTTTCCATTGGGGGAAGTGTCAATTGCTTTGCAAGTTCGCCGTCTATATACAATACCAAGCTGTTATCGAGCACTGCACTAGTATCTAAACCAATTACTTGGCCATTAGACTTAAATTCAAAATAATTTTCACGTGTATTATCAAACCCTATAGCTTGTTGCTCTTGAAATATTTGGACAATTTTTTGCCCTACTAAAACCAAACTATAATCTTGTTCAGCAAGGGTTAGTTGTATTCGAATCATCGTATTCACAGCCTTAAAAATATTACGTCAAGTATACCTATTTTTTTTTCGACTATTCGGGTATTTATTTTAGTCGTTATGCTGACACCTAATACTTTATCTACTACTTTTAAATTATAAATAAGTTTTTTTTCAAGGAGCGAACATGACTAAAACAGCCCGCTGTATACTTGTTGTTGATGACTCAAAAGCAATTTTAGTCGTGATGCAAGCCATTTTAAATGAACTAGATGTTCCACATATAACTACATGTTTAGATGCCCAAGAAGCACTTGAAAAAGTAAAGAAATCACCATTACTGTATGATGCTGTTTTTACAGACCTCAACATGCCTAATATGGATGGTATGGAACTTATTCGCCACTTAGGTGATATTCATTACCCCGGCGCCATTGTTATTATTTCAGAAATGGCACCAAAAGTGATTGATTTAGCAGCCGACTTAGCCCGTAAAAGTAATGCTCATTTAATCGGTAATATTGCTAAACCCGTGCAATTAACACAAGTGCATCAGTTACTGCAAAAATTAGAACATTTAGCGTGTCATACCGAAAAACCTTCTGAGCCTATATCTGAACACCAACTCCTACACGCTATTAGTCATAATGAAATTACCCCGTTTTATCAACCAAAAGTAAGTAGGGCAACCAACAAGGTAGAAAGTATAGAAGTGCTCGCCCGCATCATAACCCCGCAAGGCACTGTATTTTTACCTGATCGCTTTATTTGCGTGGCCGAACATTTAGATTTAATTAATCTTATTACTTTTCAGCTTTTTGAAAAGGCAACCAATGACTTTATCGATATAAAGAAAAATCTAGGTTACAACCTAAAACTGGCATTTAACTTATCGCCATGCCAGCTAGAAGATTTAAGCTGCCCTGATAAATTGGCACTTATATTAAAACTTAACAACCTCAAGCCAAGTGAAATTATTTTAGAAATAACAGAACAACATGCTTTATGTAGCTCTGCTCAACTTGAAACATTAAACCGTTTGAGAATACGTGGGTTCGATATCTCTCTTGATGATTTTGGTGTTGGCTTTACCAACATAAATCAACTCAAAACACTCCCATTCACAGAAGTAAAAATAGATCGCACTTTAATAAGCCACATTGAAACAGATCAATTTTCACAGGTGATTGTTAGCAGCCTAGTTAACATTGCGACGCAAGGAGATCTCACTATCGTTGCCGAAGGTATAGAGCGCGTTGAAGAGCTTGAGTACCTAGACCGCTTTAAAGAACATATTTTAATGCAAGGCTTTCTAATTTGCCGCCCTAAAGGAAAAATAGAGCTTACCCGATGGGCCAAGTCTTGGTTGCATATGGTTAGTGCCAGTAAAACCAGACGCTAGTTGTCGCCTCGGCCATGCTTGTCTTCTTCACTTAGTAATTTATCATTACTGGCTAATCGTTGTTGCCAACGTTGTTTGGCAACCATTTGCATATTCACTGACTGATCATGCTCATCAATAATATCAAGACCCATTAAAGCTTCTATCATATCTTCAAGCGTCACTATCCCCTGCACATCTCCGTACTCATCAATAACAAGACAAATATGCGTACGTTCGGCTAATAGTGTATGTAATAAAGTCGGTACATAGAGAGTTTCTGGAACAGTGTAAATTGGTTTAACCAGCTTACTTATTTTGTATTCTTTATCTAGGCGATGATATGCCAACATAATGTCATTTTTATGCACAAAGCCAATAATGTCATCAGTGTTTTTATCGTAAACCAATACACGTGAAAAAGAAGCGGCTCCATGCTCTGCTAAGTACTGATCGACAGTTAAATCTTTATGTACCTTAAATAAAACCGTTCTCGGAGTTATTAACGAGTCAAGTTTGGTGTGTCTAAAATGCAATAAACTGCGGATAATCTCAGACTCTTCTTTGTGCAATGCTCCTGATTCAGTGCCTATATCTGCCATAGCTTCAATTTCTTGGCGAATATAAAAGGCTTCATCGTAATTGCGGCCAAGTATATTTGTTAATTTATCAGCAAACCAAACAAAAGGTTTTAATACAATAACCAAATACCTTAACGATGCGGTAACGATAGGCGTTAAAGCACGCCAATAATTTGCGCCAAGTGTTTTGGGAATAATCTCTGAAAGCACCAATACTAGCAATGTCATAATTGCAGATGCAATGCCTACTGCTGTATCTGAAAAAACCACGGCAGCTTGCGCGCCCACACCCGCAGCACCAGCAGTATGCGCTACCGTATTAAGGGTTAAGATAGCCGCTAACGGCTGATCAACATTTTTCTTTAGCTTTTCTAACTGTTTAGCTAACTTTGGTGTTTGTTTGCGTAGCACTGCCACATAACTAGGCGTTATGCTTAATAACACAGCCTCCATAATCGAGCATAAAAAAGAAATTGTAATCGCCGTTATCATGTAAACGATCAATAATGTCACTGTTATTCCTTAGCTATTTAATTAGATACACCCAGACTACAGAGTTTAGCGTTTCAAAAGTTTTAATATCAAAGTGTTACTTTGCAAGAGTAGCAATCTCTTTTAAAAAGTAGCAACGCAAAGAATAAGCCCCTGTAAAACGCCAAAACGGTTAATTAAAACCTGCATTTTGAGGTGGTTTGAGTATACACCTTAACAACTGTCAGTATTAACCTCAAACTTTCTACTAAAGGAAGATAAAATCCATCGCAGAGCGCTTTTTGGCGCCACTTTCACATGTTATATTAAATTAAATTACCCACTTCAGGCTCAACTATGAACCCTAGATCCATTTGGCTCGGTAAAAAACCAAGCCTTAAAACGACACTCGCCGTTTTAACGTTAAGCACTTTTAGCAGCTCACTATTTGCTGCACCTTTAAATAAAGCGGATATAAAATTTATTGGCCCTATTGCCGCTGATATGCAATTGAAACCATATCAAACAGAGCATCAAGATGCGATTATCAACAACCTTTTACCTAGCCTTCAACAACCAAAAAAAAGCATCACAGTCTTTGGTGAAAAACTAAAGTGGCAGTCGTTTGATAGCGTAAATGCATTAACATTAGGTGGCTTACAAGCATTAAAGCTAACCGCTAGCGCTGAACGCTTTACACAAGGCACTCTGACAATTAAAGGGATAGAAAAAGCACAGCTTTTCATCAATTCTGAGAAGCAAACTCCCACAAAAGATGTGTATGAGCTGGCATTAAGCCAAGGCGATCATCAAATTGTAATAATCGCAGAGCAAGTTGCTAACTGGAATGATGTAGAATTTGATTTTACAGCGAAAACAGATACCCACACACTGACTTTTAGCAGTAAAGAACAACATGGATTATCTGCTAAACAGTTATTTGATGCACCAACAGTAAGTGCATTATCGCTATCACCTGACGCCAAGCAGCACTTA
The DNA here is from genome assembly GCF_001298125.1 of Pseudoalteromonas porphyrae. Classification (NCBI taxonomy): domain Bacteria; kingdom Pseudomonadati; phylum Pseudomonadota; class Gammaproteobacteria; order Alteromonadales; family Pseudoalteromonadaceae; genus Pseudoalteromonas; species Pseudoalteromonas porphyrae. The sequence goes on along the minus strand of NZ_LHPH01000022.1, from coordinate 65,659 downwards.
GTGTCTACGCGGCACTACCAGGACAGCACCGGTAACACTGCAAACACGGTGACTGAACTAAAAGATGATGACAACCGAACAATTTACCGCTTTGAATCTGGCCAGCCTAGTAATGTAATTTGGAGCCCAGACAATAACTACATAGTGTATTTATTAGAGGGTAAATTAAAGCAGTTAAACCGTAAAACCCTAAGCCTAAGAGTGATCGCTGAAAATTTAGATGGCGCTGGCGGATTTTCGTACTTTGACAACACAAGCTTAATTTTCAACTGGTCAAAATCACCTACTGCGGATAGTAGCCTGACAAAACACTATAAAGGCTTACAAGATCGTTGGTCATATGCGCGTATTACATCACAAGTTTACTTATTAGATATTAATACTGGGCTAAGTAAAATATTAAGCCAAGGACCTCTAAGTCACAGCATTGAAGACTTTAATAGCAAACGCGGCACAGTATTACTTAGTCGCGGCACACAACCAATGCTTGCAACAACTCACCCAACCACAGAGCTAATCGAACTTAATATCGCCAACGGTAAAAGTGAAGTTATTGGCCTATTTAATATTTTTAACCAAGCCAAATACAGCAATAACGATATTTATGTTACTGCTGGGCCTGATTTTAAAGATGGCTTAGGTCGGAATTTACCTGAAGACATGCTCTCAAACAATTACGATGGGCAACTTTATTTATTAACCGATAATGGTAAAAAAGCATCTGCATTAAGCCGTAATTTTGATCCAGCAATTGGTCAACTTGAAGTACTAAATAATGGCGATGCAATCGTTAAAGTTACCGATCAAGATACTATCGCTTTGTATCTTTACGATAAAAGTAAACAGCGCTTTAACAAGTTAAAAACTGGCTTTGATGTAGTTGAGCAATTTAGTTACTCAAACAACCGTAGCCCTGCTATTTTAGTTAGCGGTTCTAACGCATCATCACCACAACAATTAAAACAACTGAGTATAAATAAAAATAAAGCAAAAACGCTTTGGGATTCTAAACCAGAAGGTTATGCCAATACTGATATTGCCAGCCTAGACGAATTTAATTTCACCAACGCTGAAGGTGTTGAAATTAAAGGCCGTGTTTACTTACCAACTGACCTTGATAAAAACAAACAGTACCCTGCTCTCGTTTATTATTATGGTGGCACCTCTCCAGTTACGCGTGGCTTTACTGGACGATACCCTTTTAATCTATGGGCAGAGCATGGTTATGTTGTATATGTAGTGCAACCGACAGGTGCAACTGGGTTCGGTCAAGAGTTTTCAGCTAAGCATGTGAATGCATGGGGGCAATATACTGCTGATGATATTATGCAAGGCACGCAAGCGTTGCTAAAACAATATCCATTTATTGATAAAAACCGATTAGGTAATTTAGGCGCCTCGTATGGTGGTTTTATGACTATGTTGTTAGCGACCAAAACAGATATGTTTAGCGCATCCATTGCCCATGCAGGTATCTCTAATATTACATCGTATTGGGGCCAAGGTTGGTGGGGGTATTTATATTCAGGTGAAGCATCTAAAAATAGCTACCCGTGGAATAATGCCACGCTTTATAGTGATCATAGCCCAGTATTTCATGCTGATAAAGTAACCACACCGTTATTACTTTTACATGGAGATTCTGACACCAATGTACCTGTAGGTGAAAGTCACAATATGTACACAGCTCTTAAGCTGCTTGGTAAAGATGTTGATCTTATTGAATACAAAGGCGCAGATCATCAAATATTCGCCCGTGATCAACGCTTTGATTGGTGGAGTACCAAACTTGCGTATTTTGACCAGCATCTAAAAAATGAACCACAGTGGTGGCAATATTTATATCCTAAAAAATAATTAACACTGTTTATGTTATCAACAGGTAAGGGTACCTCCCTTATCTGTTGATATTTACCAAACAATGACATAAATAGTACAGAAATACTCAAGATCGCCCTTCTCACCTTTTACTAATGAGTGCTAACATAGAGCTATCATTAAAGGTAACTAAGATACTATGGCCATTCATGTTTTATTGGTTGAAGATGACGAACTATTAGTTAAGCGCATACTCAACCATTTTAAAGAGACTGAATTTCACATCGAGAACGATGCAACAGGTGCTGATGCCTTAGCCATTGTGCAATCGCGTGTAAATAACAAAACAGCTATTTCTTTAGCGATTGTCGATATAGTATTACCAAAACGTGATGGTTTACACCTAACAAAAGAATTAAACACCCTTACTGATATTGGCGTGATCATGCTATCTAGCCGTGATTCTCAGGCCGACCGTATTGCAGGCCTAGCACAAGGCGCAGATGATTATATTTGCAAACCCGTTGATTTATTAGAGCTTGAACTACGTATGCGCGCTTTATATAAGCGCCTCAAAGGTAATAATCATCATGACGAAAGCGAAGAGTTTATCGAATATGCTGATTTTAAATTACACCCCGATAACCGCACACTAATCACTGCTAGTGGTATTGAATCTAGACTCACTGAGGCCGAACACAAAGTCCTTATTTGCTTAATTTCAAATGCTGGAAAAGCAACGTCTCGTGAAAAAATATCTGAAGAAATTGGCCAACCTGATTGGAGTCCAAACGACAGAACAGTGGATGTGCTAATTGGTCGCTTACGTAAAAAGCTCAGTGATGAAAAGGATCAAAAACGCATTGTTACCGTACGCGGCAAAGGCTACATGTTATCGATTTAATTATAATGTTGGTTGATTGATTGTTATCAGGTAACCGTTTGCAAATTCCGTTTAACAGCGCAGTCAATTAGGTGATCCATAAATTTTGCTCCCCCCCACTTGACAGTATCCCAGCGCAATCCCTAGCTGATAAATACCTATATTCGTTCCTGTCACATAACTAATTGCTGTACTAGCTATCTTTGAATCGACTTCATGCACCCAACCATTTGGTTTAAAAGTTATTTATACTGTGTTATTAATTTTTAACAAAGGAACAACTATTATTTGCAATCTATGCCTTGCCTAAATCGCTTTTAACTCCAGCTGAGACTGCATTTTGAGGTGACTTGAGTATATTTGTAAAGCCGCGCTCATTTTTCAATCCTTATTAATTAATATAACACCCAACACAAGCAGCACAGCCCCAGTGACCTTTACCATAGATACTTCTTTGATAGGGCTATCAAATAAACCAAAATGACTAATAATTATCGCAATCACTATCTGACCTGTTAATGCATAACTCATCACATTGCCAACCCCATACTTTGGGATCAAGTAATACAAACTTGCAACGCCATAAGTACTAAACAACCCCGATAACCATAAAACCCAAGGGACTGTCCCCAAGCTATTTGGCATAAATTCAGCTTGTTCGCCACCCGAACCTTGTTCCTTATTTACCCAAACGTACGCAGTTAAAACAGCAATAATTAAAAAACTCGATAAAAATGCATAGCACGTTGCCAATAAGTTATTCTGTAAAACCTTACCTAACTGCGCATTCATTGCAGCTTGAAATGCAATTGCAGCTCCCGCAGAGAGCCCCATTACGCCTAGAATATTCATAGCCGAACAACCAGTTGATCTTGGCTCAAGCGGTATTTTGACCGTATAGCAGAGGCATCCTTAGGTGATCTAAATCCTATAGGACATAAAATAGCGGCGCTTAAACCTTGATCTGCCAACCCTAGAATACGGTCTATACCCGCAACATCAAAACCCGTCATTGGGCATGCATCTATATTATTTAATGCCGCAAAAGACAACAAGGTACCGAGCCCAATATAGCATTGCTGAGCAGCCCAAATTGCTTGATGATTTTCAGTTTTTGAGAGCAAATCATCACTAATTTGCTGTTTATACAATGCTAAATCACTGACTGATTTACCTTGGCTATTTGCAAGATTACTAATAAAACAATCAATATCAGTGGAAGTCAGTCTTTTTTGATGAGCAAAAACAAGCAAGTGAGAGCTTTGGGCAACCTTAGCTTGCCCAAAGCTACTAGCTACACATTCTGTTCTTAATGCTGGATTTTTAACAATCAATAATTTGTATGGTTGGATACCATATGCGCTTGGTGCTAAACGTACACTTTCGATAAGCCCATGAATTTGTTTTTCACTTAACTGTGAGTCTGAAAATTGATTAACGGCATAACGCCAATTTAACGCTTTAATGAACGACATATATTACTCCTGCTTTTATACCCCGCTAGGTATATGTCGTCACTTTATATCGATACGTTAAAGCAATCCTTTACATATGTTGAGAACATCAAGTTTATTTAATTTTCTTTTTTATTCGACTCAACTGGGTAGGTGTAATACCTAAGTAACTGGCAATATGAAATTGAGGTAATCTATGTAAGATCAATTCAAATTTATGTAAAAAATGAAGGTAACGTTCAGTTGCCTCTAGTTGTAAAAGGCTAATTTCTCTAGGCTCTTTCTCAATTAACCAATGTGCCTCAAGATAATGTATATGAAAAATCATTAAATCGGGGAATTTGAATAAAGCATCACGGTATTGTTGGTGGTTAATTTCTATAATCTCACTGTCTTCAAGTGCTTGAACCTCTAAGTCACTATTTTCATCCGTTAACAGTGAACTCATACTGCCCGGAAAACGCCCTTCTGAAAAAAAGTTTTTATTAAACTCGTCACCATTCTCACCGCGAACAAAAGCACGAAACAACCCCGTGTGGACAAACGCAAAACTATTAGGTTTTTCACCTAAAGAATAAAGAGTTTCACCTTTTACAACTGTTCTGGCTTTACAACACCCTAAATAAGCATCCCAAGCTTGCTGAGAAAGTGGACTGTATGTATTGATTACTCGTTCTAAATGAGCGTAATGTGGCTGCATAATAGTATCGTTTGACGTTAAGATTAGTGATGAAAATACCACATCAGCATGAATCAAATAAGCTTAGTATTTTGTTAGTTGTGCAATCAAACGCTCAAATGCGCGGTAATTAAGAGCCTCTTTTAACTCAGCTAAACTAATCTCATCAGCTCCTTTTAAATCACTGATTGTTCTAGCAACTTTAATTACACGGTGATAAGAGCGTGGTGATAACGCCAACTTCTCACTGGCTTTAGCTAAAAACTGCAACTCAGCCGTACCAAGCACGCAATGTATGCCCATTTCCTTATTATTAAGCCGTGCATTAACTTTACCTTGACGTTTTAACTGACGACTATACGCCGCTTCAACCCGCGCTCGCACCACAGCACTGCTTTCTTCTTCTTCGGTACTTTGCAATTGCGCGCTGTTCAAACGCGGTAATTCTATTTGTAAATCAATACGATCGATAAACGGCCCAGATACTCGAGATAAATAACGCATTACTTGATCGGGAGTCGCCCGCTTATCATTATGGCAACCGGTGGGGCTGGGGTTAAGTGCTGCAATAAGTTGAAACTGCGCAGGAAACTCCATTTGCCTAGCGGCTCTTGAAATTGTTACCGTGCCGGTTTCCATAGGCTCACGCAGTGAATCAAGCACTTTACGTTCAAATTCTGGTAACTCATCAAGAAATAAAACACCGTTATGAGCCAATGAAATTTCGCCCGGCTTGGGATTTGAAGATCCTCCCACTAACGCCACTGCTGAACAAGTATGATGCGGACTGCGAAATGGCCTTTTACGCCAATTAGTTAAATCAATCGATTGCCCTATAATTGAATAAAGCGCGGCGCTAGAGAGCGCTTCGTCATCCGACATCGCAGGCATAATGGTTGGCATACGTTGGGCAAGCATTGATTTACCGGTTCCTGGCGGGCCTAAAAATAGTAAGTTATGACCACCGGCGGCAGCTATTTCTAATACTCTTTTAGCCCCGGGCTGACCCTTTACATCACTTAAATCATGAATAAAATTAGCGGTATGAACTCGCTCTGCGTATTCAATATTCAATGGTAAAGGTTGCTGATTGAGTAAATCGCTCCATACTTCTTGAATTGATGAAACGGCTTTGCGCTCAACACCATGTACTAAACTGGCTAAACTGTCGTTAACATAAGGCAGGAAGCAACAGCGCCCTTGCTCTTTCGCTGCAAGCACCGATGGTAAAATAGCGTTAACCCCACGCACCTCTCCATTTAAGGCAAGCTCACCATAGAATTCATAACGCTCAAGATCATTACAAACCACCTGCCCTGATGCGACTAAAATACCCATGGCGATAGCTAAATCAAAACGTCCTCCATCTTTTGGAAGGTCGGCAGGTGCAAGGTTTACTGTTATACGTTGATCTGGAAAACCAAACTGAGAGTTTTCAAGGGCACTGCGCACCCTATCTTTAGCCTCTTTTACCGACGCCTCTGGTAAACCAACGATATGAAAAGCCGGTAGACCGTTTCCCAAATGAACTTCAACCATCACTTCAGGTGCTTGAATCCCCACTTGAGCGCGAGAATATATACGAGCTAATGACATTTCCTTTGTCCCTGTAATATTGTTTTATTACAGTCTAGTCAGGATATTTAAAAATATGTAGTGTCAATTGCCACTTCATTGCTGCTAAACGTAATATTAGCGTTGTTAACATCGCAAGCACCATGGCCATTTCGGTCATGATTCCAAACGCGATACCTTGGGTATAGACGATTCCACCAGCAATACAGGTAATAGCATATAGCTCACCTTTTAATAACATAGGTATATTGTCCGCCAGTACATCCCGGATCACGCCACCAAAACACCCTGTTATCATCCCCATGATAATCGCCGTTGTTGCGGGCATGCCGGCCAAGAGCGCTTTTTGTGCTCCCATAACCGCAAAAAAGGCTAAACCAAATGCATCAGCCACTTGTAGATGATAATAAGGTATGGATTTTTGCTTGTTAATAAAGCGCGTTGTTATAAAAATCGATGCAAAAATAGCGACAAAATAACTTTGATCGTGTAGCCAAAAAACAGGCACATCCAAAATCAAATCACGTAACGTTCCTCCACCCACCGCTGTCACCGTCGCCAGTACAACGACACCAAAGCCGTCCATTTTTTTATCGTAGGCAATTAAGGTGCCTGACACAGCAAATACTGCCACGCCGATTAAATCAAACCAATGGTAAAGTTCAGTCATATACTCAAAACACCTCAAGATGCGAATTTAGATACCCAAACGTGCTAAACGACGCTGTTTTAGCACAATAAACTCTAAGTTTTAAGTTAACTTTAAATTAACCTACATTTAAACTAACTCAATAAGCGCTGCGATGTTTGTAGTTGCCTATAACGGACTATCAATGTAATGCCACGAAGTAACATAAAGCAGGTCATCGAAAACCATAACCCATGGTTTTGCCATTGCTGAGATAACAAAAAAACACCAAAAAAACCGAATAGCGCTGAAAAAACCATCGTGTTACGCATGTCTTTTGCGCGAGTTAACCCAACAAAAATACCATCAAACAGAAAACAACTCATTGCTGCTAGCGGTAAAATTATTAGCCAAGGCAAATATTTTTGGGCTTCACTAATCACTTGCGGAACATCCGTTAATAACGTGATTATCTGCCCGCCGAATAATGCAAAAAACACGCTATAACATAGGGCAAACAACATTCCCCAAAAAACACTTATACGCATCCATAAATTAATACGCCTAACACTATTTTGCCCTTTCGCCTGGCCTATTTTTGCTTCACTTGCGTAAGCGATTCCATCTAATGCAAAACTAACTAACATTAAAAAGTTCATTAATACTGCGTTTGCCGCAAGCGTCACATCACCAATGCGAGCACCATAAAAAGTCATAAAACTAAAACACAACTGCAAAATCAGCGAGCGAATAAAAATATCACGATTAAGACTTAATAATGCCCACATTTTTTTACGACTAAACCAACCACCAACAAATAAAGGCACTGACATTTTATTTGCTAATCGTATGACTAAAAATAATGCAAACACTAAGGCAATATAATCAGCAATCACCGAAGCCCATGCAGCACCAGCAACTTCCCAATCTAAAAACACGACAAAATATATATCTAATACGATGTTGGTAATATTAGTGACAAGCAGCAAATAGAACGGCCCTTTACCATAATGAATACCAAGCATCCACGCTAGTAACACCAAGTTACACAGCGCTGCTGGTGCGCTAAAAATACGAATATAAAAGTAACTATAAGCTTGTACTAACACCTCCTCACTGGAACCAGACAGGTAAGCGATTACATTTTTCATTAATGGGGATAAGGCAATTAAAATGAAAGCAACAATAAGCGCCAGTACTAAACTACGTTTTAGTAACCCAGCTAATTGAGCATAGTCCTTTTTACCATAAGCTTGTGCCACAAGGCCTGTGGTACTCATTCTTAAAAAGCCTGCTAGCCAAAAAAGCAACGAAATAATCGTGGCTCCTAGTGCTATACCAGCAAGATAATGCGCACTACCTAGATGGCCAATTACTGCTGTATCAACAATTCCTAACAATGGCACGGTTATATTTGATAATATCATCGGACCTGCTAACAACAGCAAGCTTTTATGGTGTGCCTTATGACGTTTAAGAAATTTTTTCACAGTGTACTATCGGTCCTATTTTGTCTGTCTTTGCCTGCGCAAAGTGCAGTTATTTTGCAGTATCACCATGTCAGTGAAACTCTGCCAGCGGTTACAAGTGTCAGTGCTGATACTTTTACCGAACATCTTACTTACCTGCAAGAGCATGATTTTAAAGTGCTCCCACTCAATGAACTATTAACTCGCTTGCAACAAGGCGAAAGTTTACCAGATAAAACCGTCGCAATTACGTTTGATGATGGATACAAGAATAACTATGAGCAAGCAGCGCCCATATTAGAGAGGTTTAATTACCCTTATACTATTTTTGTAAACCCTAAACTGATTGATGAAGGTAAAGGCTATGTGATGGGTTGGCCCCAATTGAGAGAGCTCGCAAAAAAAGGAGCCCTTATTGCTAATCACAGTGCTCAACATGACTACTTACATCGTAAATTAGCTGAAGAAACAACAGAGCAATGGCAAGCCCGGATCAAGCAAGATATTTTGTCGTCACAACAGCGCATTAAAGAAGAAATAGGACATGACTATAAATACTTAGCCTATCCTTACGGTGAGTTTAATAATCAGCTGCAAGACTTAGTAACTGAGTTGGGCTTTATTGGTATTGGCCAACACTCAGGAGCTATACACACAGACTCTGACTTTAGCCGCTTACCTCGCTTTCCTGCATCAGGGTTTTATAGCACGCTCGATACTTTAATTACTAAAATGAATGCGCGTGCATTCCCTATTAAAAAGCTAATTTATACTGATAGTGTAACAACTGAGGATCTTCCCCAGATCAGTATCCAATTTAATATGGGGGATTTCCATAAAAGCCAACTAGCATGTTATGTATCTAGTGTTGGACAAGCAAAGCTAAAATGGACATCTAAAGATACAGTGCAAGTACAAACACCAAAAGCATTAGGTAAAGGTCGCTCTCGCTTTAATTGTACTGCGCCATCTATTAAGCATGCAGGTAGTTATTACTGGTTTTCACAACCTTGGGTAATCGTTAAATAACCTATTTTTTGCAAATTATTTTTTAACAGCATGACGCAATAAATTACTCGCGATTTTATCCAAGGAAACCACATCTATAGCGGCATTTAGCTCAATTGCCGCTTTTGGCATTCCCCATACTACTGATGACAGCTCATCTTGCGCCATAGTGTAAGCCCCCAACTCCCTTAGAGACAATAAACCTTTAGCGCCATCACTTCCCATTCCCGTTAATAGTGCTGCTACTGTATGCGTTGGACATACCTTTGCCATCGAATTAAATAACACATCAACAGAGGGGCGATGACGATTTATCGGGTCACTTGCATCAAGCTGGCAATACAAACTGCCATTTTGTAACTTAATACTTAAATGCTGATCCCCTGGTGCGATATAAGCCCAGCCTGGCGCTAGTTTGTCACCATGACATGCTTCTTTTACATTTATTGCGCAGGTTTTGTCCATTCGTAGTGCAAATGACTTACTAAAAACTGGCGGTATATGCTGAGTGATCATAAGCGGCGGACAATTCACTGGCATATTTATTAATACTTCTTTAATTGCCTCAGTTCCCCCTGTTGATGCTCCGATCGCTAACACTTTGGTATTGATAAAATGTTGTTTAGCAGAAGTATCAATTGCAACATTAGCTGGGAGCTTAAAGCTGCGTATCCTAGCACCTGCAGCAGTGCGCACTTTTTGCTGTACTAGCTGCGCATACTGAGCAAATTGTTCAGATACATTAATTTTTGGCTTAGCAACAAAATCAACAGCCCCTAACTCTAATGCTTCAAGCGTAATGGGCGAGCCTTTTTGAGTTAAAGTAGAAATCATTACAACCGGCATTGGTCTTAGTCGCATTAGGTTTTTTAAAAAACTAATGCCGTCCATTCTTGGCATCTCAATATCTAATGTAAGTACATCAGGATTGAGCTGTTTGATCATGTCCCGGGCTTGATAAGGGTCTTCAGCACAGCCAACCACTTTAATATCATCAGCTTGATTTAAAACTTGGGTTAAGATTTGCCTTATCAGCGGGGAGTCATCTATCACGAGTACATTAATCATTTAATCCCCTTAGAATAATTCAATATCAGTTTTTAATTCTTGTTTTTCAATATTATGAAGATAGTTCACTTCACGTTTTTCGATATTCTCATTTTGCACACTACGCAGCTTTTTCACATGAGCTTTACCCGTCTGCGGGTGAAACACCACTTTACGAGGCCATGGGCCCCCTACATCCTGAGAAACTAACCTCAATCCCTCTTCTTGAACGTATGCTTGTGCAAAACTTATATTACCAAGACCGATATCCGTCATTGTCCGAATAATCTGTCCGCCACCAAAGAGCTTTATTTTTAAATTCGCGCGCGATGCACCATTTTTAAGCACTTCATTAATTAAAAATTCCATTGCCCAATTTCCATAACGGCAATTTAGGCTGTGAGCATTTGTAAGCTCCTGTCCTTTTTCAATAGGCAGCATAAAGTGATTCATGCCCCCAACACCTACTTGCTCATCATAAACACACGCAGCAATACATGATCCGAGCACAGTCGTAATTAACTCATCATTTTTTGATACATAAAACTCACCGGGCAAAACCTTTGCAACAACATTTTTATGCCCACTATCCCAAAACCGTCTTACATGATCGAAGCCTTTTAGTACTGGTGAAAAATGCTTATCCATAATTAAACCTTCTGATACATTGTCTTCCCTAAATTCTTAAACTCTTGATGTGCCTTACTCATTGTTTCAGAGTGACCCAACATTAGATGTCCATCCATAGCTAAAACTTGGTGATAACGCTCAAAAAGCTGCTCTTTCGTTTCTTTATCAAAATAGATCACCACATTACGACAAAAAATCACATCAAATGGGCCTTTAAGCGGCCACTCTTGCAGTAAATTCAAACGTTTAAAAGAAATCATCTGTTGCAGTTCAGGTTTTACTTTAAATTGCTCACCATCTTTACTTCTTAAAAACCAGCGCTTTAACTGACTAGGCTCAAGCCCATTAACATTTGCTGCGGTATAAGTACCAGACTGCGCTTTCGCCAAAACGTTGGAGTCTAAATCGGTTGCTAGAATTTTTACATCCCAATCACGTGGGAATACACCACTCAATACCATAGCTAAAGAATAAGGTTCTTCACCCGTAGAGCAGCCCGCAGACCAAATACGTACTCGCCGCGTATCTTTATTGGCTATTAATAGCTTTGGAAAAATCTGTGTTTGTAGATAGTCAAAATGGTGCTGCTCGCGAAAAAATGCCGTCAAATTTGTGGTTATCGCATTAATGAAATCACTAAACTCTTGATTATGGTGAGCTTCTAAATACTCTAAGTACTGTTTGAAATTGGAGAGCTGCAATGATCTTACTCGCCGCGCTAAACGTGAATAAACCATTTCCCGCTTATGCTCACCCAATACAATGCCGCAAGAGTTATATACTTTTTCTGATACTTTCTTAAAATCATCGTCGGTAAACAAAAACTCTTTCATCACAATCACTCGCAATTATAACAGTCGGAAATAACGGCTATTAAGGGTTTAGTAATTAGCTGCTCAGGATTCTAAGCATTGGCGTGCGCTAATCGCGCTGTACAATAAATCAAATACTTATGTGATATAAAATGTACAGCGCACCTTTTCTAAATCCATATAGAAAATATTCTTTGTTGTTTATTAATAAACTTTAAAATTCTTCCCACTCATCAGAAGGCTCAGAGAAATCATTCCCTCTTGGTTCGCTGCGAATATAACGACTATGTGTAACGGGTGTTTCAGTACTTCTTACGTGTGGGGTCGTCGCTTTAGGCTTTTCTATGTTGGGAACTACAGCCTCTTCTTGGCTTAATGAGAAGAACCGTAATAGCTTACGCATATCATTCGCTTGCTCTGCCATCGACTCACCAGCAGCAGACGCTTGTTCAACCAAGGCCGCATTTTGCTGTGTCATTTCATCCATTTCAGAAATTGCTTTATTAACTTGCTCAATGCCTGAGCTTTGCTCTTCAGATGCTTCTGCAATATCCGAAATCATGCCTGTGACACGTTGCACACAGGTAACTATTTCTTGCAACGTTGCACCTGACTCATTGACCAATTGCGTGCCATCTTCGACCTTATCAACACTATCTCTAATTAACTCTTTAATCTCTTTTGCAGCCCCTGCAGAGCGCTGAGCTAAGTTTCGTACCTCTCCTGCGACAACAGCAAAGCCTCTACCTTGCTCTCCTGCTCTTGCGGCCTCAACAGCGGCGTTAAGCGCTAATAGGTTAGTTTGAAAAGCAATTTCATCAATCACACTTATAATATCAGCAATTTTTTTACTGGATTCATTGATCGCTGACATGCTGGTTACAGCTCGATTAACGACCTCTCCTCCAAGTTGTGCTTTGTCTCGTGTTTCTGACGCCAGTTCATTGGCTACTTTAGCGTTATCTGCATTTTGACGAACTGTACTTGTCATTTCTTCCATACTTGATGCTGTTTCTTCTAATGCTGATGCTTGCTCCTCCGTACGCTGGCTTAAATCTGCATTGCCTTGCGATATCTCTTCCGCACCACTGGCAACCATAGTCGCGGATGAATTTATTCGGTGGATAACTTCTGTTAATTTATCTGCGGTTGCATTAGCATCACGTTTAAGCTTATCAAATGAACCTTGATAATCTTGTTCAATACGTTTTGATAAATCGCCATTAGCCATCGCTGATAGCATTTCCCCTGTACCGGACACTGCATCATCTACAATCCCAACCAAACTGTTTAATCCTTTGGCTAAGCGTAGGAAAAATCCATTTTTATCTGCTTCTTTTATCCTAATATCTAAATCACCACTTCCAGCGACACTAATTAGATCATTAATTTCTTTTTCTATGGCAACTTCTTCTGTACGGTCAACCCACTCAACGACAGTGCCTATACGCTCACTATCAGGTGTAATAATAGGGTTAGCAACTAGGCCAAAAGTTCGCCCGCCAACCAGTATTTCAGCACTATACGTTTTATTTAATTTACTTAATATATTACGCTGATGGACTGGGTTCTTATGAAATACATCAATGTTTTGCCCTAATAACTTACTACTATCAAAAGTAGGTAGGTCTTTGCGTAAATCTTTCTCTGCCGTACGCATCATACTAACAACCGCATCATTCATATAAATGATGTTATTATCTGCATCCGCAATCATAGTATTAGTAGCAACGCGATCTAACGCTCGGCGCACACGTAAATTCTCTTGTGATTCACGTTTTTCTTGCTCAGCTTTATTTTCACTATCTGTTATATCTTGCCACTCAACAATCGTTCCTAACCGCTGCCCATCACTACCAAGCCAAGGCGTAGCGATGAGACTAAAAATAAGTTCCGCTAAACGTAAAGTGGCTTTATGTGGCTTGTTAAGTTCTGACAATACTTTGCGCTGATGCGATGGCTGCTTATGAAAATCATCTACACAGGTACCTATAAGATCCGCCACTGAAAATGATGGCAAAACGGTTTTTAGCTTAGCCTCACGCGCCTGCAGCATTTGTTTTACTTTCTCATTTACAAAAACAATCTTTAAATCGTTATCTGCAATCATCACATTTGCTTGGCATACTTTTAAGGCATTCGCTAAATCTGCAGTCGAGCGCGCTTTTTCAGATACTGCTTTTTGGGCACTAATATCACTAGCATATTTAATGACTTTATATGGTTTTCCGTTAGGGTCAAAAATAGGATTGTAAGACGCTTGTATCCAGATCTTTCTACCATCTTTTGCTATACGCAAGTACTCACCTGAGTCAAATTCTCCATCTCCTAATTTTCGCCAAAACTGGTTATATTCAGTACTTTTAGCATATTCCTGTTCAACAAATAAACGGTGATGCTTGCCTCTAATTTCATCCAGACTATAACCAAGTGTGTTTAAAAAATTATCATTGGCCGTAATAATGGTGCCATCAAGGTTAAATTCGATCACTGCTTGGGATTTATTAATTGCTTCTATTTGACTGGCCACATCAGCTGCAAGGCGTTTTTGCTGTGTAATGTCTGTGGCAAACTTAACAACTTTTAATACTTTTCCTTGCGCGTCTATGACAGGGTTGTACGTCGCTTGTATCCAAATTTCTTTACCATGATTACCTGTGCGCTTGAATTCATCGCGGATAAACTCACCACTTTTAAGTCGCTGCCAAAACTCTTGATATTGCGCGCTGTCGACCTCTGTAGGATCAACAAACATGGCATGATGTTGACACTGAATTTCCTCAAGCTGGTAACCCATTACATTTAGAAAATTGTCATTGGCAGTAATAATTTGCCCCTCGGGCTCAAATTCAATGACCGCTAAAGACTTATTTAATGCAGCAACGACTAGGTCATTACTTGATTCTGACTGTTTTGAATTACTAAACCACCACATGCCAATCACCTTTTTATTTATCTGTTATGGTTTTTAATGCGTACATTTAATCTTCATTGTTTTTTTCAAATCAAGTAACGCAACCATTTTTTCACCTACATTTACCAGCCCTGCAACAAACTCTGAGTTATCAGAATCCGTAAAATTAGGCACTGTTTTCGCGTCTTCTTCTGCGATGCTATAAACATCAGATACAGCGTCCACGACTACGCCCATAATCTTGCTGCCTTGTTCAAAATTCACTTTTACGACTATCACAACAGTTAAAGGACCATACTCAATACTCGGTAATCCAAACCGCAACCTCAAATCTAAAATAGGGACTATGGTCCCACGTAGATTAATAACCCCTTTGACGTAATCTGGTGCATTAGGTAGCACTGTAATTTCTTCCCAACTACGAATT
The DNA here is from genome assembly GCF_001298125.1 of Pseudoalteromonas porphyrae. Taxonomy (NCBI): domain Bacteria; kingdom Pseudomonadati; phylum Pseudomonadota; class Gammaproteobacteria; order Alteromonadales; family Pseudoalteromonadaceae; genus Pseudoalteromonas; species Pseudoalteromonas porphyrae. Next base: position 50,315 of record NZ_LHPH01000022.1, on the reverse strand, counting down.
TCTTGCACAGTTAAAATATCTACACCGTACTCCTCATCCGCCATAATAAAAGTGAGAAATTGCTTCACCCCTTTTGCTTGTTCTAGCATTATCTTGTTATCTAATTCGCTTTGCCCAGAGATCATGACGCCTCCAAATTAGCTTGCGATTCAATAATCAACTCTTGGCTTCCTGGTTTTCGTAAGCCAGATAATTTAATTAAACCACTAATATCTATAATTAGAGAAACACGGCCATCACCTAAAATTGTCGCCCCAGATACACCGTCTACCTTTTGATAATTAGCTTCTAAGCTCTTAATCACAACTTGTTGCTGAGAAAGTAAATCATCTACTAGTAAACCTATTTTTTGATTATCGCTTTCAACAACGACTAACAAGGTTTTATCTAAGGTCTCAATAGCACCTTGATGATTAAAAATATTGTACAAACGTAAAATAGGGATGTATTCATCACGCAGCCTTAAAACATCAAGATCTTTACCCACTCGACTTACTTTGGTGATATCGATTTGCAATGACTCAACAATTGAAATTAAAGGAATAATGTATGTGTGTTTTGCAACTTTAACTAACTGACCATCTAAAATAGCCAGCGTCAGTGGTAAACGAATCGTAAAAGTCGAGCCAACACCCGTCGCGGACGACACTTCTACAGAACCATTAAGCGATTGAATATTACGCCTAACTACGTCCATTCCAACGCCGCGTCCTGAAATATCACTTACCGCATCTGCAGTTGAGAATCCCGGCATAAAAATTAATTCGTTGATTTCGTCATCGCTAAGCTCGTCGCCTAATGCTATCAGTCCATTTGCAATAGCTTTTTCTTTGATTTTAGTGGTATTAAGGCCTTGCCCATCATCCATAATTTCAATAACGATATTACCGCCTTGATGAAATGCATTGAGCGTGACAATACCTACGGGGTCTTTACCTACTGCAAGACGCTGATCGACAGTTTCAAGGCCATGATCAAGCGAATTACGAACTAGATGCACCATTGGGTCGGAGATTTTTTCCATTACCGTTTTATCAAGCTCTGTCTGCTCTCCTAGTAATTTCAACTCAACTTGTTTATTTAACTTTTGTGAAATATCTCTTACTAAACGAGGGAAACGACTGAACACAAAGCTTATGGGGAGCATCCGTATTCGCATTACATTTTCTTGTAAATCACGAGTGTTATGCGCTAACTGCGCTAATCCTTCTTGCAAAGAAGCAATCGTCGCTTCAGTAATTTCCTGCTCCCCAAGTTGCGTTAGCATCGCTTGGGTTATTACTAACTCACCAACCATGTTGATCAGTGAATCCACTTTATCAATACCAACGCGTATAGAAGTTGATTCAGTTGCTGGAGGTGGTGCCTTGCTTACCACCGCTTTTTTAACCTCTTGCGTATTAATAGGTGCTGATGAAGCAGGTTCTATTTTACTATCTGGGTTATTTTCTTCGGCTCCTTGCGCCGTATCATCTTCTGAGAAAAGCCCGCCACACAGCGTAATTGTTAAATCACAATCATCTTCCACCCATTCAAATATCTCTCTAATAACACGCTCTTCTTTTTCGGTATTTAAAAAGAAGCGCCAGGAAAGAAAGCAATCATCGGCCGTTAAATCTGTAATATCAGGGATTTCATTATGAGATACATGGGTTTCGAGCTCACCTAACTCAGCTAGCTCGCTGATCATGTATAAAGGCTCATTACCTGTTTTAAATAAATGATGGTAGGGCTTAAAATCTATTTGGTATGTGTTTACTTCTGCCTGCTGTTCATCTGCACATTCTGAGTTAGGGTTATCGTGTTCGGATTGCCCTAGCCCTAAAATAGCCTCAAATTTAAGCCTTAAGGCATTAGCTTCTTCAAGATCTGGTTCTTGCTCTGATTGCAAAGCACTGAGCAAAGCGCGTAAACAATCCACCGATTTTAGTAACAGGTCAACGTGCTCTGTTGTTAACTCTCTTTTGCCTTCTCGTATTTGATCTAATAAAGTTTCGAGTACATGAGTGAAGTCAGATACCGAGTTAAAACCAAATGTGCCACTGCCGCCTTTAATTGAATGCGCAGCACGAAAAATTGTATTGATCGTTTCTAAGTCTTCCTCTCCGGGAACCAAGTTTAGCAACTCAGCCTCCATTGCATCCAAGCCTTCGAAACTTTCCTCAAAAAAGACTTCAAAAAATTGACTTAAATCTATACTCATGCCCGCTCCCTAAATTAGCGAATCACTTTCTTGATGACAGCCAATAATTGCTCAGGGTTAAAAGGCTTTACAATCCAACCTGTGGCTCCTGCCGCCTTCCCTTCAACTTTTTTATCCATACCGGATTCAGTTGTTAACATTAATAACGGCGTGAATTTATAGTTTGGCAGAGTCCGTAACTCACGGATCAAAGTAATACCATCCATTATTGGCATATTGACATCTGATATAACAGCATCAAAACCTTGCTGCTTAGCGATGCTTAATGCTTCACTACCATCTTTTGCTTCAGTAACATCAAACCCTGCCTTTTTTAAGGTGAATCCCACCATTTGGCGCATTGATGCGGAATCATCCACCGCTAAAATTCTTTTCATATTGACCTCTTAATCTGTACTTTCGAGTATTAGATATTCACTCAGACCCAAACTATTAATGGTACTTTTTAATGGATCGCTCTGCCCTACCCAAATAATTTTATGATGTACAGAAAGTAAATGTTTTTGCAAAGCACATAACAACTGAATAGTTGCAGTATCCGCACTAGAGACATCACTAATATCCAAACATACATCATCATTGCTATTTAATTCGCGTAATATATCTTGATGTAAAACCTCAACTTGGGTGATAGTCAATTCTGCAGGAAGCTTTAACATAATTTTATTACTTTCCTTGTTTTACCAATTCATAACAAAAGCTTAGACCGAGTTAGTAAAAAAGCCACAAAAGCACTGAAAAAAGAATAAATATATTTCATGATGAAAAATTCAGATAAAAAAAGGAGCACATCGTGCTCCTTCATGAATACATGTAGTTTTTAATTAGCAATTAATTATTGATATTGATCTGCAATTACTGAAAATTCAATTATTAGTTTTTTTGCATTAATCAAAGGCGTGCTACCTGCTTTAAATTCAGGTTTAAAAATAGCCCTAACAGCTCCAGTTGAATCAACCATTGCAACTGATGCACTGTGATCGACAGCATACTCTTGCTCATCACTATCGCTGATTGCGTATATTAGCCCCAGTTCTCGCACTAATGGGAATAAGTCTTTATGTGGGCCTGAAACAGCTAAGAAATCTGGATTAAAATAGTCAATATACGCTTTGCGCTTGTCGGGTGTATCTCGTTGTGGATCAACGGATAAAAACCAAACTTGCAGCGGATACTTGTCTTTTAATGCCTTATGAACATTATTAAGTTTAGCTAAGGTAAGCGGACAAATATCTGGACAGCTCGTATAGCCTAAAAAAACCAAGTTCCACTGATTTAAAAACGCTTGCTTAGTCACCGGTTCACTATTTTGATCTTGCAAGATAAAATCATTAAGCGGCTTACTTTGCTCGTAAACAAGTGCGTCAACCGTAGCTACTTTATTTTCACTACAAGCAACCAAAAAAAACAAACTTAAAACTAATAATACATTCGCATTAAACTTCATATAACAAGCCATTTGTCTACAAATAAGACCACAAAGAGTACCATTAAATGAACGATTGAAAAACGGAATAAATCCATCGCAGTGTCGTCACTTCCTGCCATTTTAAGTTTTACTGCTTTATAAATAAAAATCCCATTAAGTACCGTTGAGGCTATTAAATAAATAGCACCTGACATGCCAATTAAGTAAGGCAGTACACATACCAGTGCTAATAAAATTGAATAAGCGACTACACATGTTTTACAAAAATCAATACCGTGGGTAACAGGTAACATGGGTATTTTTGCTCGTTCATAATCACTTTTTCGGGCAATTGCCAAAGCCCAAAAATGTGGAGGCGTCCAGGTGAAAATAATCATTACCAACAACCAAGGAGCAGCTGCCATTTGCCCAGTTTCAGAGACCCAGCCTAGTAATGGTGGCATTGCACCAGCGAGCCCACCAATAACTATATTTTGTGGGGTTGCTCGTTTTAAAAATGAAGTATAAATAAATGCATAACCAACCAATGCAAATAAGGTCAATATTGCAGTTAACGGGTTAGCCCATAGCATCAACATAATAAAACCACTAACGCCAATCACTGTTGCAAAACTCAATGCATGAAACTTAGATAACCGCCCCTTAGCAACTGGACGATGACGTGTGCGCGCCATTTTACTATCTATTTCGCTATCAACCACGTGATTAATAACAGCTGCCGCTGCTGATAATAACCCGATCCCTAACAAGCTGATTAGCTGTACACCCATCCCTCGACCAACATCTGGTGCAAGCGCTAACCCCACCCATGCTGTTAGTACCAACATGGCGACTACTTTGAATTTACAAATTGCGAGATAATCATTAATTAACGCGCTAATTTGACTAGGTGCTAACTTTGTTATTGCTATTAGTTGTGTCATAACTGCCCCTAAGTACGTACTTTTAAGTAAAAACATAAACGAACTACCGTTAATAAGAGTATGGCAGCCATGAGGTTATGTGCCAGTGCGATACCTAAAGGAAAATGCCAATGCACAACCGCTAATCCTAAACAAATCTGACATAGCAGTGCAATTAAGACCGCCACAGTGCAATGTTTTATCTTTTTAGATAGTGCATCGCTATAAATGCGCCACATGATCAGTGCTAACACTACACACGTAACCAAAGCCCATATTCTATGCAGTAAATGAATCGACATTCTTGCTTGCTGTGAAAGCACGCCATATTCATAAGTACTTTGCTCTAACGGTAATTGAAATACACTACTAAGCGAAAATGGTTGGCCATAACTACACAGCGGTAAACCGTTACAATGTGGGGCAGCATAATTAGCAGCTAACCAGCCGCCTAGCGCAATTTGAATTACCAGTACCACTAACGCAACCAAGCTCAGCTTAAAATGACGCCTTGCAGGGGCATCGCCTCCACTAATAGGCTGTGCAGTAAGTCGTAAATACAACAGTGTAACTAAAGACAAAATACTAAAGCCGCCCAAAAGGTGGCCCATTACAATGACAGGCTGCAAGTTCATGGTAACAGTCCACATGCCTAGCGCGGCCTGAAAAACCACTAACGCAAGTAGTAACAATGGTAACTTAACAGGCGTGGTCGGATGTTGACGCTTTGAAAAAGCCAATATAAATAGCGCTAAAATTAATAAGCCAAGGGTACCTGCAAAATAGCGGTGGATCATTTCCTTCCACGCTTTCGCGGTTTCAAACATCATATCAGGGTAACTTTGCTCTACATGAGCGAGGTCAGCTGCATGCTTGGGCACGGTTAAAAATCCATAACACCCTGGCCAATCAGGGCAACCTAAACCCGCATCACTTAAACGAGTATAAGCGCCAAGCCCAATAACTAAAATCGACAACATAAACGTAGCTAATACCAAGTTTTTATAATTTTTATACATAGTTAGCACTCCTTAAATTAGCTTGAACGCGAGTAGTTAAGTAATTTTTTTAAATCTTTTAACAATCCTTTTTGAGTTAAACGGTTTTGCTGAGGTTCTACATGATACGGGTACTGCAAAACGACCAACCCCATATGATCAATTAAATATAAACTTGCTGGCTGGAGCACATCGACTGCAGGGAGTTCACGCCAGCGCAATGTTTGCTGTTGCGCCTGCCCAAGTATTGCCATATCGACTTTGCCTTGGTTTTTACCAAGGGCAACATAAAGATTGTTTAGTGCGTGTAATTGCTCAGCGCACGCTTGCTCACATTGTGCAGGGTGATTAAGCGCTATAGTCCACTGTTTATGCTCAGATTGTTGCCAATCTTGCAGTTTAATTTCTTGAGTTAAAAACTCGCCTTTATTACTCGATGCGCTTGGGATCCAGTCAAGTTTTAAGGCTAAATACGCCATTATTAAAGGCACTAAACAACAACCAATAAATATCATTAATGGATTATTTTTCATTATAATTCCTTCTTTTTACTAGCGAATATTGCAATAACTAGGCAAGCAACAGCGATTAAAAACCACTGCACAGCATATGCTTGATGTTTTTCGGGGCTCATCACCACAGCTTTATAATGAGGCACAGCGATGTTATCGCCATCACCTTGACGATACCCCATAAATTCAACTATGTTACGACCCGTCTGCTGTGTAAATAATGCTAAGTCAATAATTTGTATGCGCTTAGGCCAGTTTGAATCTATGTGTTGCGTTGCTTTTTGCAACGTAAAGCCACTGAGCGTGCCTTGCTTTAATTGCACTGTCATGGTGAAAGGGGTTGCTGGTAAATGAACCAGAGGTAACTGTTCGCGGCTAATGGGGGCCTTAACCCACCCCAAATTTACTAATAAGTTATCATCACTGTTGGTCAATTTTAATAAAGTAACAACATCGTAGCCAACTTGCCCTTGATAGACTTGATTGTCTAACAGCCAGTATTGCTCTGTATCAAGCATGCCCGTCACAGTTACATGCAACCCGGTTTTATTCCACTTAGTTGGAAGCTGATGCATTTGCTTCCAACTCAAAACTCCCTGCTCTTGTAGCTCGGCTATTTGTGTTAGCTGTAGTGCTTTTTTTTCAGCTCTTTGTAACTGCCAATACCCCAAACGTAAGCACACTAAAATCACAATCACCACCACGCAAAGTATGATAATTGAGCTAAGCTTTTGTTTACGCCATAAAATTAACTGCATAAAGGTGACCCAGTGATTATTAAAATTATTATCGTACTGTTGCTACTATTTATACTTTTTAACTTGTTCCGAGCTTTATTTATTATGGTCTCAGGTAAAGCGGATGGACGGCCTATGTCTCACTATTTAGGCCGTCGTGTATTATTTTCTGTTGTTGTATTAGTGATTGTAATTGCAGCGTTAAAGATCGGTTTTATCCACAGTAACGCATCGCCTATTCACAAAATTACAGCACGTATACAAATATAAATAAACACAGCCATACCACATCAACAAAATGCCAATACCAAGCAGCCGCTTGAAAAGCAAAATGTTTATCCGGGCTAAAATGGCCTTTAATAATTCGAATTAGAATGACCAATAATAAAACCGTACCTAAGGTCACATGCAGGCCATGAAAACCGGTCAGTAAAAAGAATGTATTGCCGTATACACCAGCATCTAAGGTCAACCCAAGATCTTGGTAGGCATGAATATACTCTTCAACTTGTAGGCCTAAAAAGCAAACTCCTAGCGCAACCGTTAATGCCAAAAATACCTTTAATGGTCCGCGCTTATTATTCTCCATTGCGACATGTGCAAAATGCAAAGTGACCGATGAGGTGAGTAATATTAATGTGTTGATCAGTGGCAACCCCTGCCAACCCATGGCTTGTGTTGTACCTCCTGCTGGTGTTGTGACTAATGGCCACATAGCCTCGAAGGTTGGCCATAGCACCTCATTGGTCATTGCATTATTACCCGCTCCACCCAACCAAGGCACAGATAGGATACGGGCATAAAACAATGCACCAAAAAACGCCATAAAAAACATCACCTCAGAGAAAATAAACCAACTCATACCTTGACGAAAAGAGCGATCCATTTGCGCTGAATATAAACCCTTATCAGACTCTTCAATGACATTTTTAAACCAACTAAATAACATAAACAACAACACGCCAATGCCTACATAGAGAATATAATGACCATTGCCACCTTCATTCTTAGCCTGCATCACAGTAAGCGCGGCACCCACTGCAATAAAAAACATTGCAAATGCACCGACTATTGGCCACGGACTTTGCGCGGGCACATAGTATTTTTCGTGATTTTTATCCATTTTATTTGCTCCTAAATAGCGATTAGTTTGGCGGCCTAATTACTGGCGACTAACTGCTTGCTAATATCAAACACGGTATAAGATAAAGTTATTTCTTCCACATCATCAGGGAGTTCCGTATCAACATAAAAAAGTAATTTAAACTCAACCTCCTCCCCTGCTTTTAAGGGCTGTTGATCAAAACAAAAACAGGCCATTTTATGTAGATACTTAGCTGCTTTACCTGGCGATACCGACGGCACAGCTTGCATTACTTTATCTTCATTACTGATATTTTTTGCTTTGAATAACACCTCACGCATAGCACCAGGTTTAACAACCACACTATATTCATGTGATTTCACCTTAAACGGCGCGCCACTTTGTGCATGCGTAGTAAAGCTCACATCTATTTCACGCTTTTCATTTATATGCGTGCTTTGCTTTGCTTGCTCTAGCGAGGGCTTACCATTAAGCCCTGTAACATCACAAAAAACGTCGTACAACGGCACCATTGCAAACGCAAAAGCAAACATGCCTAGGCATATTAAAACTAAGCGTTTAAGTAACGGTGCATGACTCATTACTTAATCTCCGGTGGGGTTTCAAATGTGTGATAAGGCGCTGGAGAAGCAACCTCCCACTCAAGACCTTCAGCACCATCCCATACTTTTGCCGGAACTTTGTCGCCACCGCGTGCGCATTTATACACCACAACAACAAACAGCAATTGTGAAAGGCCAAAAGCAAAGCCGCCAATACTAATAATCGCGTTAAAATCGGCAAATTGCAGCGCATAATCAGGGATCCGACGTGGCATACCTGCAAGACCAACAAAGTGCATTGGAAAGAACAGCACATTCACACTCACTAACGACAACCAAAAGTGCCATTTAGCCAAAGTGATATTAAACATATTACCCGTCCATTTTGGCAGCCAATAATAAGCCCCCGCCATGATTGAGAAGACCGCACCTGTCACTAATACATAGTGAAAATGTGCCACCACAAAGTAAGTGTCGTGATATTGAAAATCTGCAGGGGTGATTGCCAACATTAACCCTGAGAAACCACCAATCGTAAACAACACAATAAAGGCGATGCTAAATAACATGGGTACTTCAAAGCTAATCGAACCCCGCCACATAGTGGCTACCCAGTTAAATACCTTAACGCCCGTTGGCACCGAAATCAGCATGGTCGCATACATAAAAAATAGCTCCCCAGCGACCGGCATACCCGTCGTAAACATATGGTGCGCCCAAACAATAAAGCTCAACAACGCAATTGAGGACGTCGCGTAAACCATAGAGGCATAGCCAAATAGCCGCTTACGCGAAAAGGTAGGTACTATTGTTGAGATAATACCGAAGGCCGGTAATATCATGATGTACACCTCAGGGTGCCCGAAGAACCAGAATATGTGTTGGAACATCACCGGATCACCGCCCCCAGCCGCGTCAAAAAAGCTGGTCGCAAAGTATTTATCCGTCAGGACCATAGTCACGGCACCTGCCAATACAGGCATTACAGCAATAAGTAAAAATGCCGTTATTAGCCAAGTCCATACAAATAACGGTAGCTTCATCCAAGTCATACCTGGAGCTCGCATATTAACAATGGTCACAATGACATTGATTGCTCCCATGATTGAGCTAATTCCCATGATATGCACAGCAAACACAAAAAACGCGGTGTTATCGTTACTGTATGTAGTAGAAAGTGGTGCATAAAATGTCCAACCAAATGCAGGGCCACCACCAGGCATAAATAATGAGGCTAATAGAATTAAAAACGCGAATGGTAAAATCCAAAAACTCCAATTATTCATTCGAGGTAACGCCATATCTGGCGCACCGATCATCAAGGGCACCATCCAGTTTGCCAGCCCTGTGAAAGCAGGCATAACAGCACCAAATACCATGATCAAGCCATGTACTGTAGTCATTTGATTAAAGAAGTGAGGATCAACTAATTGTAGTCCCGGCTGAAACAACTCAGCGCGTATAACCATCGCCATCGCGCCACCAATTAAAAACATGGTCAACGAGAAAATTAAATATAAGCTGCCAATGTCTTTATGGTTAGTTGTGTACAACCAACGCTTAAACCCTTTTGCAGGGTGATGATGTCCGCCGTCATGATGCCCAGCTTCATTATGTTGTTGCTCTGTTACGCTACTCATTATTTAGCCTCCGAAGTTGCATCAATCGCGGCTTGTATTTGACTCGGTTGAATCACATCCCCAGTATCATTACCCCATGCATTACGTTTATAGGTAACGACAGCTGCCAATTGCTTAATTGATAACTGCTTAACAAATGCTTGCATCGCAGTACCTGGGCGACCATTAATCACCACATCAATATGATCATTAATATCCCCCAACACCACAGGATTACCTTTGAGCGCAGGAAATACACCTGGTAAACCCATTCCTGTTGGTTGATGGCATGCGGCGCAACTAGCCATATACACTTGCTCTCCCAACACCATTAACTCCTCTTTAGGGAGGGTTTGGTCAAGCAGGGCTGCATCTGCTGCTGCTGCCGTTTTTTTGGCTTGCTTCGCTTGTTGCAACCAATCGGTAAACGCTTGCTCAGACTTAGCCTCAACAACAACAGGCATAAAACCATGATCTTTACCACATAGTTCAGCACACTGACCTCGATAAATTCCCTCTTCATTAATTTTGGTCCACGTTTCATTGATAAAGCCAGGGTTTGCATCTTTTTTAACAGCAAAATCAGGTACCCACCAAGAGTGGATAACATCGTCTGAAGTCATCAAAAAACGTACTTTTTTATTAATTGGTAATACCAATGGTTTATCAACTTCAAGTAGATAGGTGTTTGTTTTATCTGCTTGGTTGGAAATTTGATCTTGAGGGGTTGATAGAATAGAGTAAAAAGCAACGTCTTCACCCATGTATTCATAATGCCACTTCCACTGCGACCCCGTAATTTTAATGGTCAAATCAGCTTTGCTGGCATCTTCCATCGAAATTAGAGTTTTAGTAGCGGGTACCGCCATAGCGATTAAGATTACAAATGGTATTGCCGTCCAGAGGATTTCTACTTTTGTACTTTCATGGAATTGGGCAGGTTTTGCCCCTTTTGATTTTCGGTGATGGATTAGTGCCCAAAACATAACCGCGAACACAATTACACCAATCACACAACATATAATAAATATTGTCATGTGCAGTTGATAAACATCATTACTTATATCTGTTACGCCCTTTCGCATATTAAATTGGCTATTTGCCAATACTTGCTGCGGTAGAACAAACAATATAAGCCACAAGGTAGAGCTCAGTTTACCCATGTGACGACTCCTTTGAATGCTATTGCAAAAATGCAAAGCGAAAAGGCGGCACTGCTATTAAATCGCGCCAATTCGTTTATTGTTATTTTAACTGAAAGTTAACAATTTATTTATGCCACAGGCATAAACACACTCATTAAAGAGCAATTGTTAATACAGTGTATTAACCAATTAGTTAAAAAATGAACAATTAGCAAGTTTTAATGGCAATTAAATTTTATTTTACTGCAAAAATAACAACTAAAAATCAGCGCGTTATTTTCCAAAGGAAGGTAATATTAAATAGCTAAAAGCAGTGGATAAGTAGGGGTAATAAGGCTTTGAATGGTACTTACAAGTGTGGGTTCTAATATATTAGGGGTTAAAAAATGTAAAGCATCAAACTTCAGCTATTTGATGCCACTCTATGAAAAAGTTATTACATCCAATCGGCGTTACGAATAACACCAACAGCCAAACCTTCTATATTGAAAGATTCATGCTCTAGATCAACTTCAATTGCGCAGAAGTCATCATTTTCAGCATGTAAGAAAACTTTTTTCCCAGCTTTTTCAATACGCTTAACGGTTACATCATCATCAACACGTGCCACCACTACTTGGCCATTTTCAGCCACTTGAGTACGATGTACAGCTAATAAATCACCATCCATAATGCCAATATCTTTCATACTCATGCCCTGTACACGCAGTAAAAAGTCAGCAGCTGGCTTAAATAACAGCGGATCAACTTGGCAATGGCTTTCAACATGTTGCTCAGCCAATATTGGTTCACCCGCGGCCACCCTACCAATAAGCGGTAAACCTAGTTGCTCTGGCTCATCTTCTTCAACCAGTTGAATACCTCGGCTTGCACCAGGTTTCATTTTAATTACACCTTTTTTAGCAAGTGCTTTTAAATGCTCTTCTGCCGCATTTGCACTTTTAAAACCTAGCGTCTGCGCAATTTCTGCACGCGTTGGTGGCATGCCTGTATCTTTGATAAAAGCTTTAATAAGTTCGAGAATTTGAGCTTGGCGATTCGTTAATGGGCGCATACAACTGGGTTTCCATACAGTACATTTAACTGTGAGTATATACAGTTATATGAAAATCGCAAATTTAAATTGGCTTAAATAAAACCATAAATATTGATTGAATTTATTAGTATGAAGTTACCGATATGAATGTTAAAAAGTATAAAGTAAATTTAAACCCATTGGAGAATATGAACATATGAGTATTTGGTATCAACCTATCACCCTTGAACAATGCAAAAATCTTGATAACGGTATAAGTGGACAAGGCACATTAATGAAAACCATGGGCATTGAGATTAGTGAAATTGGTGACGATTACCTCGTTGCAACTATGCCAGCCATCCCTGAGCATCATAACCCAATGGGAATAGTGCACGGTGGTGCTAATGTTGTTTTAGCTGAAACCGTCGCCAGTTATGCCGCTAATTTTGTGGTCGATTTCACAAACTTTTACTGCGTTGGACAAGAGATCAATGCGAACCATTTAAAAGCATCACGTAATGGCACGTTAACAGCAATAGCTAAGCCACTGCATTTGGGTAAGCGAACATCAGTATGGGAAGTAAAAATAACCAACAGCCGAGGTGAATTATGCTGCGTATCGAGGATGACCGCAGCAGTTGTTGAGCGTAAAATTAGCTCTGAACAGGATAAATAGTAATTTCAACACCGGCACCTATTGCAGATATGCGTAACAAGGTATCAACCTGTAATGCTTGATTAAAGCACTTTGGCGAGGTACCTGATTCAAAGCCAAGATCAAAAGTACGCTTTGAGCACGATAACCATTGTTTTAATGCTGCACGCGAACACGACTCTATTAACTCGCATAAGTGATTAATCGCCTTATCAGGAGAGGTTACTTCTCCTTTAGATTCAATGCGTGCAAGCTGTCGGTACTCATCTTTATCATAATGTAAAACCACAGCACTCTTTTTTAAGTCTGCAACTAACAGGCTAATATCTTGTTTGGATTCAAGCTCAAGATCTACATTTAAAAATTGAATTTCCGACATTATTTCTCTTTTATCTCACATTAAAAACAATGCAAACTTTAACCTATTTTTGCTTTTATACCAAATAATCTATCCCCAAGTCACCTCAAGATACATAATTCAACGTTTTATCTAAGCTAAAATCTACATGCGACAATTTGCCACATTGGCAAACCGAGTATAGCTTATAAAATACCGCGCTGAAAAATAATAACAAACAGGTAGTAATATGAATAAACGCATTTTTAAACACGCTCGTAAATTTCACAAATGGCTCGGGTATTTACTAGCAATTCAAATTTTTGCCTGGTTGTTAGGTGGTTTAGTAATGAGCGCAATCCCTCTTGAAAAAGTGCACGGTAAGCATCTTGCAGCACGCTCAATTAATAACCCATTTAATCAAGCCGATTACCCTACCTCACTTGATAATATTGTCTTGCAAGTTCCACAGCCAACTCAAATAACTTATAGTCATTTTTTAACCACCCCAATAATTACAGTGAATAACAGCGAAGGTGAGCATAGCTTTAATGGCCTTACTGGGCGCCCGCTTTTAGCACCGAGTAAAACCCAAATTATTGCAAATGCCTACGCTCATTTATTAATAGAAGCAAAAGTTAATAATGCTGTAATACTAACAACAGGCCCTCGTGAGGTGGGTTATAAACAAAATATTTGGCAAGTAACTTTTGATGACTCCTTTAGCACAACGTTATATCTATCAGCAGATAATGGAAACGTTATTACTGTACGCAGTACTATTTGGCGTATTTTTGACTTTTTTTGGATGCTACATATTATGGATTACGACGAACGAGAAGACTTTAATAATCCATTACTGATCAGTTTTTCTGCCTGTAGCGTGTTATTTTGTATCACTGGATTTATTTTACTACTACAAAACTTCAGGTTGCCTCGACGTAAACGAACTCGCACATAAAATTCTCTTAATGGTGATGGCGATAACCACACGCCATCGCCGACTAAATTGCATATAAAAATATGCAATGTAAACTTTCTGATCTATAAAAATATACATTAGTTTAATTATTAAGTACTTAAGCTCGTCCGTTCAGCTGATTTACGCTATTGAATAATAACTCTAAAATACGCCCTCCTGTAGTTCACTTAAGTGATTGGATATGCCGTATTTTATTATTGCCTTATTGGCATCGTTGTTTAGTTTTAACCTTAATGCCGAGCAATTTACTCGCTTTTCTACAGCGAAAAGACATTTAATCAAAACATTACCTACCGACGCTAAAAGCATTTATTGTGGCTGCGACATAAAACGCCAAGGTAAAAAGCTCGTTCCCGATCCAACTCAGTGCGGTTATGTACCGCGTAATGCAATAACCCGCTCAGGAAAACCAAATGCACGCGCTGTACGCATTGAGTGGGAGCACATTGTACCTGCATGGGAATTTGGTCACCAACTACAATGCTGGCAAGATGGCGGGCGAAAAAATTGCGTTAAAACCAGTGCTCAATTTCGTAAGATGGAAGCCGATATACATAACCTCGCGCCAGCCATTGGTGAAATAAATGCAGATCGCTCTAATTATCGATTTGGAATGATAGCGGGGGATGCTAGCCAATATGGCCGTTGCCAAGTAAAGGTCGACTTTAAACAACGCGTAGTTGAACCACCTCTTTACTCGAGAAAACGTATCGCAGATGCTTATTTTTATATGCAAAAAACGTATGGATTAAAAATTTCGAGCAAACAACAAAAGCTATTTAGCGCATGGCAACATCAAGAATTAGCCCAAAAAATCAGCAACACCAAGTTATAGGTAAACGGTTGATTGGGCTAACTCGCAATAAGTCAAATATTGACGCGTAAACTCGCTTTATTAAATCCGCAATATTAAGCTTTATAAAGGGTACTTTTATATTTTCTAGCCAAGTCACCTCAAGATGCAAGCGTCTTGAGGTGACTTGGATATATAAAGCACCCGACCTAATTTCAGGCCAGTTAAAGATCTTGATGTGGGCCAAATACCTCATAATGAATGCGTGCAGCATCCACGCCTAGAGTAAGTAACTGCTGTTTAATTGCCGCCATGAAACCACTTGGCCCACAAATATAAAAGTCGCCTTCTGCCAGTGGTAATTGCTCAGCAACACGTGCAACATCCATTAAACCTGAAAAGTCAGACTCCTCGCCACCTTGGTTTAACCAAGTATGGTGTGTTAATCGAGCATGCGCTTCGCCCTGCTCACGAATAAATTGATCAAACGAGTGCTGTTGTTTATTTTCACAGGCATGTAAATACGTCACTGGCTGATTAGATTGCTCACTTAGTAATGTTTGCAGCATTGCTAACATAGGTGTTTGCCCAACGCCCGCAGAGATTAATACCGCAGGCTTATCTTCTGAACGTAGAAAGAAATCTCCCGCTGGCGGATAAAGATCAACAAAGCTGCCTTCTTCCAATGAATGTAAATAGTTAGACACAATCCCCGGTGCTGGAAGCAATTCTTTTTTCACGCTAATACGGTAACTTTTACCATTACTTTGCTGTGAAATAGAATATTGGCGGATCTCACTGTACTGTGCATTATCGGGTTGTACTTTAATCCCTAAATATTGCCCGGGTTTATGAGTGATCACTGCTTTTGAATCTAATGGTCTTAATATAAAGCTGGTCACTAACTGCGATTCAACCTGCTTATGTGCAATGATAAAACGACGCGTCCCAGACCAACCACCATGGTTATTTTTGCTATGGGCATACAAAGCCGCTTCTTCGGTAATACAGATATCTGCAAGTAATGCGTACGCTTCACGCCAAGCATATTCAACTTCTGGGGTAAACTGCTCTGGGATCAGCTCTTTTAATGTGCCAATTAAGTGACCGCCAACTATCGGGTAATGCTCCGGTAAAATATGCATACTGGCATGCTTATGATTAATACGCGCAAGCGACTCTTTCAAAACACCTAAATTATCAATATTTTGGGCATATGCAGCCAGCGCATTAAAAAGCGCAAATTGCTGACGACCACTGCGTTGATTAGCCATATTAAAAATATCTTGCAGTTCAGGGTTATGGCTAAACATACGCTTATAAAAATGATCAGTAACCACAGTACCGGCCTCAGCTAACAAAGGGACTGTGCTTTTAACTATTTCAATGGTTTTATCAGATAACATACTACTTCCTAAAGCTAAATTACTAACCATTACGCCCATCAACACGACGCCGCGTTAAAATAGGAATGCAATGGATCAAGAACAACAAAAAGGCCACTAACCACAAAACAGCACTTAGCTGCCACGTAATATGCGGCCCAATAACAAAGGGTAATAACGAACGAACAATCGCTGCAACAAGCACCAAAGCAAACGCCACGGCCATTGTGTGTGGAATAATTAAAGGCCGGCCTGTATGGCCATGAGATACGCGTGTCATCATCGCAAGAATCATCATGCCAATCGTACCGATGGTGATCATATGTAGTGCGTCTTTAAACAAAATAACAGGGCTATAGAAACTTAGTGCAACCAATGCTAAACCAAACCCAAGAGCTAGATACGAGAAGTGCAACGACCATAGCAGTGGCACTTTGAGCATTTTATTATTCCACCACAACAATGAGCGGCTTAAATGCAATACAGCAACAACGGCCAATACCCAACCGGGATTAACACTTGATATGAATAGTTGGCTGATAAAATAAAACGCGACAGCAAATAACGAGCTGTAAAGCAGCACTTTATCCAAACGTGGAATACGTACTTGTTCAGCTAAATCTAAGCCGCGAGCGGTAAAAAAGGGCAGTACTCGCCCTGCCACCACGCCTACCAATAAGGTCATGACCAAAACGGCGGTATCGACAGTAGCCAAAGCCAACAGCATTTTTTGCTCAATGGCGAGCCATAAATAAACACTATTGAGCACGCACAATGCACCTAGTATTGGCAAAAACTGGTAGTTATTTTTACTTTTGGCTTTTAGTAGCATATTTGCCAGCGCTGCAATTGCGCCTAGCCACCAGATTAATTGGAAAAATAATACCGCATATAAATTGGCGTTCTCGAGCCCCAATCCAGTAATAAAAAATGAACCTCGAGCAAGGAGCCAAATCACCGTGAGTAGCATTAATTTGTAACCACTTAAACTCGGCACACCGGTCCACGTTTGAGCCGCTGTTAATAAAAAACCAACAGCAACCGCACCGGCAAAGCCAAACATCATCTCGTGCGCATGCCAAAGTGTCGCGGGCATACTTAAGCCCCAGCTAACATGGCCCGTTAAAATAAGTAACCAATAACCGATCGAAAAAAAAGCCAGTAGACCACCGGCTAAAAAATAAGGCCTAAATGCCAACATCCATAATGGCCATTGGTTTACTTGATAAAACTTAATGCGTGCAGGCACTGGTTCCGTCAGATTTATTGGTTGCATTAGCGTACTTCCTTTCCTAATCCATTAAGCGCCACACAGCGCAGCACATAACTAATTTTCAAAACAGTCGCAGCAAGAATTGTTGATATATGCGCCACTATTTGTAACGTCATCGGCAAGTAATGAGCAAACGGATAACTCAATAAAACCGTCACCAGCATAAACACTGTACTTACACCTAAAGCAACATTTGCCCCCGTTAGTAAGCGAGTATAAAAATCACCAACAGTGGAAGCAGGATAATAATCATTCGATATTGGTATCAACATAAAAAACCCTCACTACGTTACATATAACAAGCTATTGCACAGAGCGAGCCAATATTAAATTCCTATTAAATACATAAACTTAAAATTAAACACATTGACAACCATGTCATTATGACTCATCCTTGAAAGTGCAAATAAACACATATGAGTCAAATTGACATGCTCAATAACAATACCTTGATTAGTAGCGCGCTTAAATTAGCCACGCTCAGCACCCAAAACCCACATTTTGAGTTACTGATCCAATGCATTAATGAGGTCGTGCCTAGCGATGCAATTGCACTGCTTACACGCCAAGGTGATGTATTAAAGCCAGTGGCTATTCAAGGTCTCATGCCTGACACGCTCGGCAGGCGCTTTATTATTGATGAACACCCGCGTTTACAAGCCATTTGTAGCGCCAGTCAACCACTTCAATTTGCCCATGATTGCCCACTCCCTGACCCATACGATGGTTTGTTGTATGCTAAAACGGGCGATATTCCTGTGCATGCTTGTTTAGGTGTGCCTTTGCTTGATAGTGAAGGTAAATTACTAGGCGTGATCACACTCGACAGCCTTGATGCGCACGCATTTGATACACTAAACCTTGATTACTTAGCTCAGCTTGGCACATTGTGCGCCGCGCATTTGCATACCGCGCTGCAACTACAGCAGTATCAGCACCACGCACAACATAGCAGCGCTTTAGTACAAGCGCTTAATCACGAAGCTATCACCCGCGATGGCATCGAGATCATCGGCGAAAGCCCAGCAATACAAAGCCTAAAAAACGATATTAAGCTCGTCGCAGGCTCTGAGTTTAGCGTGCTGATCCAAGGTAACACTGGCGTAGGTAAAGAGCTTGTTGCTCGCAACATACATTTGCATTCAAAACGTAGTGAACAGCCGCTAATACACTTAAATTGTGCTTCATTACCAGAGAACCTCGCCGAAAGTGAATTTTTTGGGCATGCTAAAGGCGCATTTACTGGCGCTCATAATGCGCGCCAAGGTAAGTTTCAACTGGCCGATGGCGGTACGTTATTTTTAGATGAAATTGGTGAGCTCCCGCTTGCCATGCAAAGCAAGCTATTGCGCGTATTGCAAAGCGGCGAGATCCAAACTGTTGGCGAAGATGAGATAAAATATGTAGATGTACGCGTTATTGCAGCCACTAACCGAGACTTAAAAGACGAAGTCGCCCAAGGACGCTTTAGAGCCGACTTATATCATCGTTTAAGTGTTTACCCCCTCAATGTTGCACCACTAAAACAACGCGAAAACGATGTTATTTTACTCGCGGGCTACTTTGTTGAAAAAACTGCTCGTAAGCTCGCCATCAAACAATTAAAACTCAGCGTTGAATCTCAATTGTTACTCACTCAATATGAGTGGCCAGGCAACGTCCGCGAACTTGAGCACGTGATCAGCCGTGCAGCCTTAAAAGCAAAACAAAGTCAGTGGCAACAAGCAATAATCACTATCGAACCTATCCATTGTGAGCTTAATCTTAATGCAACTCCCGCTCCACCGACGACACTCATAGTAGAGAGTAGCGATAAAATTAATAATCACAACCTCTCGCTCAAACAAGCAACAGATACATTTACGCATCACTTAATAAGCCAACAACTTGAACAACATAACTATAATTGGGCCAGTGTGGCACGAACACTAAAAGTTGATCGCGCTAACTTAGTACGGCTCGCTAAGCGCCTTGGTATTGAAGTAAAAAAATCCATTTAATTTACACATTACTTTTTAAAATAGGCTTTTAAAAGCTGGCTGAATGCCTGCACCTTCGCTGTTCTATGTACCAAATGATGCGTCACAAGCCATAGATCTGTTGGCCAACTAAGTTCATTAGGTAGAATTTGCACTAAATCTGGATACTGCGCCGCCACATTATGCTGCAAACCACCAATACCTAATCCTTTTACAATAGCACGGGTTGCCTCTGATGTTTCTGACACTCGTAGCTTAACTTGCCCAGCTGGAATATTCTCATCAACCCATGCAAAATAAGGCACTCTTGCGTTGTAACCGACTACACCTGACACAAAGTTATGTAACGGCAGTTGTTTCACCGTTTTAGGTATCCCATATTTATCAATATAACGTTGTGATGCATAAAGCCCCGATGATAAATGCGCTAAATGCTGCGCAATATAATCACCTTCATCAGGTCTTGGACCAGCGCGCACAGCAATATGAGCTTGGCCATGATCAAGTCGCAAGCGCTTTTGATCTAAAATCACTTCAAGTTGTACCTGCGGGTGCAAACTTTGAAACTGCTCGCAAACATCACTCAGTACATCTATAAAACCACTGACCGTAGTAAGCAGCAAACTGCCGCGTAATGTACTGTCGGCTGCAATTATATCGTTATGTAAACGCTCCAGTTCGCCATTAATAGATTGTGCTGTGGTAAATAATTTAGCGCCTATTTCCGTCACTTTATAACCACGGGCATGGCGATGAAACAGCCTTGCGTTTAAGTTTTTTTCTAAATTGTTTATACGTCTTAATACCGTACTATGGTGCACATTAAGTACTTCTGCTGCCGCGGTTAAAGTTCCTAATCGGGCTACTTCAAAGGCCACTTTTACATCTTGCCAATCATCAAATTGAATCGCCACTTTCAAACTCATCATTTAGTTGTGCGTATATGCACATAAGTTTTGCGTTTATTTGGCTTTTCTGCAAGTAAATATTTGTTAAAGTAGCTAACAGACAAACCCAATCACTACATTTAAGGCGACCACCATGACTGCACCAAAAATTATTGCCCTTGCAGGCAGCTTACGTAAAGACAGCTTTAACCAAAAATTAATTAATGAAGCAGCACGTTTTGCATTAGAAAGCGGTGCAGAGGTTGAAGTTATTAAACTTGCCGATTTAGATTTACCCATGTTTGATGAAGACATTGAAGCACAAGGCACACCCGTTGGCGCACAGTTATTAAAAGACAAGTTACGCGCAGCTGATGGTATTTTACTCGCTAGCCCAGAATACAATGGCTCAATTACTGCCGTACTTAAAAATGCGATTGATTGGGCGTCGCGAACAGAGCAAGGTGCGGTTCCTGCTTTTCGTAATAAAGTAACTGCTTTATATGCATCATCGCCGGGGGGGTTGGGTGGATTACGTGGCTTAAATCATGTGCGTGATATTTTATCAGGCATTGGTAGCTTGGTATTAGCTGACCAACTAGCAGTACCTGCTATACACACTGTGCTTGATGAAAGTGGACAAATCAGTGACCCCGTTACAGCCGATAAAGTGGCTAGCCTTGCACAACAACTTGTGAGCGTAGCGAGCAAACTTAATAAATAACTTCGTTTTCGAGGTTAAATAATTAGCGGTCTATCTACTTTTAAAATACTGGCCCGGCGTTGCCACCGCTGGCATACGCCAGCTGACCCCGCGCATGCTGATGCCTTTTCTCGTACTGCCAAGGTGGCATGAGGCTGACTTTGGAAAAATAGGCGAGCAGAAAACTTTAACTGTTGAGTACAGCGGTTTAATTTTAGTATTTATATTGGCCACGCACTGGTTGAATCACCGCTATTCGCAGCTGGCCTTTATGTGATTGCTCATCTACAACGTATAAACAGCCTAGCTTAATCTGAATTTTAAGATATAGATTATCACGAACTCAGGTTACTTACTGCTTTGTCGCTGCCAGTTTGGCGGCGATAAAGTCGGTATGATTTACATATAGTAAGTTTGCAACACGGCGTATAACGTATTCTTCTTGTGGATCTAATTGCCCATCAGCGTACGCTAAACGCCATAGTAACTCGATAATGTCAATTCGCTGCCCGGCACTACATTGACTATTTATTTGTTTAGAAAACTGAAAATAATCAATCGCTTCATCTAAGCTCTTACCAGCACTTTGCATGAGCTCACTAACTTCTGCATCATTCAAATTAAAATACTTTTTTAAAGTTGCACTTAAAGTTTGCAACTCATCATCTTGCTGCTCGCTATCTGCGCGCATTACCTCAATCAATAATGCCGCTACCGCAGTTTTAAGATCGTGCTCTTGTATCTGAGCGGGCTGATCGTTAAATGTCGAAAAAAGCTGCTTAATTTGCTTGAACATCACATTTTCCTATTATGGGTGTTAGACTTAAATCATAGGTGCAATACAATAATGGAGTAAAGCTTTATGAGAGGAAAAACAGTCACTGCTTTAGCAATAACAGCCACGCTTACACTTTTGCTGGGGAGCAATCCCGCAAACGCAAAAAAGAACAATACCGAAAAACTCTACGACTTTGATGAAAAAGTCCATTATCACCAGACTAAGTTAGACGACAATAACTACCAACTCACTATTCAGTCAGACGATTACCCGCATTTTAAAAACCAAAGCGTATTTTTACTGCGCCACGCAAACCGTTTATGCCGTGGTAACACCTTTATGCTAAAAGTGACTGGCGGCGTGCAAGAGTATGAACAAATGCCCACAAAGCCACACGCCTATCAGCCACCTTTAACGGTATTACTACAGTGTGAAACTGAGCCAAATAAAGATTAATCTTTAGTCTTTATAACCCCAAGGCGCAGTCGGTGGTGTGATTGGTTTGGTTAAATCAAAATCAACACGGAACTCGCGGCCTTGGCGAATTAAACGGTAAGTAAACTTTTCAGGGTAAATATACATCTGCCATGTATTACCAATCGACTGTGGAATGCCTTGATTTACAAACAGCTCTTTTGAGTATTGATCAGCTGGGAAAGACTGCACGCTCTCAAAACCCGCATCAACCGTATGACCACCATACATAGTTGATATATCATCAGTGCCATCTTTATGGCGGTGATCATGTTTTAAGCTCAAGCCACTACCTGTTTTTGTAATGATCCACGTACGTGACGCATCATCACCTACATGAAACGGAACTTGCAGCTCACGCTCGTCACAACGACGCACATGCATTACTAACTTCTTACCCGCAAACGAACTAGGGCCCGCGGCATTATCAACCGTTACCGTTCCTTCATACGCTTTGCCACAATGGGCAGCAATATTATCAAAAAAGCCATCATGACTTGGAATAGACACCAACGGCGCTGGGCGTGCAAAAGCTGCCGTAGAAGCCAGCAATAAAGTAGCCACAGTTAATAATTTCATAGCAAATTCCTAAAAGTATAAAAGAGCAGCTTAGCGTTTTTGTAAAAGCAAAGGAAGTAATCACGGTGAGTGGCCATTAAGATATAAGTTAGCCTATCAGCGATAGTTAAAAGAAGGCTTCAGCACTTGCGCTTGGATGTAAAAACTTATGTTTTATAAGAAATAAATTGAGAGTGATGAGATGGAAAACTACCCTTTGTTGGCGTTCATTTTAATTTGTGCGCTATTCATTATACAAAACCGAAAATATAACGCATTACTGACTTACTTAGAGCAGACATACCCAACTCAATGGGAACAATTAGCGAAAAATACACTAGGCGATACTTCGCGCTCCGCTATTGCTGCTAACTTAAATGAATCACTAAAAAGTGGTATGTTCTCAACCCTAGATGACCCAAAAATTAGCCAATTTAAAAAGCTTAAAACTATTAGTATGACTATTTGCTTTGCACTTGCAGTACTAGGTTTGACGATTGCTTATATGTATTAACCACAAAAAAACGCGGCCTGAGCCGCGTTTCATTATTTATAATTATGGATTCAAAGGCACTGCTGAATTAAATCGGATATAGCCCTTTAATTCTGGAGATTCACTGCTCTCACAACTCTGCTTAATATTTACAGCCAATTTTTGGATTTCATTTTTAGCATTTTCTTCTAACTCAAAAATCTCAAATTGCCCATAAAGCCTACCACACCCTCGATGCTCCCCAGAGAGATCTAAACCTGCCGACGATTCACCTTGAAAAGGGTAACGGGTAGCATTTAAATACTCTCCAACAGACAAGCTTGCATCACCAGGGGCTTTTAGATTTAAACTCCAACTGCTTTCATCACTTTCAAAAGTAAATTCTAAATGAGATTGATTATTTGAATCACGCGACACAGAGAAATTACCTTTTTCCTGCGTCTTTATGATCTTCTTCCCTAAGCTAACATAATCATCTTTTATGCCATCTATAAAAAGATACGTTCCTGAGTAAGGCAAATACTGTAAAGTTATTCTTTCCTTTGCAAGATCGCCTAAGTCATTAGTAAGTATCACTTCAACGGTGATATCTGATTTAATTCCTTCTGGTAAACTAAAACTTGTAGAAACTGCATTTTCGTCATCAAATTCAATGCCTACACCATTTAAATCAACCCATTGATAAGATAGAGCCTGCCCTTTATTTAAAATACTGTCCTCAATACTCAACGTAGGATATTGATTGTCTTGATAGAAATAATTGGAGCTTGTTAAATTAGGAATAATACTATCTGTTGTTTTTATATCTAAAAATATCCAATCATGCTCTTGCCCTGTGACACTTGTAATACCCGAAACCTGTAAATCATAGTCTGTATCAGCCTTTAATGGCTGTTCTGGGTAAATATTTATTAACGCGCCAGCAACCTCAACTCTACCAGGAATATTGATATAGTCGTACCCTGATTGAGTTTGGAAATGTACAGAAGCAGAAGTGTCAGCTGCTACAGCTCTTGAAAAAATTAGAGGTACGGGGCCATCCAACTGAACTGAATTATTATTAACACTTCCAGGATCAAGTACTCGATCAAAATTATCTGCACGAAATGCTCTGATATTGTTATACATATTAAACGTAGACATAGCTTCGGGAAGGAAGGTGGACCAATGAAGCTGGAGCTGTTCTTCACCATAGCTAATGTTTAACTTATCAGAATCTGAAACAAAATTACTGGCTAGTAGTATCGACTCTTTTTCTGAGCTAACTTTAATAGAGCCCTTATGTGGATATTCCATAAAATACCCATACCAAGCATCTTCTTGAGAAAAGCTGAATTCACCATTCAAATTTGTATCATCAACAGTACCATTTGTTTTTATGCTGTATGTTGCTGTATCAAAGTCAATTACCTTCTCAATCGTTAATTCTTTAATGTTGACATAATAAAAAGTTTCATCATAACTAAATGGCTTTAAAGCTTTTCCTTTAAGTTTTTCATTTACAGCTATAGCAATGGTTCGAGTGCTCGGCGAATATGCAAAGCGAGTTGAGTAACTTCCCTTAAACGTCATTAGCTCATTATATGAGTAAGTACTTTCCAAGGTTTTAATATCATCATTATTGACACTAAACTCAATGATGCCATTTTGTAAATCAGCGTCTAAAATCGTGACTACTCTGAGGCCACTTAATGCATTCCGATAATTATCCGAGCAATCCTGAAAAGATTGCTGCAATATATCCCCTCCTGTAATAGTGCTGGAATCATCATTATCCAGATATGAAAGTGTATATAAGCCCCCGTTTTCACACACTTTGTCGAGCTCTATATCTTCTCCATCAAGCTTCGCTAATAGCTGATTACTAAAAGTTTGCGCTTCTTCTAGTAACAAATTTTGTATTAACAAAACTGTTTTTGCTGCATCTTTTGGTTTCTTTTCAACATTAATACGGTGTTTTACCTCAATTGTATGTTCAATCTCAACTTCTTGCCCATTATGAGCAACGTACAATTTATACACCGCAGAGGTATCCTCTGTTACATCGAATGGCTCTATGTTCAATGTAGCCTCTTCACTGATGAGGCTTCTTCCAGAGTCATACCAATGCACCACAACATCAGTACCACTTTTATTTATATTGGCTTGTAAGGTAAACCCGTCATCCTCCGATACACTATCTGGACCATCTATTGAAACCGTTAATGGCTGCTCAACGGGAGTTTCTGCGCCACCTCCACTACCACCACACCCAGCAATCATTAAAGCAGCGACTAAAAGCGCCCAAAAATTTCTTTGCAACTTACAATTCACGTAATTCACCTGATTTTTATCATTAGTATATTGTGGATTGTACCCATAAAATAAAAAAATGTAATGCTGTAAATTAATTCCTTGACTCACAAAAAACGCGACTTTCGCCGCGTTCATTGTTTAATAACTTTTAAACCACTACTGCCAAGGGCGCTCGGCGTTAAGCTTAGCTTCAAAGGCGTCGATTTGTGGGTTTAGGGTTTCGGTCACGCCGATAAAATCTAAGCCACTTAATAAGCGTTCTTTTACGTCTTTGCGAATATCAAAGCTAATTGGTGCAAACTTGTTACTGGTAAGCGTTTGATTTTCAAGATCGATGTCGATATGAATATCGTCGTGCTTTTCACTCAGTACAAATAAGTCTTCCAATGTTTGCGCTGGCAATGCAATGGCGAGCATTTGGTTATTGCCGCAATTATTAAAGAATATATCGGCAAAGCTTTCCGCCAAAATCACTTCAAAACCATATTGCTTAAGTGCCCATGGCGCGTGTTCGCGTGATGAACCACAGCCAAAGTTATCGCGAGTTAGTAATATTTGTGCGCCTTGGTAACACGCACGATTTAAAATAAACTCAGGGTTTGGCTCGTCATTATCTAAATAACGCCAATCATAAAACAAGGCAGCATCAAAGCCATCACGACTGGTTGACGTTAAAAACTGCTTTGGAATGATTTGGTCAGTATCGACGTTGTTTTTATCAAGTGGGGCCATTAAGCCACTAAAAAAAATGCTCATTAGGCTTCTCCTCTAATATCAACAAAGCGACCATGAATGGCTGCCGCTGCGGCCATTGCAGGACTCACTAAGTGCGTACGCCCACCACGGCCTTGGCGACCTTCAAAGTTACGGTTAGACGTAGATGCACAGCGTTTTCCTGCACCTAAACGGTCATCGTTCATCGCTAAACACATTGAACAACCTGGCTCGCGCCACTCAAAACCCGCTGCTTTAAAAATATCAGCTAGGCCTTCATCTTCAGCTTGCTTTTTAACAAGGCCAGAGCCAGGTACAATTAACGCTTCAACACCGGCTGCAACTTGCTTACCTTCAACAATGTGTGCTGCGGCGCGTAAATCTTCAATGCGGCTATTGGTACATGAACCAATAAATACAGTGTCTACCGAGGCTGATGACAATTTATCACCTGCTTTTAAATCCATGTATTTAAGGGCACTGCGGATAGCATCGGCTTTAATTAAATCTGGTTCTTTATCTGGATCAGGAATGCACTCATCAACACCAATTACTTGCTCTGGGCTGGTGCCCCAGGTAATTTGCGGCTGAATAGTACTTGCCTCTAGCTCAACGTCTAAATCAAACTGTGCGCCTTCATCTGTTTTTAAGGTTTCCCAGTACGCAACGGCTGCATCAAACTCAGCTTCTTTTGGTGCAAATGGGCGACCTTTTAAGTAATCATATGTAATTTGGTCTGACGCGATTAAACCCGCTTTAGCACCCATTTCAATGCTCATATTACACAACGTCATACGCGCTTCCATTGACAGTGCTTCAATGCCTTCGCCACAAAACTCTGCTACATAACCCGTACCACCGGCTGTGCCTAATTTACCAATAACCGCCATGATCAAGTCTTTTGCCGTCACAGTTGGGCGCAACACGCCGTTAATTTGGATTTTCAGCGATTTGGCTTTTTTCTGTTGCAAGGTTTGCGTTGCTAAGACGTGCTCAACCTCAGAAGTACCAATGCCGTGAGCAAGAGCACCAAATGCACCGTGCGTTGAAGTATGGCTATCGCCACAGACTATGGTTGTGCCTGGTAAAGTGATCCCTTGCTCAGGCCCCATGACATGTACTATGCCTTGGTTAATTGAGTTTAAATCATAAAGCGTAATGCCAAATTCTTTACAGTTGGCATCGAGCGCCATTAATTGATTTTTTGATACTTCGCTTGCGGCATCTAATGAGCGACTTTTGGTCGATACATTATGATCCATCGTCGCGATGGTTTTTTCAGGGCAACGTACTTTACGGTTTTTTTCACGTAGGCCTGCAAATGCTTGCGGCGACGTGACTTCGTGCACTAAATGGCGGTCAATATAAAGTAAGTCGGTTTGCTCATTAATACTAGCAACAACATGTGCTTGCCAGATTTTATCGTATAACGTTTGGGCCACTTGCTCATTCCCTAATTCGGTTTAGCTCGCGACGTGACGGTTGCCACGAGCATAATTAATTTAAATTCGAGCCACAATCGCAGCGGCAACGTCTTGCGTTGTATAACCTGCGTTCGGGTAGATATCGGGTGTGCCTACACCGGCTTCTACAGCTTCGGCAACTGCTTTTTCAATACTGCGCGCAGCTTCATCTTGGCCTAGCGAGTAACGTAGCATTAAAGCGGCACTTAAAATTTGCGCTATTGGATTAGCAATCCCTTTACCTGCAATATCTGGTGCTGAGCCACCAGCCGGTTCATACATACCAAAACCAGACTGATTTAAACTTGCTGACGGTAATAAGCCCATAGAGCCGGTGATCATTGCGCATTCGTCTGACAAAATATCACCAAATAAATTGTCGCATAGCAATACGTCAAACTGACTTGGCTGCTTAACTAACTGCATAGCAGCATTATCAACGTAAATGTAATCAAGGTTCACTTCTGGATAGTCTTTACTGACTTCGGTGACAACTTCACGCCATAACACGCTTGATGCAAGTACGTTGGCTTTATCTACCGACGTGACATGATTGTTACGCAATTTTGCTGCTTCAAACGCAAAACGCGCAATTCGTTCAATTTCTTTGCGTGAATAGGTTTGCGTATCAAATGCGGCTTCATTTTCGCCTTCGCCACTGCGGCCTTTTTCGCCAAAATAAATACCCCCTGTGAGCTCACGCACACATAAAATATCAAAACCTTGCTCGCTAATATCGGCTCGTAGTGGTGACGCTGCACTCAACGCAGGTAATAACTGCGCGGGGCGTAAATTACAAAACAAGCCAAAATGTTTACGCAGTGGTAAAAGCGATGCGCGCTCTGGCTGCTCATCCGCCGGTAAATGCTCCCATTTAGGGCCACCGACTGAACCAAATAAAATAGCGTCTGCATTTTCGCAGGCAGCGAGCGTTGTCTCTGGTAATGCTTTACCAAATTCATCAATAGCAGCACCGCCAATAGCATGAGGATGACGAGTTAAGGTAAAGCCAAACTTACTGCTTACGGCATCAAGCACTTGCTCTGCTGCTGCCATCACTTCTGGGCCGATACCGTCGCCAGCTAATACTGCGATGCTATAATTCGTTTGACTCATCCTGCTTTCCTTTGTTGTTTTAAATCAGACACTTTTTGTGCACGATAAATTAAGTTATAAACGCGGATCATAGCGCGTACAGACGCTTCAACTACATCCGCTGCTATACCGGCGCCGTGGTAAGGGCGACCATCGTATTTTGCGATAATATTTACTTGCCCTAGTGAGCTTGCACCTTCGCCGGTTGCTTCTAAATTGTATTCAATCATTTCCACTGCCATGCCCGTTAAGCGCTCAATCGCTAAAAATGAGGCCTCAACAGGGCCATTACCCGTAGCTGCTTCTTGCTTAGATTCACCTGCGATTGTCATGCCAATAGTTGAGCTCGCCACTGACTGTGAGTTAGAGGTAGAGTTAACAAATTCCAATTGGTACTTTTCGTCTTTATCGCTGATTTGATTAAAGTAAATCATCGCTTCAAGATCATAGTCGTACACGGTGCCTTTTTGATCGGCAAGTGCCACAAAGCTGTCATATAGACTGTTCATGTCGTAATCGGTTTTTTGATAACCCAACTCTTCTAAGCGATGCTCTATAACGTGGCGACCTGAGCGTGAAGTCATATTTAATTGGTTGTTTGGTACACCTACGCTTTCTGGCGACATAATCTCATAGGTATTTTGCGCTTTTAATACACCGTCTTGGTGGATGCCAGAGCTATGCGCAAAAGCATTTTCGCCCACAATCGCTTTATTAGGCTGTACTGGCATATTACAAATTTTTGCCACCTGACGTGATGCGCGGTAAATTTCTTCACTGCGAATATCTGTATGCACTTTTAGGTGATCTTTACGCATCTGCATAATCATCGCCACTTCTTCAAGCGAGCAGTTACCCGCACGTTCACCAATGCCATTAATCGTACATTCGATTTGGCGCGCACCGGCTTGCACTGCGGCAATTGAGTTAGCAACCGCTAAACCTAGGTCATTATGACAGTGCACACTTAAACGGGCTTTATCAATATTAGGCACGTTATTTAACAAGTGGCGGATCATGGCAGCATATTCATCTGGCGTTACATACCCTACGGTATCAGGCAAGTTGATGGTTGATGCACCAGCATTAATTGCTTGCTCTACAATGCGGCATAAATCCCAATGCGGTGTACGGCCTGCGTCTTCACAGGAAAATTCCACATCATCCGTATAATTACGGGCAAGCTTGATTGATTTAACCGCCATAGCCGTCGCATCATCTAAACTCATGCGTAATTTGTGCTCTAAATGCAAAGGGCTGGTAGCAATAAAAGTATGAATGCGACTTTGTTGTGCTGTGCGAAGTGCTTCGCCACAGGCTTCAATGTCTTTGGCAACAGAGCGGGCTAAACCACAAATAATCGGGCCTTTTACTTCTGTTGCAATGCGTTGCACTGAACGAAAGTCCGCAGGGCTTGAAACCGGAAAACCCACTTCCATTACATCTACATTTAAGCGGCTAATGGTGTGCGCCAGTTGAATTTTGTCTTCTTCAGTAAGACTTGCCTTAAGCGCCTGCTCACCATCGCGTAAGGTGGTGTCGAAAATCCATACTTTATCTTGATCTTGCATAATCTGCCCTCAGTGTTCAACGACCCACGTTGCGAGATAAAAAAACCCCGCTTGATGCGGGGTTTTTTTAATGTATTATTCAATGCAAATACACTAATCCCCGCTCACATACGTTAGCAGTAAGAGGTTTAGTTTTAGTGTAATTAAGTGTGTATTTTGCATCTACTTTTACTAAATGTGTGTTTAATTAGCTGTATTTTTAACACTCCACAGAGGTGCATGCAAGCATAATTTTTTCTTTAAAAGGAATTAAAAACGACATTAAAAGGTTTATTTATGCTAAAAAATGACATTAAAACATAAATAAATAAAAATTAGTCGATAATAGTGTTTAAATTACTTACCGACCCTCAAGGTTGGTGCTTATATTAGCTCTTCGGGTTTTTTCTCACAAAAACTAGATTGTTGGTTCAATCGCTTTATGAGTTTCGCGCACATAGTTACTCGCGCCTCGGGTAATATAGCGTAACTGCCAGATGACTCGCTCTACAAGCTCTTCGCGCTGCTGTGCGTCTATGTCTAGTGCTTCAGCGCCGGCATTAAATACCAGTGTTACCATGGCCTCTGCTTGAATATAAGCTTGAGTTGCATCGCAGGGGGTTTCGCTTTCAAGATAATGCGCAAGCTCTAGAATAAAATGTTTAATTTCACGAGCAACTGCGGCCCTAAATGCTTTGGATGTTCCTGAGCGTTCTCGCAATAGTAGTCTAAACTGGTTACTGGAGTTGTCGATAAACTCCATAAAGGTAATGACTGAGGTGCTGATAATACTATTATTGCCGCTGGCAATACGTCGGCGTGCTTGACGCATAAGTTGGCGCAATGTTAAACCGGCTTCGTCAACCATGGTTAAGCCAAGTTCATTCATATCTTTAAAATGGCGATAAAATGAGGTGGGGGCTATACCAGCTTCGCGGGCAACTTCGCGTAAACTTAAATTCGAAAAGCTATGTTCGGCACTTAATTGGTTAAATGCCGCCTCAATTAAAGCTTGTCGTGTTTTTTGCTTCTGTTGCGCACGAACACCCGACATACACTACTCCTGATTTATTTTAAATCAAATTATGGTGATTTTTATCTCAATTCCCCAGTCTAATACTTGACGGCGAGAGAATGAAATATTATTTTAGCTTACAAGTGTACGCTCAGATTTATAAAGATGAATAAACCACCGATTATTTGGACTAACGTCCTGTTCTTTAGCCTTACTTTTTTGGCTGCCGCAACGCTTGTTCCTTGGTATGGTATAAGCTATGGATTTACCAGTGCGCACTGGATCGCATTTGTGGCGTGTATGTTTTACGCCGGGATGTCGATCACCGCGGGCTATCACCGCCTTTGGGCACATAAAACCTACGATGCTCACCCTGCTGTTGAGATGATTTTTGCTATCGGTGGTGCATTTGCATTACAAAATAGTGCCCTGCACTGGAGTAGCGACCATCGTGTACATCATGGTCAAGTTGATGACCCAGTTAAAGATCCTTACGCTGCAACCAACGGTTTTTGGTATAGCCACATTGGTTGGATGCTGCGCGATTACCAAGGCGATAGTTATGGTGATTACAGTAACTGTCGAGACTTGCAGCGCAACAAAATTGTAATGTGGCAACACCGTCATTATTTAAAACTCGTATTAGCCACTAATATTGGTATTCCGCTAGCGCTGGGTTTATTGGTTGGCGATGTAATAGGTATGCTGCTCTTGGCTGGCTTGCTACGCTTGGTGTTAAGCCAACATTTTACTTTTTTTATCAACTCGGTCGCGCACATTTGGGGCTCTCGCCCTTATACTGAAAAAAACACCGCACGTGATAATGGCTTTTTAGCATTATTTACGTATGGTGAAGGCTACCATAACTTCCATCATATTTTTGCGAGCGATTACCGCAACGGTATTAGATGGTTTCATTATGATCCAACAAAATGGATGATCCGCTCATTTGCAGCTATTGGCTTGGCTAAAAAGCTAAAACGGACACCAATTGAGCGTATTGAGAAAGCAAAAGCCGAAACATTAATGAATAAAACTCAAAATCGCTTGGCAAAATTGCCTTTAGCGCAAGATAAGCTTA
Organism: Pseudoalteromonas porphyrae; assembly: GCF_001298125.1. Lineage (NCBI taxonomy): Bacteria > Pseudomonadati > Pseudomonadota > Gammaproteobacteria > Alteromonadales > Pseudoalteromonadaceae > Pseudoalteromonas > Pseudoalteromonas porphyrae. The sequence continues at coordinate 17,595 of NZ_LHPH01000022.1, read as the reverse complement.
CATTATTGCAGCAAGAATATGATTTATTGCTGAAAAAGCTACAACACTTTTGTGCCCTGAAAAAACAGGTATTAGAAGTTAAAAAGAATAACATGCTGCAACAATGCGAAAAATCAGCTTTAATTACACAATACCATGAGCTTGAAGCCGCTTGGGAAACCCAAAAGCAGGCTTGGCTAGCACTGAATGCGAGGTTATTAAAAGCCTCTTTTAGTTAATGTAGGAGTGGCTGTGGCCAAACAACAAGTAAAGCAAGAACAACCATCATTTCAATATGATGCGATCATTATAGGCACAGGTCCTGGCGGTGAAGGTACCGCCATGAACCTGTCTAAAAGTAACAAAAAAGTGGCCGTTATTGAACGCCAAGAAGCCGTTGGTGGCGGTTGTGTGCATTGGGGGACCATTCCATCAAAAGCCCTGCGCCACTCTGTGAGCCGCTATATTGAGTACAAAGCAAACCCGTTATTTAATGTAGGAGAGCGCCCTACTCGTTTAACATTCCCCGATATTTTGCGCCATGCCAGTTCGGTTATTTCTAAGCAGTCTAATTTACGCAGTAGCTTTTACGATCGTAACCGTATTCATATGTTTCAAGGTGATGCGAGCTTTGTTGACAAGCACACCATTGAGATTAAACGCCTTGATGGTTCCACTGAGCGACTAACAGCCAAAACAATTGTTATTGCGACCGGTTCACGCCCTTATCGCCCACCAGAAGTCGACTTTACCCATTCTCGTATTTACGAAAGTGATACGATTTTAGGGCTTGAGCATGACCCTCATCGTGTTCTTATTTATGGCGCCGGTGTGATCGGCTGTGAGTATGCCTCTATTTTTAAAGGCCTCGGCGCAAAGGTTGATTTAGTAAATACCCGTGATCGCTTGCTTGCTTTTATGGATGCTGAAATTTCAGATGCACTAAGCTACCACTTTTGGAACAGTGGTATTGTTATTCGCCATAACGAAGAATTTGATCGTATTGAAACCCGTGATGATTGCGTGATCATGCATTTAAAATCAGGTAAGCGTGTTAAAGCTGACTGTATTTTATTTGCCAATGGTCGTACTGGTAACACTGATACATTAAACCTCGAAGCGGTTGGCTTAAAAGCTGATAGCCGCGGTCAATTAAAAGTAAACGAGACCTATCAAACTGACATTGACAATATTTATGCAGTTGGCGATGTTATTGGTTACCCAAGCCTTGCCAGTGCTGCGTTTGATCAAGGCCGCATTGCTGCTGATGCAATTGCCTGTGGTAACTGTGATGAAAAACTGATTATTGATATTCCAGCGGGTATTTATACCATTCCTGAAATGAGCTCTGTAGGTAAAACAGAGCAAGAGCTAACCGCAGCTAAAATTCCGTATGAAGTAGGCCGTGCGCAATTCAAACATTTGGCACGGGCGCAAATTGCGGGTACTGAAGTGGGTAGTTTAAAGATTTTATTCCATACCGAAACGAAAGAAGTACTCGGTGTGCATTGCTTTGGTGAGCGTGCCTCTGAGATTGTTCACATTGGCCAAGCAATTATGGAACAAAAAAATGGTGGCAACACCATCGACTACTTCGTAAATACCACGTTTAATTACCCAACGATGGCTGAAGCCTACCGTGTTGCGGCATTAAATGGCTTAAATCGCTTGTTTAAGTAAACAGCTAAGCAACAAAAAGCCCGCTTATTACTAAGCGGGCTTTTTTGATTATCAATAACAGCTGCTGTTACGTTTGCTATTACTTATGATATTGAGCACTTAGCTCATGTACTGCATTAATAAATACACCTGCGTTCTCAGGATCTACATCCGGTGTAATACCGTGGCCTAAGTTAAATACGTGGCCATTACCTGTACCAAAATCTTCTAATATGGTGCCCACTTCTTGGCGGATACGCTCTGGTGTACCATGCAGCATAGATGGGTCCATGTTGCCCTGTAGTGCCACTTTATCGCCAACACGACGCTTTGCATCACTAATATTAATCGTCCAATCAAGGCCGATAGCGTCACAGCCTGTTGCAGCGATTGCTTCAATCCATTGACCACCGTTTTTAGTAAACAGCGTTACAGGCACTTTACGGCCATCGTATTCACGAATTAAACCATCAACAATTTTGTGCATATATTGCAATGAGAACTCGTTGTAATCACGCGGGCTTAATACACCACCCCATGAATCAAATACCATTAATGATTGTGCACCCGCTTTAACTTGCGCGTTTAGGTAATCAATTACAGAATCAGCAAGCTTATCAAGCAATAAGTGCAATGTTTGTGGCTCAGCAAACGCCATTTTTTTAATTTTACCAAATACTTTACTGCTACCGCCTTCAACCATGTAAGTTGCAAGTGTCCATGGCGAGCCAGAGAAACCAATAAGTGGAACTTCACCCTTTAATTCACGACGAATAGTGCTAACGGCATTCATTACGTAGCCTAGCTCGTCGGTCGGGTCTAGCTTTGGAATTTTTTTAACGTCTGCTAATGATGAAATTGGGCGTTCAAATTTAGGACCTTCGCCAGTTTCAAAGTACAAACCTAGACCCATAGCATCAGGGATCGTTAAGATATCGCTGAATAATATAGCCGCATCTAACGGATAACGACGCAGTGGCTGTAACGTTACTTCGCAAGCAAGTTCTGCATTTCTACACAGGCTCATAAAATCGCCCGCTTGTGCACGTGTAGCGCGGTATTCTGGTAAATAACGCCCTGCTTGGCGCATCATCCATACCGGAGTTACATCAACTGGTTGCTTTTGTAGTGCACGTAAATAACGGTCGTTTTTTAATTCGCTCATAGCGTTAAGGATCCTAAAGCTTGTAGATATTGCGCAGATTGTATCACCATATTGAGCGGCTCTCTATCGCAATGATAGTAAAACGCACTCAGATAGATACAGATCAACACTTTTATTCGGCGCGCAAAAAACACGCAACAAACAATAACATTTAATTATTTTTATTAATAAGTTTGCAACATCAATAAAAGCTTGGTATAACTTGTTCCGCGTTAACAATAACAACAATAAAAATTACATAAAAACAATAATAAAAATCTTCCCATAATAAAAAGAAAGCTTGTTTAAACAAGTCATGGAAAAAAGAATTAAACCACCATTTATGGTGGTTTTTTCTTGCCTGAAATAAGCCAAATAGCTTGCAATCTAGTATGAAAAACTGCTTATATACAATTCTGTTTAGATTCAGTTACTGAATAAATAAAAAATGTGTTGATTTTTGCTTCATATTTCATTGTTATGTAAAGAATAAAGAAAACCAACCCAGCTAAGGAGAATGATAATGCTGACGCGTTTAGAGAAAGCTCAAAAAAAATGGGGTGGTAGTCACACTGTTATCGATAAATGGCTAGCTGAACGCCAAGAGCTACTGGTTCTGTATTGTCGAATTGCTGGCTTTTCACCTTACGATAAAAAAGATCAGGCTTTGCCAGATCAATTACAAATTCAAAGCTTTTGCCAAATTCTGATGGACTACTTGTCTGCTGGTCATTTTGAAATTTACGATAACATCGCCAAAGCATGTGAACAAAAAGGCCCAAAAAGCCAACAGCTAGCGAGTGAACTTTACCCGCGTATTTCAGAAACAACAGATACGGCGCTAGACTTTAACGATAAATATGCTGAAGTGAATAAAAATGATCTACTAAATGATTTTGATAAAGACTTGTCAAAATTAGGCGAAGCGTTAGAGCTACGCTTTGAGTTAGAAGATGAACTAATCGACAACTTGTATTCTAATCATACTGATTAACATCCCCCAGGGCGTGTTGACCTTTGTGGATTGAAACTTGTTCAATCTAAGGGCAATTTAATCGCGGCGCGAGGTTTGTAACCTAGCAGGCTAAGTAAAAATCGAGCAAAGCTTCCGCGTCCTGCTCACGCTCCTTACCTACCTCCATGTAGGCAACAAAGAGTTAATCGCCCCTAGGAAGAACCCTTTGGGCAGCCCATGTTTGCCATTTATACTGCGTTATCGCCTAATTATGGGGAGAAAATAAAAAAGGAACCAATTGGTCCCTTTTTTATTGCGTGCTAAGTATTGCGTGCTAAAAATTACTCAGCAGCGGCAGCTTGCTCTTCATCTTGAATTTCAAGTAGTTCTACTTCAAAAACAAGTGTTGAGTTAGCTGGGATTTTACCTAGGTCACGATCGCCATATGCAAGGTCTGCTGGGATAGTAAATTTGTACTTAGCGCCTACAGGCATAAGTTGCAAACCTTCAGTCCAACCTGGAATTACGCGATTTAGAGGGAACGTAGTTGGTTCATTACGTGAATAAGAACTATCAAACTCAGTTCCGTCTAATAAAGTACCTTTGTAATGCACTTTAACAACATCTGTTGCAACTGGCTTTTCGCCTTCGCCGGCTGTTAGTACTTCGTACTGTAAACCAGACTCAGTAACTGTCACACCAGCTTTCGCCGCATTGTCAGCTAAGAATTTAATGCCTGCCGCTTGGCTTTTTTCAGCTTCTACTTTTGCATGTGCTTCTTGCTTAGTGCGCACAGATGTATCTAGCGCAGTTAATACTTCACGAATTTTTTCTTCGTCAATTTTTGCTTCACCAGCAAGCGCGTCTTTAAAGCCGCGAATTAATAGTGCTTGATCAAGCTCAATGCCTAACTCAGTTTTATCAGCAAGATCTTTATTTAAAAAGTTACCAACTGACGCACCAATACCGTATGCTTGTTGTTGTGCTTCTGTATCAAGCGTTACTGGTGCTTGTTCTTGTTTTGCTTCTTGATTACAAGCAGTAAGCGCTAAAACTGACGCTGCAATCAATGACAATTTAATCGTCTTTTTCATTTTAAATCTCCGACAAACTTTGCAGATGTCATTTATTGTATTATTACTAGTTAAAGATTAACGGCCTACATGATAGGCTGCTTATCTAATTACCATACGCAGACCACCTGTCATCATATTGGTGATTAGATAAACTGCCTAGGCTTTTAACGTACCTAGTCTAACCTCTCAATCACTAAGAGTTAAGGGGAAATACCTGTAATATGTCGATATTTCGTACTTTTTTGTATCTTCTGAGTTGTATTTTATTAATCGCTTGCTCAGAGCAAAAAAACCAAGCAACGGCCAGCTACGAGCATGCCGCTAAAGGTGCGTTTGCCTCTGCCATTTCTCACGATGGTACATATAGCCTGATTTCATCTATACACCATGGGGTCGCCCTATGGGATAATCAACAGCAGGTACTCAAATACCAGTGGTTTCAACAGCAAGACCAAGATAGCCTAGTGCATACAGTGGCTATTTCATACGATAATAGCCACGCTGTTACCGCAGAAAAAACCACCTTCGCAGTGTGGGATATCGCCACTGGCGCCAATACCGGTTATTACAAAATCAAAACGGCCACCATTCGCGATATTGCTATCAGCAACCAAGGGCGCAGTGTTTTATATGGCCGCAGCGACAATGTTGTTGTTTACCTCAACTTAGAGACCGGCAGGCGCATTGAGTTCCTTGGTCACCAAGAAAAAATTAATGTGGTTGATCTTGCTCCTAATGGCCGTTTTGCGTTGAGTGGCTCGAATGATTACGTTGCCTATTTTTGGGATACCCGTACCGGGCAAGTTATTCATCGTTTTAATCACCCCAACCGTGTTACCCATGTCACACTCGACCCGCAAGGGCGCTATGCATTTACCGCCGACAGTATGGCACAAGCACGTGTATGGCAGCTGACAACAGGTGATCTTGTTAGTAAACTGGCGTATATTGCTCGACAGAAAATTTTCACTACAGCTCGCTTTAATGAACAAGGCACACTGCTGGTAACAGGCTCGCCAAATCGCTTGGTTGATTTATGGCAATTATCAGACGGTGAAAAAATTCAGAGTTGGCATGTAACCCCACGCGAAGGCAGCAAGCCTAAGTCGGCGGTGGTTTTGGATGTTGCTTTTACTGACAACGGCACAGCGTTGTTAACCGAGAGTTCAAGCGGAATCGCTGAGCGTTTTACTATACGAGAACAAAATGAACACAATTGAACATCGCTTAATGGAACTTGAGGCTAAAGTCGCCTTTCAAGATGAAACGATTGAAATTTTAAATGATGAAATAAAAGTTCACCAGCAGCTATTGGCAAAAATGAAACGCCAAACAGAGCTACTGGCTGAAAAAATCAAAGAATCACAATCATCGTCAATGATGATGTCTGATACCCCAGAGCCACCACCACCGCACTATTAAAAGCGCAGAGGTGATCAATCACCTGGCTTAAACACGCCAATAACTTGTTCAAATTGGCGTGTTGATGCCTGAACTGCCTGCTCTGGCTGAGTCATCTTGTGACCACACTGCACACACTCAACTTTTTCTACATCATGCTCTTTATAAAGCATCATCATATCCATGGTTTTACATTCAGGACATGTTGCACCAGCAATAAATCGTTTTTTCTGTTTCACAGCACTTCCCCACAGTTTTAACTGTCATCATTTTATCCTAATATCTACCAAGGTGATACGATTGATAACCATAAGTCGATCCGTGCTATGATGTAGGCAATTCAATCAGGGCACAGTAAAGTAACGTATTCATGATCCAAATTTCAGAAATAGAACTATTACGTGGCGGTAAAGCACTGCTCAAAGACGCATCAGCGACGTTATTTCCAGAACATAAAGTTGGCCTAGTTGGCGCAAATGGTTGCGGTAAATCAACGCTATTTAGTTTATTAAAATCTGAGCTGCAGCTGGACGCCGGTAATTGTAGTATTCCAAAAGATTGGTCTATCGCATCAGTAAAACAAGAAACACCTGCGCTTGATATCAGCGCAATTGACTATGTATTACAAGGCCACCCGGAGTATTACACCTTGCGCATTGCCCTGCGTGAAGCAGAACAAAATGATGATGGTGATACCCAAGCCAAAGTTCATATCCAACTTGAACATATTAAAGGCTATAGCATCGAAGCCAAAGCAGGCGAACTACTGCATGGCTTAGGCTTTGCCAATAACCAGATTGAAAACCCTGTTAGTGACTTCTCTGGTGGTTGGCGTATGCGCTTAAACCTTGCACAGGCGCTTATTCGTGATGCCGACTTATTACTACTAGATGAACCAACAAACCACTTAGATTTAGATGCAGTGTATTGGCTGGAGCGCTTTTTACGCGCGTATACCGGCACGCTGGTATTGATATCTCATGACCGCGAATTTTTAGATGCTGTCGTTGATCAGATTTGGCATATCGACAAACAAAAAATCAATGTATACAAAGGCAACTACTCGCAGTTTGAGCGTCAAAAAGCTGAACGCCTATTACAACAGCAAGCAATGTTCGAAAAGCAACAAGATCAAATAGCTCACCTTGAACAATTTATTACCCGCTTTAAAGCAAAGGCCAGTAAAGCCAAGCAAGCGCAGAGCCGTGTTAAAGCCCTTGAGCGTATGGAAAAGCTCGCCCCAGCACATGCTGACTCGCCTTTTGATTTTGAGTTTGCTGAACCAACCGCGCTACCAAACCCATTAATGACGCTTGATAAAGCCCAAGCAGGTTATGGCGATGTCACCATTTTAAATAGTATTAAGCTTAACTTAGTGCCGGGCAGTCGCATTGCTCTACTTGGCCGTAATGGCGCGGGTAAATCTACACTGATCAAATTACTCTCTGGCGATTTGCAGCCACAAGCAGGTGAAGTGTTTCAGCATCAGGGTTTAAATATTGGCTACTTTGCCCAGCATCAGTTGGAATCGTTAGATTTAAAAGCCAGCGCAATTACCCATTTACAGCGCTTAAACCCTAAAGCCACCGAGCAATCACTGCGCGACTTTTTAGGCGGTTTTGCTTTTATTGGTGATAAAGCGCTTGAGCCTGTAGCACCGTTTTCTGGTGGCGAAAAAGCCCGTTTAGTACTCGCTATGTTGGTGTATCAAAAACCTAATCTATTATTACTGGATGAGCCAACCAACCACCTTGATTTAGAAATGCGTCATGCATTGGTCATGGCATTGCAAGGATTTGAAGGCGCTATGGTGACGGTATCGCATGACCGTCATATGCTTAAAAATACCGCTGACGAGTTTTACCTAGTAGATAACGGCGAAGTAACGCAATTTGGTTACGAACTCGATGACTATTACCAATGGTTACTCAATGCCAATAAAGAAGCAGCTAAAGCAACACAACCTGACGATGAGCCAAAAGCCAACTCAGGTGTTAACCGTAAAGAGCAAAAGCGCTTAGAAGCGGAGTTTAGAAAAGCCACGCAGCCACTTAAAAAGCAAATCGAAAAGCTCGAAAAGCAACTCGACAAATACACCGCAGAGCTAGCTGAAGTTGAAGAAGCACTCGGCGATAACGAACTTTACAGCGATGACAATAAGGCAAAGCTAAAAGAGCTACTAGCTAAACAAGCCACCCTTACACCTAAGTTAAACGACGTTGAAGAAGCGCTATTAATGGCGCTCGAAGAAATGGAAGAAAAAGAACAAGCGTTTGCCGATGAATTTGCTCAATAGCGATAATTTTTGGCAATTCTCCTGCGCTTTTTATGAGCAATGCGACAACCAAAAAACCTTGCTGGCACTACAAAACCAGCAAGGTAAAAACGTCAACCTGTGTTTATTGCTGCATTATTTAGATTCGCTAGGATTAAAAATTAATAGCAACCAACTCGATATTTTAGTGGCCACCATTAGCGATTTTGATCAAAACGTAATGTGCCCGCTACGCACCGCCCGCGCCCACCTAAAAGCGAATCAAGCCACCATCAGCGGCTACGCTTGTATTCGCAAAGAACTACTCAGCGCCGAACTAAAGCTTGAAAAACAACAGCAGCAAATATTGATTGATGCGGTTAATTGCATGGATTTAGCAAAACAGGCAGCGCCGCATAATATTGAGATGTATTTGGCAAACACTTGAGCTTTAAACGTTAATTCCACAGCCAAGTAGAATCATCACCTTGCTTGGTTGTATTCAGGAAACTTTAAAAATTGATAAGCAACAGGCTAAACACGACCCAGCTCATGACTACTCTCAATTGCGGTAGGCTTTGCCTTTTGCAGCCTAAAACCCAAAACGGTAATTAATACCAATCTGCATAAATATTTGAACAATTTAACGAATTAAATAGACCCCATATCTATCCAGATTGGTATAAAACGTTCTATGATTTTTTTATCACTCTCTCATGAGTTAATTAACTGTACGATGAATGTTTTTAGTGTGTATATTGAACAGCTTAAAAACCGTATATTAAAAACTAAAAGGATTACTTATGAAGTATAAAAAAACAATTCCCTTCATACTGCTAGCACTTATCATCAACTTTAATGCTTTTTGCAACGAGATCAGTAAAACTCCTTTTATACTTGGTGACACACTATCATTTCAATCTTCCATTTTAGGCCAAAAAAGAGAGATAAATGTTTATCTACCAGAAGGCTATAAACATAATGGCGAACAAACTTACCCTGTCATTTACTTGTTAGATGGCTCAAAAGAAGAAGACTTTATACATATTGCTGGTTTGGTTCAATTTGGCTCATTTTCTTCGCTAAAAATGTTGCCAAAAAGTATTGTTGTAGGCATAGCCAATATTGATAGAAAGCATGATTACACTCCACCAAGCACACACCCTTTAGACATACGCGATCTACCAACTCATGGTGGCTCTGCAAAATTTATTCAATTCATAGGAAAAGAATTACAGCCATTAGTGAATAAAACCTATCGTAGCAACCAAGAAAACACGTTAATTGGCCAATCTTTAGGCGGGCTACTCGCGACTGAAATACTACTAAAGCACCCTCAACTTTTTTCGCGCTATATAATTATCAGTCCAAGCATGTGGTTTAACGACGCAAAATTATTAAATAACCCCGTAAGCCCTACTCATTCACCCAAAGCTGTTTATGTGGCAGTAGGTAAAGAAGGTAAGGTTATGGAAGAAGGTGCCAAACAAGTTTACAACAAATTAAAAAAAGAGCTTCCTACGTCTTCGCAAGTTAACTTCACCTACTTTGAACAACTTGATTATAACGAGACTTTACACCTTGCTGTTTACGATGCATTTAAGCAGTTTTATATGGAGCAGTAAAAGTATCATAAGAAATACTTTAACTTAGGCTAAATTAGCAAGCAGAGCGCTTACCAAAATCCGAGTGAGCAGTGGTTGTTGTAGTGCCCGTATCGTCACAGCTCAATGGCAAGTAAATGTCTCTGCATTAATTTTTGATTTAGCGACGTGCCGCCTTAATTAATTTATACACTTAACCTTTGCGCAAATAATGTTTGAATAAACTCTAAAAATGCGCGTACTTTAGGGATATCTAAACGATGCTTTGGGTAGAGGGCAAATATATCAACAGTCTCCATCCCCCAATTAGGGAGTACTGAAACCAACTCAGACTTTATTAACGCTTCTTGACACATATAATCAGGAAGTACAGCCACACCTAAACCATCAATAACGAGTTGCTTTAATAATGTGAAATCATCAACGATAGCTTTAGGCTCTAATTTACATTCATAATGCTGCTTACCAGCAGACAACGTCAACTTAGTACTCTTTTGCGCGCTGCTCATCAATAGTAAATCACATTCACTTAACTGCTGTACTGACTTAATATCACCCTGCGATTGTAAATACTGCGGGCTTGAATATAGTTTACGACTGATTTTACCCAAACGCTTTGCAACCAAGCGGGAGTCATCTAAATCCCCGATTCTGATCACGAGATCAAACCCTTCTTCAATTAAATCTACGCGACGGTTTATTAATTCCAGCTGTAAATTTACGTTAGGATACAGCCGCATAAACTGCGCTAAGCTCTCTTTTAGTACTTCATGCCCTATTCCTACAGATGCCCCCACTTTTAACTTACCACTGACTGTATCAAGTGATTTTGCCACTGACACTTTAGCAAGCTCAAGCTCCTGCTGAATACGTCGGCAATGTTCTAAATAACGCATACCCACTTCGGTAATGTGCTGTGTGCGTGTTGTACGCTCTAATAAGGTAACCCCTAAATTACTTTCTAGCCTTGCTATTTTACGGCTCAAGTTGGCTTTAGGAATATTGACTCGCTCGGCGGCTAACGTGAAGCTACCAGCATCGATTACAGCTATAAATAGCATCATGTCGTTTAAATCAATGTCAGACAATTAAACACCTATTATTGTTGAATTTGAAAAAGAAATTTGCATTTCTACGTATTTATCAAACAATCATATCTCTCTAAAATGATTCCATCAACTCAACGCACCAGTAAGGTATTAAGTATGAAAGTATTATCTAGAGATTCATTAAAGTTAGGCGGCTTTGCAGGCATTACAGAGCATCGCTTAGTGACCGATAGCAGGGTTTTTGGAGCGCGTAAAAAACCAGAAACTTTCGAAGGCTTTGGTAACATGGTGTACCTTGCTGATGCTCGATACAATCCATTAGGCAGCTCTGGTATGCACCCACATAGTGAAATCGATGTTATTTCAATTATTATTGAAGGCAGAGTGAGCCATGAAGGATCGATGGAACACGGTAAAGATTTAATAGCAGGTGATGTGCAAGTACAAAGAGCCGGTGGTGAAGGCTTTAACCACAACGAAATCAACCCTGACAACAAGCAAAACCGCATGCTACAGGTATGGGCCTTACCGGAGCAAAACGGCCAACCAGCCGACTACAAAGCATACACCCCCAGCAAATCAGGCGTCACCCGTATTTATGGCGGTGATAACAACCAACATACTACTTTTAACAGTCATACGGTTATGGAAATAGTGCATTTACAAGCAAGTGAATCAATGCAAATCGCACAAGAAAACTTTACTTATATTATTTCAGGCGCTGCTGTTGCTGATAACTTAACAATCGGTACGGATGCAGAAACTACATCCCTAAACGAGGGTGACTTAATCTCAAGCCAAGGTATTCTCTTCTTAGCTAAAACAGATTTACACATGCTGGTTGTTAAAAAGCTTACAGACTAAGTTAAACATAAATGACGACCCACACGATGAATACCTGAGCTTAAAAGTTAATGTAGGTCGCGGATTTATCCCGACAATTTTTATAAGCACACTTAGATTGATCTAACTTTTTGTTATTTTAAAAACCAGCGGTGTAAAGGCCCTTAGCTACTTTTTTAATGCGTTAACAGCCTTCAAAACATGATCCATATCAACTTATTTACCGCTGTTTTTATAATCAGGAAAATAGCTTGATCTGGATCATATCCCCCCCCGCTAAGTCGGCCTATGATTAACCCATAGACATCAGGAGGCAGGTTATGGACGTATTCTTTAGAGATTTTTTTAGCGACCCAGTACTATTTTTATCATTTGGTTTTTTAGGAATAGTTATTAGCTTATGCCTTTTCTTTGTGTATTTCTTTATGAAAAAAATACACGATGCAGATATTCCAGAACAGCATTAAGCACGACGCACAAAGCCCCTATCAAGTTATTTGATTAGGGGCTTTTTATTGCTAAAAATTTGTTACACTAGCGATTCAATTAGCTAAACAGTTTTAAATTATGTCTACAGAATTCAAGCCTGCTTGGTGGATGACCAACCGCCATGTGCAAACAATTATGCCGCGGTTTTTTCGCCCATTTCATACCACGCGCTACCAATTAGAGCAGCTTGATACTCCCGACGGTGATTTTTTAGAACTTGCTTGGTCACTTCCTAAAGACGATAACGCACCACTTGCTATTGTGCTGCACGGCCTCGAAGGCAATATCAATAGCTTTTATGCTAAAGGCATGATGAAAGCACTAAAAAAGCAGGGTTTTAGTGTTGTCTTAATGCATTTTCGTAACTGCTCTACGCAAGTTAACCGTTTGCCACGTGCTTATCACAGTGGTGAAACAGGTGATCTCGACTTTTTTATCAAACAACTTAAACAACAGTTTCCTCAGCGTTTAATGGTTGCTGTGGGTTTTTCGCTCGGTGGCAATGTACTGGCTAAATATTTAGGTGAACAAGGTGAGCAATGCTTACTCGATGGAGCGGCGGTTATTTCGGCCCCTTATGATTTATCGCCTTCATGCCAAGTAATTCGTAAAAGCTTGGCTAAAATTTATCAAAAGTACTTACTTGATCGCATGAAAAAATCAATGAAGCGAAAGCTCCCTCAAATCAAGCAACAAATTAACTTAACGCCTGAACAACTTATGGGTATTAACGATTTATGGCAATTTGACGATAAGCTTACCGCACCATTACACGGCTTTGTGGGTGCTGAAGATTACTACCAGCAAGCTAGCGCCATGCCTTTTTTAAAACATATAACAACGCCTACCTTACTTGTACACGCCAAAGACGACCCAATGTTGTCAATAAAAGCCGTGCCCAGTAGGCAAGATGTGAGTGAGCATGTTACGCTGCGCATCTCAGAAAAAGGCGGCCATGTTGGCTTTATAAGTGGTAAAAACCCATTCAGGCCCATTTATTGGTTAGAACAGGTCGTGCCACACTACTTTACCCAGATCGTTAAAAAAGAGCCGTTATGATCATCCCCCATGAGCAGTTAGATAAAGACACCCTATACAATTTAATCGAGAGCTATGTGCTGCGCGAAGGCACCGATTACGGTGATGTTGAATACAGTATTGAGGCAAAAGTTAGTCAGGTAAAAAAACAGCTACACAATGGCGAAGCCATGGTGTTCTTTTCAGAGTTACATGAGTCGGTGACCATTATTTCTAAAAGCGAATTTAAAGCCCTTCAAAGTGAAGTGCAATTTAGCGAGTAAACTTGTAACCCGAGTTACAAAAATAGACAATGGCTTTTTCACTCAAAGAGCCATTAAAAATGATAAAACTAAGCTCAGTAGTTATTGCCGTTTCACTTGCTTTGTCCTGCCATACCCTACAAGCTACAAGTATTACCGCATCCGACAAGGCAATTAAACTCGCTAAAGATACAATATTGATCGATACCCATATTGACGTACCGTATCGTATACACCGAAATTGGGCCGATGTAACACAAGCGACTGACGGCGGTGATTTTGATTACCCACGTGCAGTTAAAGGCGGTTTAAATGCCCCTTTTATGTCGATATATATTCCTGCTCATTTAGAGTTTGAAGGCAAAGGTAAAAGCTACCAACTGGCAAACCAGTTAATTGATGGTATGGAAGCAATTGCACAGCGTGCACCTGATAGATTTGCAATTGCAGATTCGACCACAGATATTAAAGAACACTTTAAGCAAGGTAAAATATCGCTGGCGATGGGCATGGAAAATGGCTCTCCGATTGAAGGTGAGCTAAAAAACCTACAACACTTTTTTGACCGCGGCGTGCGCTATATAACGCTAGCTCATTCACAAAGCAATCATATTTCTGACTCGTCGTATGATATTCGCCGTAAATGGAAAGGCTTAAGCCCATTTGGTAAAGAGCTAGTAAAAGAGATGAATAACATTGGCATGCTAATCGATGTATCACACATTTCAGATGATGCGTTTTATCAAGTAATGGCATTATCTAAAACACCGGTTATTGCTTCACATTCATCATTGCGTAAATATACACCAGGTTTTGAGCGTAATATGGATGATAAAATGCTATTAGCGCTTAAAAAGAATGGTGGTGTTATTCAAATCAACTTTGGCTCAAGTTTTGTCACTTCAAGCTCACGTAATTGGTACGATAAACTCAATAACACCAAAGATTCAGCGAAAAAACAAGGCACTAAATTAAGCAAAGATTTTGATGCCGCTTATCGTGCTAAAAACCCATTCCCATTTGCAAGCTTAGAGCAAGTACTTGATCATATTGATCACGTTGTTGAGCTAATTGGTATCGATTATGTTGGTATTGGCTCTGATTATGACGGTGTGGGTGACTCATTACCTATTGGTTTAAAGGATGTATCAACCTATCCAAACCTTGTGCAAGGTTTAATGAATAGAGGTTACAGCGATACTGATATTAAAAAAATACTTAGTGGCAACACGCTACGAGTTTGGCAACAAGCCGAAGCCTATGCAGCAAAACATTAAGCGTTAATTTAATAAAGGTACGCCCATAGTTTATGGGCGTACCTTTACGCTAATCATCTATTTAAAACTATTTGCAACTCTCTTTCTGGGCTTTTTCTCTACATCTTTTAACAGACTTTAATACCCAAAAGCGGTAGATTATTGCTTTTTAATATGGAGTCTCCTACATGCCAATTAGTAAAGGATCTTTTGCTATTGCCCTTGCTTCAATTGCTGTTGCAATCTCATGCTATGGTGCATTTTTCAAATCTGCCCCCCTTGTTGCTCACCAGCTTGATACCGAAATTTTACAACAATCAGTAAAAGACTTACCAAAAAATAGCCACGATAGTCCGCCTTCTATTACAGAACTTCACAACAAGATAAGCGCTTTACAGCGACAAGTAGCAAACTTGAATTTACAAAACCCTACAGCTAACAAAGTACAAAATACGGATGAATTTAAAGAGTTAGTATTAGCCGTGTTAGTAGAGAAAGAGCAAGAAGAAGTAGAAAAAATGCGTGAAGAAAACCCGTTATACGGTTTTTATGCAGACTTGCCACAAGATTATGAGCTGCGTATCAAATCAGAGCCTGAATATGCCAAAAAGGTTACTGCGCAATTACGGGAACAAATTCTTAACCCTAATCTTGCCGATATTGATAGGCTGGCAGCATTAAGCCAACTACAAATGAATATGTATATTTTGAATAAATCAAAAATGCCTGAATATGATTTTGAAGTAGTCGATAACATTTTAGATTTGGCTGAAAATAGTACTGATGATAAGTTTAAAATTCAAGCGATAGAAGTGACCACTCAATCACCTGTACTTGACTATCGCCTCGCAGAGCGTTTTACCTCGTTATTAAAACAAGACTCTAATGACTATATACGCCGCTTAGCTGGTCAGGGGCTGCTGGCACAGTATTACCAAGCCCAAGATTCGCAAAATGAATATAGTAAACAGATTGCCCAACACATCCTATCACTCTATCAAAATACATCTGATAGTACTGTGAAGTCAGTATTAAACGATATGATGGGCAATGAGAGCTTACTAGAAGAAATGCGAAAACACACTGAGGGCTAATTATTTAAAGGCTTGGGCTGTTAGATATAAAAAATTCATACTTGTATTTATCAAGGATCACTGAGCTTTGCCTATACTTGTCTATATAAGCCCATAAATAAGCTATCAACATAACGTAATATGCGCACGATTAAAATTAAAAGTGGTATTACTATTAGCTACCAAGACCAAGGAGATAAATCAGCCCCCGCGATTATACTTATTATGGGCTTAGGGGCGCAGCTCATCGTGTGGCCTGAAGAACTCTATTTTGGCTTGGTTAATAGTGGCTTTAGAGTGATCAGGTTTGATAATCGCGATACTGGCCTTTCGAGCCAATTAGAACAGTATGGCGATCCGAGCTTACTAAAAATTTGGTTAAGTAAACGTCTGCCACTGACATCCAGCAATATGTATACTCTTGATGATATGGCAACTGATGTGATTGAGTTAATGGATGCACTGAACATAAAAAAAGCCCATCTAGTTGGCGCATCTATGGGGGGCATGATTGCACAAATTATTGCCGCAAAATATAAAAAAAAGGTCCTGAGCCTAACCTCAATCATGTCTAGCTCTGGCAAACTGAAACTATCATTATCTGGGCTAAAATTATTTCTACAACTAGTAAAACATCGCCCTAGGTCCCCTAACCGCAATAGCGCCATTCAGTATAATATTAAACTTAATCAACGAATCGGCAGTCCCGCTTATCCCCAAGATGAGCAAGTATTACGCAAACAAGCCATTTCAGGGGTAGATCGTGCGTATAACCCTCGGGGTTTCAATCGCCAATTAGCAGCCATTGCCGCAAGTGATTGCAGGCAACATTTAATGCCGAAAATAAAAGCACCTACTTTAGTCATTCACGGCAATGTAGACCCAGTTATGCCCGTTGCCGCGGGTAAATTAACCGCGATGCAAATACGTAAAGCGAAACTAAAAATAGTCACAGGCATGGGTCATAATTTCCCACCTGCATTAATGGCAAAAATGACCAAGTGGATCAGTAAACACGTTAAAAAAGCAGAGAAAAAACGCACCCAGAAAAAGTTAAAAAACAAGCCATAAGCTATCAGCTATCAGCTATCAGCTATCAGCTATCAGCTATCAGCTATCAGCTATCAGCTATCAGCTATCAGCTATCAGCTATCAGCTGCAAAATTTTGCTCATTTTAACTTAGGTGTCAAGAGAAGCTTGTCTTTCACTGACGGCTGACGACTTAGAGCTTACAGCTCAAATCGCAGCCATTAAAAAAGGCCACCGAAGTGACCTTTTTCTAACAATTAACTTAAACGTTAATTATTACTCTACGATAGTTGCTACAACACCAGCACCTACAGTACGGCCACCTTCACGGATAGCAAAACGAAGACCTTCATCCATCGCGATTGGCGAGATTAGAGTTACAGTCATCTTGATGTTATCACCAGGCATTACCATTTCTACGCCATCTGGTAACTGTACGTCACCAGTTACGTCAGTTGTACGGAAGTAGAACTGTGGACGGTAACCTTTGAAGAATGGAGTAT